>DATENL010000329.1:0-14886 GCA_035275105.1 Thermoleophilaceae bacterium
GACACCGGGGCGCGGGGTCCGGCCGGCGCGGACGGGCAGCAGGGCATCGCCGGCCCGCAGGGCGACCTTGGCCCGCAGGGACCGCAGGGAGACGCCGGTCCGCAGGGCGACGCGGGCCCCCAGGGATCGCAGGGCATCGCCGGGCCGCAGGGCGCCCAGGGCGACGCGGGCCCCCAGGGTCCGCAGGGAGACGTCGGGCCCCAGGGCCCGCAGGGTGTTCAGGGAGACGCCGGGCCCCAGGGACCGGTTGGCCCGCAGGGCGCCCAGGGCGACACGGGTCCGCAGGGCGACACGGGTCCGCAGGGTCCGCAGGGAGACGTCGGGCCTCAGGGCCCGCAGGGTGTTCAGGGAGACGCCGGCCCGCAGGGGCCGCAGGGTGTCCAGGGAGCCGTCGGTCCCCAGGGACCGCAGGGCGCGACCGGCCCCCAGGGCGCGACCGGACCGCAGGGCCCCCAGGGCGCGACCGGACCGCAGGGCCTCCAGGGCGTGACCGGCGCGACCGGTCCCCAGGGACCGCAGGGCGCAACCGGCTCGACCGGTCCCACCGGCCTGACGGGCCCCCAGGGGCCGGCCGGGCCGCAGGGCCCTCAGGGCGCCACCGGCGCCCAGGGCCCTCAGGGCGCGACGGGACCGCAGGGCCCCCAGGGTCCGGACGGCGCCGCCGGTTGGGCGGTCGTCAGCGAGACGGGCGTGTTCTCGCGCGGCGACAACGTGACGGCGACCTCGCATCCGGGCGGCGGCCATTACGAGGTGACGATGAACTTCAACGTGACCGGCTGCGCGTACTACGTGATCCCCGGCGACACGGGGGTCATCGACCCGAGCGACAACGAGGGCGGGTACGCGCGGGTCGGGCAGACGGCCGGCAACAACCAGAAGATCACCGTCCTGATGTACCGCCAGTGGACTGTCCGCTGGGACGCCCCCTTCCACCTCTTCGTGACCTGCTAGCCCGATGAGCCGCTCGACCAACAGCACCAAGCCCGCCAAGCCGCGCGCGCGCCTCGGCGCGGTCAGGGGCCTGTACGTCGTCGCCGTCGTCGGCTACGCGGCGCTCTCGCTCTCGGGCGCGAGCCAGTCCTGGCTGCCGCCGTCGTCCGGGCACTGGATCGCCGGCAGCCTGCTCGCGATCGCCGGCCTGCTCTGCGCCGCGCGCGCTCTCCGGATCCCCGGAAACCGCCCCGCGTTCCTGATGCTCGCCGCGGGTCTCCTGAGCTGGGCCGGCGGCGAGGTCATCTTCGCGGCCGCGCCGAGCCTCGCCACCGGGCCGCTCTCGACGCCGAACCTGATGTCGCTCGCCTTCTACCCGCTCGCCGTCGTCGCGGCGATGTCGCTGATGCGCGCGCGCCTCGACGGGTTCTTCACGACCCTCTGGCTCGACGGCCTAGCCGGCGCGCTGTCGGTCTGCGCGATCGTCGCGTCGTTCCTCTTCCCGCCCGTGCTGGCGCACCTGAGCGGACCCACGATCGACGTCGTGGGGGCGCTCAGCTACCCGCTGGCGGACCTCCTGCTGGTGGCGTCCGGTCTGTTCACGATGGCCATGACCGGCTGGCGGCCCGGACGCGTGCTCGCCTCGGTGACGATCGCCTCCGGGCTCGTCGCGGTAACTGACTCCTTCTCGCTCTGGTGGGCGGCGACCGGCCACACCGGCGCCGAGCCGCGGCTTCAGTGGCTCTGGACCGTGGCCGCTCTGATCCTCGTCGAGACGGCCTGGCGCCCGGTGCCGGTCACGCCGCCGATCAAGGACGCGAGCCTGCGCCTCCTCCTCTTCCCGGTCGCGGTCTCGCTCACGGCGCTCGGCCTGCTCCTCTCCGGCCTCGTCCACTCCCTGGAGCTCGCCGGCTACGAGCTCGCCGTCTCGGCGCTCGTCCTGATCGTCGTGCGGCTCGCGCTGACGGTGCTCGAGAACATCCAGATGGCGGAGGGCAGCAAGCGCGAGGCGCTGACCGACGCGCTCACGGGCCTCGGCAACCGGCGCAGGCTGATGGCCGACGTCGAGGATGCGCTGGTGCGCGAGGGCACCACGGTCCTCGTCCTGTTCGACCTCGACGGCTTCAAGGGCTACAACGACTCCTTCGGACACCCCGCGGGCGACGCGCTCCTGGCGCGGCTCGGCGGCGCGCTCGACAAGTCGGTGCGCGAGGTGGGTAGCGCCTACCGGCTCGGCGGCGACGAGTTCTGCGCGCTGCTGCGCGTGCCGACCGGCGAGCTGCCGGCAAGGATCGACGCGGCCGTAGCCGCCCTGTCCGAGCGCGGCCAGGGCTTCTCGGTCGCACCGTCCTACGGGTCGATCGTGATTCCGACCGAGGCCACCGACGTCAGCGCCGCCTTCCAGCTCGCGGACCAGCGGCTGTACAGCCAGAAGGGCGACCGCCGCCGGGCGCGCGAGGGCGAGCAGGTGCGCGACGCACTCATCCAGGCCCTGCGCGAGCGGCGCCCGGACCTCGACGAGCACCTCGGCGGGGTTGCGCGGCTGGCTCACGCCGTGGCGCGGCGGCTCGCGATGAGCGCGACCGAGGTCGACGAGGTCACGCGCGCGGCGGAGCTGCACGACATCGGCAAGATGGCGGTGCCGGACGCGATCCTGGAGAAGCCGGCGGGACTCGACGACGGCGAACTCGAGCTGATCCGCCAGCACACGATCATCGGCGAGCGCATCCTCGCGGTCTCCCCCGCGCTGCGGCAGGTCGGGCTCCTCGTGCGCCACTCGCACGAGCGCTACGACGGGCAGGGCTACCCGGACGGGCTCGTGGGCGACGACATCCCGCTCGGCGCGCGGATCATCGCGGCGTGCGACGCCTTCGACGCGATGACCACCGACCGGCCCTACCAGCCGGCGATCTCGGTCCGCGACGCGCTCTCGGAGCTACGGGCGTGCGCCGGCGGTCAGTTCGACCCGAAGGTCATCGAGGCCTTCTGCACCGAGGCCGAGTCGCTCCTCGAGGACGACGAGGCCGGCGTCGAGGTCTTCGAGGAGGCCTGGACCCTCTCCCCGCCGGACCCCGCCGACCTATTTGCCGACGGGATAGAAGCGGTCGATCAGGGGCAGCACTAGCGCCCGCGGCATGAGCCGCCCGCCGAGTGCGCCCACGAGGTTCGTGGCGCCCGGGATCACCGCGCGGCGCCCGCGCTCCATCGCCTCGACGCCCGCGACGGCCATCTGCTCGGCCGAGTAGACGAGGCCGGGGATGTCGAACAGCTCCTCTGGAATGTCGGCCGCCTCGCCGAACTCGGTGCGCGTCGGGCCCGGGCAGAGCGCGGTGGCGGTTACGCCCGTCCCCTTGAGGTCCACGTGCAGGCCCTCCGTGAAGCTGAGGACGAACGCCTTGGTGGCCGCGTAGGTGGCCTGCCGCGGCACCGGTTGGTAGGCGGCCACCGACGCCACGTTGAGGATCGCGCCGCGGCTCCGCTGGACCATCCGCGGGACGTACTCGGCGCACAGGTCGACGACCGCCTCGACGTTCGTGCGCACCATCCGCAGCTCGGAGTCCCCGTCGAGGTCCTGGAAGCGGCCGGCGCTGCCGAAGCCCGCGTTGTTGACCAGCACGTCGACCTCGAGCCCGCGCTCCGCCACCGTCCCCACCATCCGCTTGCGAGCCGCCGGCGACGACAGGTCGCACGCGACGGTCTCCGCGCGCACGCCGTGGCGCGCGGCCAGCTCCTCCGCGAGCTGCTGGAGCCGGTCCTTGCGGCGGGCGGTGAGCGTCACCCCGCGCCCGCGCGCCGCGAGCTGACGCGCGATCTCGGCGCCGATCCCCGACGAGGCCCCGGTGACGAGGCACGTCGAAGAGTCGCTCGGCGGCGGGAGCCCCATGGGGTCGACGAGCTTACCGGCCTACAATCGGTGCGTGGCCTCAGAGGAAGATCCGTTCGGCGGGCTGTTCGGCGACCCGGAGGAGCTCCGGCGCCGCATGGCCGAGCTCGCGGAGCAGATGCAGGGCGCGCAGAAGGTGGCGTGGGCCGACAACGCGATCAAGCTCGCGGTCGACATGACCGTGGCGTCGATCCAGCGGCTGAACCTCCAGGGGAACGCCGAGCAGCAGGCCGCTGAGGTGCGCGACGCGATCCGGCTTCTGTTCCCCGAGGCGGTCACCCTCGTGCGCGAGGCGCGCGAGGGCTTCGGGACCTAGCCCGCCGCAGCCGGCTCGCCGTCGGCGGCCGCACGGTCGGCCTGCCCGCGGCGGATGACCTCCTTGAAGCTGCGGATCCTGAAGATGAAGAAGAGCGCGAGGAAGCCCACCCCGAAGCTGAACGCCGCGATCGCGATCTGCTGGCCGACCGAGTAGGCCGCGACCGTCGCGCTCGCGGCCGCCGCGCCGAACACCTGCACCAGCAGCGCCTGCTGGGCGCCGGCGCCGCCCGGCGTGAACGGCAGCGCCGATGCGATCGCGTTCACGCCGAGGACCAGCAGGACGTTGCGTACCGAGGCGCCGATGTTGAACGCCTCGAGCATGAACCAGAAGGCGGTGAAGCGGAACAGCCACGCGATCGCCTGGACGCCCCACACCTGCCGGAAGTAGCGGCGGCGGTCGAAGATCACCGTCAGCCCCTGCTTGACCCGCGTCCAGAACGCGCGTACTCGCGCCGACAGGATCGCCGTGCCGGCGATGATCGCGATCGCGACGAAGGTGAGGACGAACAGCCCGAAGCGCGGATGGGCGATGAAGTACGAGAGGTCGAAGGCGTTGATCTTGGAGAGGTCGGGCAGCTTCGGCAGCACGCCCTGCGTCGCCGTGAAGACGATCGCTAGACCCCCCGCGCAGAGGTCGAAGCCGAGGTCCACGACGAACGCCGCGGCAACCGCCGGGTAGCTCGAGTTGGGGATCGCGCTGCGGGTGAGGAACAGCCGGATCACGTCGCCGCCGCGCGCGGGGATGACGTTGTTGAACCCGTAGCCGGCCATGTAGGCGGCCCAGATCTCGCGGAACTGGATCGGCTCGTGCGGATACGCGGCGCGCAGGACGTTGTACGACGCGCGCGCCCGGATCGTCAGGTAGATGCCGAAGAAGGCCAGCGCGAGCGCCAGCGACCCCCACTGGATCTCGGCGAGGCTCTCGAAGAAGTGGTCGACCGCGTCGAAGAACGAGCGGAAGGAGTCGCCGAGGTCCGCGAGCGGCATTGTCGCCTAAAGGTATGGGCTCGCCTGGCGCAGAGTCACTTCAACAGCCGCGACAACCGCCGATCCTTCAAGACCCGACCGCCCGTCTGCTCCTGCGGGCAGTAACACATCACGTAATCCTTGAAGTGCACCGCCTCGATCGTCGTCCCACACCGCGGACACGCCTCGCCGTGGCGCCGGTGCACCTTCAGCGGCATCGGGGCCTTATCGGGGATCGAGTCGCCGATCACCTGCTCGTAGTGCTCCAGCGCTCCGCCGAGCACCTCGTCGATCGCCTCGTGGAGCCGCTCCACGTCCTCGCGCTCGAGATCCGCGCCGCGGCGGAACGGCGACAGCTCGGCGGTCCAGAGGATCTCGTCGACCCAGGAGCGGCCGATTCCGGCGATCGTCCGCTGGTCGCGGAGCATCGGGTGCAGGTGGTGCGGCTGGTCGAGCAGCCTCGCGAGCTCGTCGACGGGCGGCGCCGGGTAGGCCTCGGGCCCCAGCTTCACGACGGCCTCGTCGGCCGCCAGGTCCCCGGGGGTCAGCAGCTTCGCCCACGCGCGCTGCTGCGTGCCGAACTCGCGCAGCCGCAGCTCGCGGCCGTCGGCCAGGCGGATCAGGAGGCGCGACCGCTTGTCGCGCAGCGACGCCCGCTCGCCGAACAGCTGGAGCCGTCCCGCGGACATGAGGTGCACGAGCAGCGACAGGTCGCCGAAGTCGACCACCGGCATCTTCCCGATCCGCCGGACGCCGGTCACGCTGCGCCCGGCGAGCGAGTCGAGCGGAGGCTGGAACGTCTTCATCGTGACCATGCCGGGCGCCATCGCGGACTCCACCTCGACGCCGGTTATCGCGCTGTCGAGCCGGCGCGCGACGATCTCCACCTCGGGCAACTCGGGCATGCGCCCAGGTTAGGCCGGGGAGCTACTTGACGAGCACGGTCTGCTGCATCTGCACCGGGTGCAGCGCGCAGAAGAGCTTGTACTTGCCGGGCACCTTGAAGCGGAACTTGAACTCGCGCCCGTCGTTGAGGTTGGGTGACGAGAACCCGCGCGGGCCGCTCGCCAGCGTGACGTTGTGCAGGCCCTCGTAGCCGGTGCTGTTGAACTTCCAGTTGAGCGCGCTGCCGCGCTGGACCGCGACGTTGGGCGGGCCGAAGAAGTGGCTGCCGACCCCGATCGTCGCCCCGTCGGCCCTCGCGACGCGGGCGCCGGCGGGCTGCTCGATCTCGTGGGCGTTGCCGTTCTTGTCGAGGCCCGTCAGCGGCACGGTGAACCGCGGCGTGTGCTTGCGGTAGGGCAGCCCCTGGAGCTCGGCCGGCTGGATGTGCTGGATGTCGCCCGGCGGCTTGCCGCACTTGGCGACGTCGCGGTGCGCCACGTAGATCATCGAGATCCCCATCACGCGCGTGTGCGGGAGCTGCGCGTCGTAGTCGGCGGTCAGCCGCACCCGTTCGCCCCTGGCGATCGGATAGCCCTTTTGGGAGAGGATCCCGCTCATCGAGATCGGCCCCGGCTCGTGCAGGATCGGCCTCACGTTGTAGAACGGGTGCTCGCGCGTGCCCCACGCCGGCTTCGACTGGAAGACCGTGCGGTTCGAGCAGTCGGGCTCCGACACCTTCAGCTTCTTCGCGCCGCCGTGCACGTGCCCGCCGCCCGCGACGATCACGCCGTCGTCGGGCATCGTGTAGTCGAAGGTCTCCCGGTGCGTCGAGCCCTTCTTGCGCCCGCCGCGGACGTCGAAGACGGGGTCGGCGTCGCAGTTGCGCACGTCGAGCCAGTAGCCCTTCACCGGCTTGAGGTTGGTCGCGTCGTCCCAGGTGACCGTGTACTTGATCTGGGCGTGGTCGCTCACGCCGCGGTGGTTCATCAGCATCCAGACCATCGCCCACTGCTTCTGCAGCTTCGACCACGCGTCCGCGCCGGTCTGCTTGGTGATCGGCACGCCGTAGCCCTTCGGCAGCACGAGCACGTTGCGCTCCTCGCCGGCGCCGTAGATCGGCGTCGAGTAGTTGCCGACGGGGAACGGGCGCGAGTCGTAGCCCGTGAACGCGCCGGAGCACGTCGGGTTCGGCTGCCCGATCGAGAAGAAGACGATGTGGTGGAGCATCAGCCGCTGGATCGGCACCGCGCTGCCGTCGGCGTTGACGACGTTCACGCTCATGCCGGTGATGAAGCCGTCGACGTTCGGCCGGTCGACGAAGTTCAGCGTCTGCCGCACCTCGTACGGCTTCATCGACACGGGGTAGGTGTAGCTCTTCGTATGCGTCGCGGCACTCGCGGGAACGGCGGCGAGCGCGAAGGCCGTGATCCACGTCACGGCGGCGGCTAGAAGGGCGGTACGGCGCACTGCGAGTCCGCGATCAAGGGTAGGCGTTGCTCTCTACGCTGTCCACGTGCGGATCGCCGTTTCGAGCGACGAGGTGACAGGAGTTGCCGAGAGCGTCGTGCAGGAGCTACGGAGCCGCGGCCACGAGCTGCTGACACATGGCGCACTCGCACAGGACGAGCGCGACGACTGGGCGTGGGCGAGCGAGGCGGCGGCGCGGGACGTGGCCGACGGGCGCGCCGACCAGGCCGTCGTGTGCTGCTGGACCGGCACGGGCGCGTCGATCGCGGCGAACAAGGTCGAGGGCATCCGCGCGGCGCTGTGCGGCGACGCCGAGACCGCGCGTGGCGCGCGCCGGTGGAACGACGCGAACGTGCTGGCGCTGTCGCTGCGCGCGACGAGCGCTCCGCTGCTCGAGGAGATCCTCGACGCCTGGTTCGACGGCGAGCCGAGCGACGACGACGCGGACGTGGCGAACGTCCGCCACCTCGACGAGATCTAGGCGGTCAGCCGTTGTCGACGACCTGGACGGTCGTCTGCGCGAACTTCGACGTGTGGCCCTGGGCGTCCTTCGCGCGCACGCGGAGGAGGTACTTGCGCGGCGTGAGGCCCTTGCCCGCGTAGTCGATCGAGCTCTTGCCGGCGGGCTTCTGCTTGTCGGCGAAGATGGTCTTGAACGGCTTGTCTGTGCCCTTCGGCTTGATCTGACCGGTCACCTTCGCCGCCTTCGACAGCGTGAACTTGATCTTCGTGCCGCGCTTGTCGCACGTCTTCGACTTGTTGGTGCAGAACTTCGACGGCTTGGCGCTCAGGTCGCTGACCTTCGGAGGCGCGTTCGGATCCGTGACGACGACCTTCGCGACCATCCCGAAGCTGCCGTCGCTGTGCTCGTCGCACCAGTACTTGAAGGTGCCGGGCTTGGTGAACGTGAACTGCGCGTCCCAGTTGTTGGCGGTGGAGCTGTGCGTGACCGGGTCGCCGCCGAGCTTCATCCCGTTGGCGAAGTGGACGTTGTGCTTCCCGCTGTTGTTGTGCCAGAAGACGGTGTCCCCGACGAGGACCGTCACGCTCGCGGGATTGAAGAAGTTCTGCTCGTTCGCCCCGCCGGCGCCCGTGGTGTTCGCCGTGACGTTCTTGTCGGCCGCGAGCGCCGTCGCTCCGGGAAGTGCGCCCAGCGTCGCCGCCAGCGCGAGGATGATTGCCGCCCGCCGCATTCCCCTACATATAACGCGACGCGCGGGAAAAGGTTCGGTCAGCCGTTCTTGACGACCTTGACATGAAGCACCGCCACGCCGCCGGTGCCCACCGAGTTCGTCGCCTGGAGGCGGATCACCCAGGTGCCGGGCCGCAGGCGCGAGTCGTTGATCCGCACCCGGTTCACGCCCTTCGGGAACTGCTTCACGAACAGCACGAGGTTGCCTGTGTTCTCGAACCGCGGCCTGATGACGCCGCGCACCTTGGCGGCCGTGTCCACGGTGAAGCGGAGGGTGGTGCCCGGGTTGGCGCACGTGTCCGAGCGCTTGGCGCAGAACGTGTTGGGGTTCGCGTGGAGGCTGCTCACGGTCGGCACGTTCGACTCCGCCGCAACGCCGATCGCCGCCCACACGAGCACCGCGGCCACCGCGATCAGCGGTACCGCTGCCCAGCGTCCGTTCCCCGCGCGCGCCATTGCTCAGGAAATTTCCCGGTTCGGCGGCGGATTGCGTGAGGTCGGTCACGTAGATCCCCCAACCGGGGCGTATGTCACGACGGTTGGGGTGGCAGGCGTCGCGCCGTGTAAGGATTCCGCTCGCATGCCCGACGTCGTCGACACCGCGGCCGAGGCCGAGCAGCAGGAGCTCGCGCCGCTCATCGTCCGCGAGCCGCTCGCCGAGCACATGGACGCAAGCGGGCTCGGGGAGGGCCCGCTCGAGGCCAGCCGGATCGGCGAGGGGCACTCGAACATCACCTACCTGATCGAGCGCGGGGGCGAGCGCTTCGTGGTCCGCCGCCCGCCGCGACCGCCGCTGCCGCCGACCGCTCACGACGTCCTTCGCGAGGCGCGGCTCCTCACGGCGGTCCAGGACGCGGACGTCAGGACCCCCCGGGTCCTCGACGTGTGCGACGACGAGTCGATCATGGGCGTCCCCTTCTACGTCATGGAGTACCTCGAGGGCGTCGTTATGTCGACGTCGGTGCCCGACGTGCTCTCGAACCCCGACGAGCGGCGGCGGATCTGCGCCGAGCTGATCGACGCGCTCGCCGAGATGCATGCCGTCGACTGGCGCGCCTGCGGCCTCGACGGGTTCGGCAAGCCGACCGGCTACCTCGACCGGCAGCTCCGCCGCTTCGGGGGTTTGTGGGACGTCAACAAGACGCGCGACCTTCCGCTCGTGCAGGAGGTGGGCGAGTGGCTCGCCGCCAACAAGCCGGAGTCGCCGTCCGCCACGATCGTGCACGGCGACTACCGCCTCGGGAACACGATGTTCGCGGAGGGCGCGCCGGCGCGGCTGGTCGCGATCTTCGACTGGGAGATGGCCACGATCGGCGATCCGCTGGCCGACATCGGGTACCTGACCGCCACCTGGTCCGAGCCGAGCGACGCGGAGCGGCTCGAGACGATGTTCGACCGCCTCACGGTCACCCACGCCGAGGGCTTCCTCACGCGCGACGAGCTGATCGCCCGCTACGAGGAGCGCACCGGCCGGTCGATGTCAGACCTGCGCTGGTACCAGGCGCTCGCCCTGTGGAAGGCCGCGGTCTTCATGGAGGGCAACTACAAGCGCTCGCTCGCCGGGACGACCGACGACCCGTACCTCGCGCTGTTCGACAAGGGTGTCCCGCAGCTCGCCGAGGCGGCGCACGAGATCACGAAGCTTCCGGCGCCCTCGACCTAGATGGCGAGCGCCCTGATCGTCGACTTCGGCGGCGTCCTCACCACGAACGTGTTCGAGTCGTTCCGCGCCTTCTCCGAGGCGGAGGGCCTCGACCCGGACGCGGTCAGGAAGCTCTTCCGCGAGCGCGGCGAGGGGCTCGCGCTCCTGCGGCAGCTCGAGCGGGGCGAGGTCGAGATCCCCGAGTTCGAGCAGCGCTTCGCGCCCCTGCTCGGCGTCCGCGAGGCGGAGGGCATGGTGCAGCGGCTGTTCGCGGGCGTGCGCGCCGACGACCGGATGGTCGACGCGGTGCGGCGCGTGAGGGAGAGCGGAAGGCCCACCGGCCTGATCTCGAACTCGTGGGGCGGCGCGTCCTACGACCGCGTGGACGCCGACGAGCTGTTCGACGCGACGGTCATCTCCGGCGAGGTCGGCCTGCACAAGCCCGAGCCGGAGATCTTCCGGCTCGGCGCCGAGCGGCTCGGCGTCACGCCCGAGGAGTGCGTGTTCGTCGACGACCTGCGCGAGAACTGCGAGGGCGCGGAGGCCGTGGGCATGACGGCGATCCTGCACCGCGGCGCCGACGGGACGATCCCGGAGCTTCGGCGCCTCCTCGACGTCGAGCTCGGGTGAGCGCCGCGGACAACAAGCGCGCGGCGATGGAGTTCTACGACCTGATGTTCAACCAGTGCCAACCGCGTGAGGCGATCGAACGCTACGCGGGCGACGAGTACGTCCAGCACAACCCGGACGTGGGCGACGGCAAGGACGCCTTCGTCGAGTACTTCGAGCGGATGGCCGCCGAGTACCCGGGCAAGCGGGTGGAGTTCAAGCGAGCGATCGCCGAGGACGACCTGGTCGTCCTCCACTGCCACCAGGCCTGGCCCGGCGACCAGGAGTACGCGGGGATCGACATCTTCCGCTTCGACGAGGAGGGCCGGGTGGTCGAGCACTGGGACGTGCTCCAACCCGTCCCCGCGGAGTCCGAGAACGACAACGGCATGTTCTAGTGCAACAGGTGGCCTGGCCCCTGTTGCATGGCCCCTGTTGCACGACACAGTGTCCATTTTGGGCAGCTATAGGTGCCAATAATGGACACCTCGCCCCTAAACTCGCTGCAGGTGAGGGGAATCGACGGGATCTTCGACGCCTGCGCGAACGCGTGGGACATGACGCTCGGGCCGGGCGTGGCCGACCTGACTCCGGCGGCGAGCACGATCATCGACGAGGGGCCGCAGCGGACCGTCCACCGCTACCGGCCCACCAACCGCGGCCGGCGCCGCGCCCCGGTGCTGCTCGTGCCGCCGCTCGCCGCACCGGCCCGCTGCTTCGACCTCCGCCGCGGAGCGAGCGTGGCCCAGCACCTGCTCGCGCTCGGCTACCCGACCTACCTCGTCGACTACGGGCCGATCTCGTTCAGCGACCGCCAGCTCGGGCTCGAGCACTGGGTCGACGACGTGATCCCGTCTGCCGTCGAGGCGGTCTCGGAGGACGCGTGTGACCTGCCGGTGCAGGTCGTCGGCTGGTGCCTCGGCGGCATCATGTCGCTGCTCGCGGTGGCCGGCAACGACCTGCCCGTCCGGTCCGTCTCGCTCGTCGCGAGCCCGTTCGACTTCGCGAAGGTCCGCACGATGGCGCCGATCCGGCGCCTCGCCGAGCTCACCGGCGGGCGTCTGGTCACCGGCCTCTACTCGGCCCTGGGCGGCGCGCCCGCCCCGCTCGTCTCGATGGGCTTCCAGCTGACGGCGCTCGACAAGCGGATCACGAAGCCGCTCACGCTCCTGCGCAACATCGGCGACCGCGACCTGCTCGCCCACATCGAGGCGGTCGACGACTACATGGCGAACATGCTCGCCTACCCGGGGCGCACGTTCGCGCAGCTCTACCACCGCTTCTTCCGCATGAACGACCTCGCCGAGGGGCGGTTCGACCTCGGCGACCGCACCATCGACCTGGCGAACGTGACCGCGCCGGTGCTCGTGGTCGCGGGTCAGAACGACGTCCTCGCGCCCGCCGACGCGGTCGTGGCCGTCGAGGGCCTACTGACGGGCGCGTCCGACGTCCGGGTCGTTCGCGCGCCCGGCGGTCACCTCGGGGTGCTCACCGGCCGCGGCGCGAAGGACACGAGCTGGCGCCACCTCGACGACTTCCTCGCCGCCCACGACGTCCCGTCGGAGGTCGTGCGCCGCGCGACGCTCGAGGCGCGCGACCGCGGCCTCGCCGCGGCCTAGCTCAGCGGTACTTCTTCGGCACGCGGCCGTACATGAACACGGACAGGCGCTCGAGCAGCTTGCTCCGCCCCTTCGAGTACGGGAAGTAGTACAGCTCCTTCTTGCCGGCGAAGCGCGTGACCGCGATCGACTGCACCTGGCAGTACTTCTGGATCCCGGCCGCCCCGTGCCGCACGCCCACGCCGGACTCGCCGGCGCCGCCGAACGGCATCTCCGTGGCGCCGTAGTTGATCACCGCGTCGTTCACGCACGCGTTGCCGGCGGTCAGCGACCGCGCGATCTGCTCGCCGCGCTCGAGGTCGCGCGTGAACACGCTCGAGTTGAGCCCGTAGCGGGTGTCGTTGGCGAGTCGCAGCGCCTCGTCGGCGTCGCGGACCTTCATGATCGGCAGCGTCGGCCCGAACGTCTCCTCGGTCATGATCTCCATCGAGTGGTCGACGCCCGTCAGGACGGTCGGCTGGAAGTAGCGGCCCGGCCCGTCGGCGAGCTTGCCGCCCAGCTTTACCTCGGCGCCCTTGTCGACGGCGTCGCGGATGTGCCGCTCGATGATCTCGACCTGCGGCTCGAACGTGACCGCCCCGACCTCGACCGACGCCGGACCGCTGGACTGGCCCTGGCGCAACTCGCGCGTCTTCTCGACCACCTTCGCGACGAACTCGTCATACACAGGCTCCTCGACGTAGATCCGCTCGATCGACATGCAGATCTGCCCGCCGTTGGCCATCCCCCAGTAGACGGCGGTGTTGGCGGCGCGCTCCACGTCCGCGTCGCGCAGCACGATCATGGGGTCCTTGCCCCCGAGCTCGAGCGACACGGGGGTCAGGGTCTCCGCCGCCTTGCCCATGATCTTCTTGCCGGTCCGGGTCGAGCCCGTGAAGTGGATCATGTCCGTCTGCTCGACCACCGCGGCGCCGGTCGCGCCGGTGCCGGTCGCCACGAGCATCGCGTCCTCGGGCAGGCCGGCCGCCCGCATGCACTCCTCCATCAACAGCGACGACAGCGGCGTGACCTCGCTCGGCTTGAGGATCACCGAGTTGCCCGCCATCAGCGCGGGGATCGCGTCGCCGAAGCAGTTGGCGATCGGGTAGTTCCAGGGGCCGATCACGCCGACCACGCCGAACGGCCGGTAGCGCACGATCAGCTTGCGGCCGACCGTGAACAGCGAGTGCGAGCGAACGCGCTCGTCGCCGAGGTACGACTCCGCCTTCTTCGCCCAGAAGCTCAGCGCGTCGGCCGTCGTGAACACGTCCGCGGTGAGCGCGTCCTCGCGCGTCTTCCCCGTCTCGTCCATGACGGTCTGCGCGATCCGGTCGCGGTTGTCGACCATCCACTTGCGCGCGTGGTACATCACCGCGGCGCGGTCGTCGAAGCTCGCCTCGCCCCAGCCCTTCTGGGCCGCCCGAGCGCGCTCCACCAGCTCCGCGACCCGCGCTGCGTCCATGTCGGGCAGGTGCGCGATCGTCTCCCCCGTCGCGGGGTTCTCCACCGCGAAGGTGCGACCGTTGCCGCTCCCGTTCTGGGAGATGTCCGCGGACTGGTGCTCGACGGTCGCCATGCTCGATCCCTTCTCGATTGTCTGCTGAGGGGATTCTAAGCCGACAGCTCAACCCGCTCGATGACCGCGTCCTCCTGGGGGCGGTCGCCGGGACCGGTCGGGCCGCCCTCGATCGCGTCGACGGCGTCCATCCCGGACGTCACGCGCCCGAACACCGTGTGCTTGCCGTCGAGCCACGGCGCGGCGTCGGTCGTGACGATGAAGAACTGGCTGCCGTTCGTGTTCGGTCCGGCGTTGGCCATCGCCAGCGCGCCGCGGACGACCTTGTGGTCGTTGAACTCGTCCTCGAACGTGTAGCCGGGGCCGCCGGTGCCCGTGCCCTGCGGGCAGCCGCCCTGGATCATGAAGTCCTTGATCACGCGGTGGAAGACAAGACCGTCGTAGAAGCCGTCCGAGGACAGCTTGCGGAAGTTCTCCACCGTCTTCGGGGCGTCGCCGTCGAACAGCTCGATCTCGATCGGCCCGTGGTTCGTGTGCATGGTCGCTGTGCTCATCGATTCGCCACCTCCAAGCGGAGCTCCGTGCCCCGCACTCGCTTCCCGGTCACGTCGCGAACGACGTCGCCGGCCCGGTCCGCCGGGACCTCGGCGAAGCTGAATCGCTCGAGCACGCGGACCCCGGTCACGTCCTCGCCCTCGAGGTGCGAGTGCTCGACGATCGCACCGACGATGTCCGCGGGCTCGACCCCCTGCGCACGCCCTGCGCCCACGAGCAGCTTCGCGCGCGGACCGGCGAGGTCGCGGCGCGGCTTCGTGTGACGGGGCCGGCGAGTCTCGCGCGGCGCGCGGCTCCGGCGGGCGGGTCTCGGCGCGCCGTCGG
>DATENL010000330.1:0-9726 GCA_035275105.1 Thermoleophilaceae bacterium
CCGTCGTGGTGGACGCGATCCCGAAGCGGCTCTGGGTCTCGGGCTCGTGCAGCCCGCCCTGGTCGCCCAGCTCCGACACCGCCTCGGCCAGCGCGCGCCGCAGCGTCTTGAGCGACGGCCGCCGGGCCGGGATCGGGTCGAGAGCGGCGTCGATCCAGGCGCACAGGTCGTCCGGGAGGTCGGGCCGGTACGAGGCGAGCGCGGGCAGCCGGCGGCCGAGGCGCCGGGCGGTTGCGGCGGGGCTGGCGCCGCGCACCGGGTTGGTCCCAGCCCAGGCCTCGTACAGCGTGAGCCCGAGCGCGTACACGTCGACGGCGGCGGTCACCGGTGCGCCCTCGGCCTGCTCCGGCGCCATGTACGCGAGCGTTCCAACCACGTCGCCCGTGCGCGTGAGCCGGTCGTCCGCGGCGAGGTGCGCGACCCCGAAGTCCGCGAGCTTCGCGAACCCCGAGCCCGCGGCGGGCTCGGCGGCGACGATCACGTTCTGCGGCTTCACGTCGCGGTGCACGACCTTGCGGTGGTGGGCGTGCGCGAGCGCGTCACACAGCGCCATGCCGATGCGGGCGACGTCGCGATCGGAGAGAGCGCCAGCGCTCCCGAGCTCGGCCATCGTGCGCCCGTGCACGAGCTCCGATACGAGGTAGACGGCGTGGTCGTCCTCGCCGAGCTCGTAGAGGGCGACGATCCCCGGGTGATTCAGGCGCGCCGCCACGCGCGCCTCGCGGGTCACGCGCTCCGGCACCGGGCCGCCGCCGTCGCGCTCCACGATCTTCACCGCGACCTCGCGCTCCAGCTTCTCGTCGAAAGCCAGCCAGACGACACCGAACCCGCCGGCGCCGAGACGGCGCTCGAGCCGGTAGCGGTCGAGAACCAGCGGGTCGCGCCGGAGCGGCCCGCTGCCGGCCCTGCGGAGCGGCTCCGTTCGGTCGCCGGGGGCGGGCGGAGGCAGGCCGGCGGGGCCGCCGCGGAGGGCGACCGTCGGCTCGTCGCCGACCCGCTCGGTGCGGTCTTCTTCGGTCGTCGGTGGGCGTTCCACTACGAATCCTGTCTTCGGGTCGATCGGGCGGCTACCTGCCGCTCGATGATCGCCCCTGGCCGGTCCCGGCCGGTAGTGATGTGATACTTCGGCCCGCATAGCCTGCCACGCCGAGTCAAGCGGCTGGAGCCCTCCGTGTCCTTCTTCGACGAACGAGAAGACAGACCAGGCAGGACGTCGCGCCGGAGGCCACCTCCACGCGGGCGCGGCACCGACCGTCAAACGCTCCTGCTCCGCCGGCTCCTGGCCGGCGGTCTGGCGTTCGTGCTGCTGCTCCTGATCGTCCTCGGCATCAAGAGCTGCCGCGACAGCGCCCGCAAGGACGCGTTCCGCAACTACGTGCGTGACGTCGGCGCGATCGTGCAGACCTCCGACACCGAGAGCAAGAACCTCTTCGCCCTGCTCGACAAGCCCACGAGCCAGGGCCAGGTGCAGCTCCAGAACGCCGTGAACGGCTACGAGAGCGAGGCGGCGGGGCTGGTCGACCGCGCGCGGAGCACCGACCACCCCGACGAGCTGTCGAGCGCCCACCGCTACTTCGTGGAGGCGCTCGAGCTCCGCCGCGACGGCATGGCGACGATCGCCCGCGAGCTGCGCAGCGCACTCAGCGGCCAGGACAAGGGCGAGGCGGTCGGGCGCATCTCGCAGCAGATGAAGCTCTTCCTCGCGAGCGACGTCATCTACTCCCAGCGCGTGCGCCCGAACCTCACGCACCCGCTCAAGCGCGAGAAGCTGCTCGCGGACGTGAACGTGCCGAACAGCCACTTCCTTCCCGACCTCCAGTGGGTGCGGCCGACGGTGGTCTCGCGGGCGCTCCAGGGGCTCGGCAGCGGCACCGGGACGGGCGGGCCGGTGGCGCCCGGGCTGCACGGCACGAGCCTGATCGGCACGACCGCCAAGCCCGGAGGCGAGTCGCTGACGGAGGCGGGGGCCACGTCGATCGCCGTCAGCCCCAAGCTCGCCTTCGACGTGACGGTCCAGAACGGCGGCGAGAACGACGAGCGCGACGTCGTGGTCCAGCTGTCGATCACCGGCGCGGGCAAGCCGATCGTCCGCGAGCAGACGATCCCCACGATCGCCGCCGGCGAGCAGGAGGTCGTCACGATCCCGCTCGCCGCGACCCCACCGCTCGGGCGGCCGGTCACGATCCGGGTGAACATCAAGCCCGTCCCCGGCGAGGAGAAGACCGACAACAACCGCGCGAGCTACCCCGCGATCTTCACGCGGTAGCGCTAGTTTGGGGGCTCGATGGACGAGCTGACCTCGACTACGGGGATCGTGGCGATGGCGGCGGGCGGCGTCGCGCTGCTCGCCCTCCTTCTGGCGGTGGTCCTCGCCACGCGGCTGCGGCGCCTGCGGCAGGCGCAGTCGGCCGTGCTCGGCGGCGCCGAGCAGCGCGACCTCGTCGCGCACGCCGAGCGTGTGGAGACGGGGTTCGCGGACCTGCGCGAGTGGGTCGAGGAGACGATGCAGCGGATCGCCGAGCGGATGGACGTGACCGAGCAGCGGCTCGACGGCTGCATCGCGCACACGTCGGTCGTTCGCTACGACGCCTACAACGAGCTGTCGGGTCACCAGTCGAGCTCGATCGCGCTGCTCGACGTGCACAAGACGGGCGTGGTGCTCTCGTCGATCGTCCACCGCGACCAGGCGCGGCTCTACGTGAAGGCGCTGTACGCGGGCGAGGCGGAGATCGAGCTCTCACCGGAGGAGCAGCAGGCGGTGGACACCGCGCTGTCCACGCCCGCGGCCAGCGGCTAGTGCGGGTCGCCTTCCTCGGTCCCGAGGGGACGTTCGCCGAGGAGGCGCTGCGCGCGTCGGCGCCGGCGGGCGTCGACGAGGTTCCCTACGCGACCGTCTACGAGACCGTGATGGCCGTGCACGACGGCGACGCCGACCGCGCGGTAGTGCCGATCGAGAACTCGCTCGAGGGATCGGTCACGACGACGCTCGACGCGCTCGCCGGCGAGGCCGAGCGGGTCAGGATCGTCGCCGAGGTCGTGAGGCCGATCGAGCACTGCCTGGCCGCGCGGCCGGGCCTCGGCCTCGACGACGTCCGGCTCGTGGTCTCGCACCCGCAGGCGATTGCGCAGTGCGCCGGCTTCCTGCGCGAGCGGCTGCCGGACGCGGCGACCGCGACGGCCACGTCGACCGCGGAGGCGGTGCGGGTGGCGGCCCGGAGCGCCGACCCGGTGGCCGCGCTCGGCCCGCGGCTGGCGGCTGAGATGTACGGCTGCGAGCTGCTCGCCGAGGGCGTGCAGGACGCCCCGGACAACCTCACCCGGTTCGTCTGGCTCGCGCCGGAGGGCGCGGAGCCGGTGTCGGCCCCGACCAAGACCTCGATCGTCTTCTGGGGCTTCAACGACGAGTCGCCGGGCGCGCTGGTCGGGGTGCTCGGCGAGCTCGCGGAGCGCGGCGTGAACCTGACGAAGATCGAGTCGCGGCCCCGACGGGTCCGGCTCGGGCACTACATGTTCTTCGCCGACCTCGAGGGGGCGGCCGGGGACGCGGGGGTCAGCGAGGCGCTCAGCGCGCTCTCGGAGCGGGTCCAGACGCTCAAGGTGCTAGGCTCGTACCCGGTCCTGGACCCCGATTCCCCCCGGTAGACTCGCTCCGGACGTGAACACGACGCGCGTCCTGGTCCTGAACGCCTCCTACGAGCCGATCAACGTGTGCACGGTTCGGCGCGCGGTCGTGCTCATCCTCAAGGAGCGGGCCGAGGTGCTCGAGCGCACCGAGCGCATGCTCCACGCCGAGAACATGACGATGGCTCGGCCGGCGGTCATCCGGCTCGTGTCGTACGTCCGGATCCCGCGCGACGCGCACAGCCGCAAGATCACGCGGCGTGCGATCTTCGCCCGCGACGGCTGGACCTGCCAGTACTGCGGCTCGGACCACGGCAACCTCACGGTCGACCACGTGATCCCACGCTCGAAGGGCGGCACGTCGGGCTGGGACAACATCGTCACCTGCTGCGCGCCGTGCAACCGGCGCAAGGGCGACCGGCTGCCGAAGATGGCCGGGATGCACCCGCGCCGCGTGCCGCGGCCGCCCAAGCCGACGATCTTCGTGCACGTCGCGGTCCCGCGCGTGCCGGACGTCTGGCAGCCGTACCTCGTGGCCGCCTGACGCCCGCGTCGCGCTACTCCTTGTCCTCCCCGAACTTGTACGACAGGAAGCCGCTGTAGCGCCCCGGGCCCGGCAGGGCGCACGTGCCGTTCGCGATGTCGGCATCGGTCGCCTTCGGCGACGCGGTGTCGTCGAGCGGGGTCCCCTTCGGGACCGGGACCGTGAGCCCGGCGTTGTAGCTGGCATTGAGGGCGCAGACCGTCTCGCCGGCGCTCACGGACCCGCCGGCGCACGTGCCTTCGCCCATCGGCGCGCAGACGACGAAGAGGGCGCCGATGGCCGCTCCCTTCCCGCCGCCGGCGATCGACGAGCGGATCGCGCCGCGCACCCGCACGCCCTCGTCGTGCGGTCCCGCGACGACCTGGAAGGTGAGGCCTCCCATCGTCGGAGCCCCGGCGGTCCGCGACAGCGGACTCGTCACGACGGTCGCCCCCTTGATCGCCTCCATGCGCTCCCCGTCGGTGAGGATGTAGCCGCGCGCGACCCCGACGTCGACCCTGCGGAGGCGCCGAAGCTGGGCCCCGTGCTGCTTGAGGCGCTGCGAGTGCCGATCGAGTCGAGCGTTCTGCCGCTGATCGACAGTCTGCGTGGAGTCGCCGCTGCCGACGACCGAGCCGGCGATCGGCGGAACGACGAGGATCAGCGCCAGTGCTCCGAGCCAGACGAGTCCGCTGCGCGATTTCAAGGTGCCTCCCGGGTAGGTGAGGCGCCCCCCGCGCGAAACTAACCGCTCGCGCGGGGGCGATCAAGCGCTACGGGCAGTCGCCGCTCGCGGGATACGGCTCCCGCACCTGCTCCTGGCCCGTCTGCGGGTCGGGGTAGTGCAGGCACTCGAGGTTGCGCGGGTTGGCGATCGGGACCTCGAGCATCTCCGGGTTGGTGTTCACGAGCTGGCCCGTGTCGAGGAACTCGGTGAGCTGCTGCTCGCCTGCGGTGCGGCCGGCGAGGGTCGGGTCGGCTAGGAAGCCGTGCGGGTCGGAGTCGTAGGTCGGCGTCTTGTCGTTGCGGTAGTAGACGACGCGGTCGAACAGGCGGCCCGCGCGGTAGAGGGTCCCCGCGGTGAAGTTGGGCACCGTCCCGTCTCCGTAGGCGGTCTGGAACGCGATCTCCTTGGGTCGCTTCGCCCACGCGCGGTCGGGCCGCAGCCGGATCCGCGGCGCGAGCGTCTCCGGACTGCCCGGGCGCTCGTACCAGTTCGAGTAGCCGAACAGCTCCTGGAGGTCCGCGGCTCCCTTGTGCTCGATGACGCGCGGCTTCTCGCGGCGGAGCGGCAGGTCCTCGGTGAAGCCGTCGTTGCCCGGGCCGCCGTTCTTGAAGCTCGGCCGCGAGCGGGCGAGCTGGTCCGCGAGGTCGCCTCGGAACGAGGACAGCCGCGCGATGTCGACGATCGGCCCGCCCGGCACGTTCAGGAGGCCGCGGTGGAAGAGCGGGTCGGTGCCCATGAGCATCGTCCCGTAGATCCCGCCGAAGCTCAGGCCGTAGTACATGATCCGGGACCGGTCGACAACGTCCTTGCCCACCCCGGGGATGTCGAGCCCGGCCCTGAGCGCCCGGCCGAGCGCCATGTTGTCGACCACCGTCTGGATCAGGCCGGAGCGCAGCCCGTCGATCGGCTTGTGGGAGGGCAGCTCGCGTCCCTTGCGCGGGTAATGCCCGGTCGGCGACACGCCGTCGTAGAGGCCGTCGCCGATCTTCCCGTCGCCGTCGAGGTCGCGCCCGCGGCCGTAGCTGCGGAAGGTGGTGTCCTGGCCCGCCGCCGTGACTGTCGTCGTGCTCCGCGGCCCGTAGGCGTGGCCGGCGGGATCGGTGGCGACCGTGAGGATCCCGCGCGCGGCGTTGTAGTCGGCGGTCACGAAGATGTCGTAGTGGCTGCGGGTGAAGCCGGGCCCGTAGACGGCCGCCGGCCACGGCGGCGGGAACGTGACGGGGTTCGGGGTCACCACGGTTGCGCCGATCCGGTCGGCGCCGAACGGCTTCGCGGTGCGCCTGCTGGGGATCGGCGGGATCTCGCCGTCGGTGTGGCCCCCGCCGTTCCCGTAGCGCCTGTCCTGGTGCCCGCTGGCCGACGCGTACTGGTAGCGCGGCGACAGGAAGCTGCCGAACGCGTAGTAGCCGGCCGACGGCTGCGGGTTGAGGTTGGGCACGGCCGCCGACTCGAACGCGCCGGCCGCCTTCGGGTTCGCCTTCACCTGGTCGGTCCGCGTCATGCCGTTCAGCGGGTCCGCCACCGACGGCGCGACGGTCGACGCCAGGAACACATCCGCCTTGCCCTTCTGCACGAACGCCAGCCTGCGGCTCGCGGCGCTCGGGAAGCCGGCGAGCCGGTACGCGTTCCTGCCGTTCGAGAACGGCAGGTCGAGCGAGCGGCGGATGCGGATGAGCGTGTCGGCGGAGCGGGTCGTGAACGTCGACACGCAGGCGCCCTTCCGGCACGCCCTCACGCGCCTGCCCTTGGCGTCGCGGATCCCGTCCGTTACGTGCACGCGGTACCTGGTGCGCTCGCTGAGGAACGCGAGGCTGATGCCCGCGAGCCGGTGCGTCGCGGGGTCGAAGGTGACCTGGCGCAGTCCAGACACGAACCTGCCGTGCGCGTCGGTGATGAAGAAGTTCTTGTCGCTCACGGATCCGAGCCGGATCGAGCCGGTGAACGGGACGGTCACCCGCGGCTGGAGGTCGAACCCGTCGAGCTTGTTGAGCTGCGCGATGCCGTCGCAGATCGAGTACGTCTTGCTCGTGCAGCGCCGCCGGATCTTGCCGCCGACGTTCGGGAAGTCGCGGCCGCGCTTGAAATGCACGCGCCGGCCGGTGAGCTGGCGCTTGTCTCGCACCGTGAAGCGGTTGGCGGGAAAGATGCGCGTGTAGACGCTCTTGCCATGCATGACGGCCACGCGCGGGGCCGCGCCGGCGCCGGCGCTCGCGGCAACGAGCAGCGCACCCCAGAAGCACGCCGCCAGCGCGCTCACCCGCCAGACCCGACTCACGGCATGCACGATACGCCTTGAGCGGCCGCCAGGCGCCGGGCTGGGAGACGATCTCGCGGGGCAAACGCACGAGGGGCGCCCCGCGGGGCGCCCCTCGAAAACTGAACTGGATTTGATCGACGGCGGCACTGAGGCGGTCGCTACTGGCGCCGGACGGGGCCCGAGGGCGCGGCCCGACGATTTCGCTCTCACCGGCCGGAGGGACCAATTCCGACCTCCGCTACCGACGGTGCCCGGGGTGGTGTTCCCCTAGGCGGTCCAGCGCCGACCTAGTGGCCGGACACCTCCAGGGTCCCGACAGATTTGTGACTCAGTAGGACCACCTCCTTTCCCTGGTGATCCCATTGAAGCACAGGCGTCAGCCGGCGCCGCGGGCGGCCTGCGGCCGGAACCGTCAGTAGGCGTTCTCGCGCTCCATCGCCTCGAACAGCTCGGTGATGTTGCTCTCGGAAAAGCCCTGCTCGGAGCCACGGCTGATCAGCTCGAGCTGCACGCCGGACGTGGGGTCGCGGCGGGTGAACGCCTGCTCGAGCCCCGGACTGCGGATCACGCCGGTCATCAGCTCGCAGCCGCGGCCGTCGAGGTCCCCGACCAGCTCCGGGAGGCCGTCGACCTCGATCGCGACGTGCTGGACCCCCGGGCCGTGGTGCTCGACGAAGCGGCTCACCTGGGACTCGGGCGAGGTGCCCTGAACGAGGACGAACGTGACCGGCCCGGCCCGCATCTCGGCGAGGACCATCCCGCTCGCCCGGCCCTCGACCTCGCTCCTCTTCACGAGCTCGAAGCCGAGCGTCCGCTCGTACGTCTCGATCGCGGCGTCGAGGTCCTCGACCGCGACGGCAACGTGGTCGATCCTCACGCCGCTCCGGGCGAGGACGCTCGCGTCGGCGGCCACTCGCTCAGCCGGCGCCGTTTTCGGACGCCGGGTCGACCTCGACCGTCGCGGCCGCGACGCCGCCGTCGTCCGCGGCGACCGGCTCGCCATCCGCGCCGGCCAGCTCGTCGGCGGCCTTCGCGCCGGTGTCGGCGTTCGTCTCCATGACCAGCGCGACGGCGCTGACCAGGTCGTCCTCGCGGAGGTTCATCACCTTCACGCCCTGAGACGCCCGGCCGTAGCACGAGATGCCGCCCGCGTTCGTCCGCTGGACCATCCCGTTCTGCGAGATGAAGACGAGGTCGTGGTGCTCGCGCACGATCATCGCGCCCGCGAGCGCGCCCTTCTTCTCGGTGAGCTGGATCGTCTTGACGCCCATCGTGCCGCGGCCCTTGACGGGGTAGTCGGCGATCGGCGTGCGCTTGCCGTAGCCGTTCTCCGTGACCACGAGGAGCTGCGTGTCGTCGCGCGCGACGTCCATCGCGATCACGCGGTTGTCGCCCCGCGAGACGTTCATCCCGCGCACGCCGCCGGTGTCGCGGCCCATGGCCCGCGCCTCGGTCTCGTTGAAGCGCGCGGCCTGACCCGAGCGCGAGACCATGATGATGTCGTCGTTGCCGCTCGTGCGGCGGACGGCCACCAGCTCGTCGTCGTCGCGGATGTTGATCGCGATGATCCCGTCGGCCTTGATGGGCGTGTTGTAGGCCTTGAACTCGGTCTTCTTGATCTGGCCCTTGCGGGTGGCGAAGACCAGGAACCTGTCCTCGGAGAAGTCGCGCGTGGACAGGACCGCGCGCACCTCCTCGCCCTCGCGCAGCGGCAGCACGTTCACGAGCGCTCGGCCCTTAGCGGTACGCGACGCCTCGGGCAGCTCGTAGACCTTCTGCCGGTAGACCTTGCCCCGGTTCGTGAAGAACAGCAGGTAGTCGTGCGTCGAGCACACGAAGAGGTGCTCGATGTAGTCGTCGTCCTTCATCTCCATGCCCGTCACGCCGACGCCCCCGCGGCGCTGGCTGCGGTAGGTGGCGAGCGGCAGCGACTTGATGTAGCCGGACTTCGTGATCGCGATGACCATCTGCTGGTCGGCGATCAGGTCCTCGATGTCGATCTCGTCCTCGGAGTGCGTGATCTGCGTGCGCCGTTCGTCGCCGTAGCGCTCGCGGATCTCGAGCAGCTCCTCCTTGATGAGCGCCATGACCTTCGCCTCGTCGCCCAGCAGCTCGCGCAGCTCCTTGATGCGCTCGAGCGTGTCGTCGTGCTCCTGCTGGACCTTGTCGGCCTCGAGCGCGGTGAGCCGGGCGAGGCGCATGTCGAGGATCGCCTGCGCCTGGATGCGGGAGAGCTCGAAGCGCTCCATCAGGGCGTCGCGCGCCGCGTCGGGGTCGCTCGACGAGCGGATCAGGTTGATCACCGCGTCGATGTCGGCGATCGCGATGAGCAGGCCCTCGAGGATGTGCAGCCGGCTCTCGGCCCCCCGTAGCTCGTACTTCGTGCGGCGCACCACCACGTCGCGCTGGTGGTCGACGTAGTTCTTGATGATCGGCAGCAGCCCGAGCGAGCGCGGCACGTTGTCGACCAGCGCGACCATGTTCACGCCGAAGGTCGTCTGCAGCTGGGTGTGCTTGTAGAGCTTGTTGAGAACGATCTTGGGGTTCTCGTTGCGCTTCAGCTCGATCACGAGCCGGATGCCCTGCTTGTCGGACTCG
>DATENL010000331.1:0-6442 GCA_035275105.1 Thermoleophilaceae bacterium
CCTGCGCGGCGGCGCCGCCCGTGGCGGGGACCTCCGAGCCGTCGGCGTTCGAGACGCTCGACGGCACGGCGGCGCCGCCCGTCGAGGTGGCGAGCGCTGGAGCGGCCGCCGACGCGAGGGCGACGGCAGCCAGCGACACGGCGGCGAAGGGGCGGCAACCCATCCCCCATCAGGTCGGCTCGACTGGGTGAACCTTGAGGCCGCTCAGGCGTCCTGCACGCGCCGCAGCAGCTCCACGGCGCCGTTCTTCGACAGCGGCTCGTTGAGGTTCCCGCACTTGGGCGACTGCACGCACGACGGGCAGCCGTCCCGGCACGGGCACTCGCCGATCAGCCGCAGCGCGTCCTCCACGAGGCGCTCGAACGCGTCGAACCCGGCGCGCGTGATGCCGACGCCCCCGGGGTGGCCGTCGTAGATGAAGACGGTCGGCCGGCCGGTCTGATGGTGGAATGCCGTCGACAGCCCGCCGATGTCCCAGCGGTCGCACATCGCGATCAGCGGCAGCACGGCGATCTGCGCGTGCTCGGCCGCGTGCAGCGACCCCTGGAGCACGTCGAGCGGGAACTCCTCCTCGAGCAGCGACTCCGGCAGCACGTACCAGAGCGCCTGCGTGGCGAAGCGCTGCTCGGGCAGCTCGACCGGGAGCAGGTCGAGCACCTCGTGGTCGGACACGCGCTTCTTCTGGAACGCGACGACCTCCTCGCTCACCGAGACCATCCCGAAGTTCAGCTCGACCGTGCCGAGCATCCGCTGGCGCGCGACCTCCTCGATGTAGGTCTCGGTCTCCTTCTTCGGCTGCGTGTACCAGTCGCCCGAGAACTCGCGCACGATCGCCTGGCGGCCGCGCAGGTCGAGCTCCTGCACCTCGTAGCTCTGGCCGAGGTGCAGGTAGACGGCGCCCGGGTGGACCGTCGAGTGGGCGCGCGCGGCCTCGACGGTCCCGAGCATCTCGCCGCGCCGGTCCTCGACGACGGAGAACGCGTCGATCGACGCGGACCGCAGCGAGATCCGCGCGGCCGGGTAGCCCTCGCCGCGCGGCAGGTAGCGGCCGCCGCGCTCGCGGAGCTGGCCGAGGCGCACGAGCCGCTCGGCGTGCGCCTCCCAGCGCGGCCCGAGGATCTCGCGGTCCTCGCTCGTCAGCGGCAGCTCGTAGGCGGCGGCGACGAGGTGCGGCAGGTGAATCGACTCCGACTCGTGGTCGAGGATCGCCGACTCCACCGGCCGGTCCAGGAAGTCCTCCGGGTGGCGGCAGAAGAACTGGTCGAGCGCGTCCTCGCCGGCGACGTACATGGCGAGGCCGGTGGCGCGCCGCCCGGCGCGGCCCCACATCTGCCGCAGCGACGCGACGGTGCCCGGGAACGTGACGCAGATCGCCGCCTCGAGGTCGCCGACGTCGATCCCGAGCTCGAGCGCGTTCGTGGCGACCACCGCCAGCAGCTCGCCGTCTGACAGGCGGCGCTCGATGTCGCGCCGCTGCGACGGCGTGTAGCCGGCGCGGTAGGGGGCGATCCGCTCGGCCAGGTCGGCGCGGCCCTGGTCCTCGAGCCGCAGGCTGGTGAAGCGCTGCACGAGCTCGACGCCGCGGCGCGAGCGCATGAAGCAGATCGTCCGCACGCCCTCCTCCATGAGCTGGGCGAGGACGGTCGACGCCTCAGTCAGGACGGAGACGCGCTTGCCGGTCGACTCGTCGAGGAGCGGCGGGTTCCACATCACGACCTTGCGCTGGGCCTGCGGCGCGCCGTCGCGGTCGACCAGCCGGCACTCGTCGCCGATCAGGCGCTCGGCGAGGTCCCGCGGGTTGGCGATCGTGGCGCTCGCCAGCACGAAGCGCGGCTCGGTGCCATAGGCGCGTGCGAGCCGGCGCAGCCGGCGCAGGACGTTGGCCACGTGCGAGCCGAACACCCCGCGGTAGACGTGCGCCTCGTCGACGACGACCCAGGCGAGGTTGGCCAGCACGTCGCCCCACTGACGGTGCTGGGAGAGCGTGCTCACGTGGAGCATGTCGGGGTTGGTGAGGATCAGGTTCGACTTCCCGCGGATCGGGCGGCGCTCGTCGCGCGGGGTGTCGCCGTCGTAGATCGCGTGGCGGAGGAACGGCGCGCGCAGCTCGCTCAGCTTGCGGGCCTGGTCCTGGGCCAGCGCCTTGGTCGGGTAGAGGTAGAGGGCGCGGGCGCGGGCGTCGTGCGCGAGGGTGTCGAGAACGGGCAGGTTGAAGGCGAGCGACTTGCCGCTGGCGGTGCCGGTGGTGACGATCGTGTGGCCCTCGCGCGCGGCGGCGAGAGCGTCGGCCTGGTGGGTGTAGAGCTCGTCTATCCCCGCCCGCCCGAGCGCCTCGAGCAGCTTCGGGTGGAGGTCGTCCGGAACGGGGACGGTCGCCGCCCGGCGTGCGCCGAAGCGAGTCTCGGCGACGACCTGCTCGCCGCGCCCCGACTCGACCAGGCCCTCCCAGGGCGCCTTCTCGCGCGTGACCGCCACCGGTTGCCATAGTAGGCGCCGGCCCGATGGCGATCCGCTGCGTCTACACGGACCTCGACGGGACGCTCCTCGGGCGCGGCGCGTCGCTGTTCCGCGACGCCGAGGGAGCGTTCACGCTGCTGCCCGCTCGGGCGCTGGAGGCGTGCCACCGGGCCGGCGTCGAGGTCGTGATCAAGTCCGGCCGGCGCAAGGCGCAGGTGATGGAGGACGCGCGGCTGCTGGGGCAGACGTCGTACATCTACGAGGTCGGCTGCGGGCTCGTGGTCGACCGCGACGAGTGGTTCCTGACCGGCGACCTCCAGCCGACGCCCGAGAAGACGGTGCACGAGCAGGTGGACGAGTCGGGCGCGCCGGCGCTCCTGCTCGAGGCGTTCGCCGACAGGCTCGAGCCGCACGCGCCGTTCCACCGCGACCGGCAGTTCTCGCACCTGATGCGGGGGCTGGTGGACACCGCCGAGGGGGACCGGCTGCTGGCCGAGAACGGCCACGGCGCGCTGCGCCTGGTCGACAACGGCGTGATCTCGCCGAAGGAGTCGCTCCCGGACCTGCCCGGCCCGCCGCACGCCTACCACCTGATCCCGCGCGAGGCGTCGAAGGCGGCCGCCGTCGCCCGCCACATGCAGGCCCGCGGCTACAGGCCGGAGGAGTGCGTGGGCGTGGGCGACTCGAAGGAGGACCTGGACGTCGCGCGGGTGGTCGGCCGCTTCTTCCTGGTGGCGAACGCGCTGGAGCGCGACCCGTCGGTGCGCGAGGCGATCGCCGGTGCCGCCAACGTGGAGGTCACCGAGGCGGCGATGGGCGAGGGGTTCTACGAGGCGGTGGTGCGGTCGCTGGCGGAGGCGCGGTGAAACAGGGGGCCTGGCCCCGTGTTTCACTCGGACAGGACGCGGTCCTTCGCGGTCTCGAACTCCTCGTCGGTGACGGCGCCCGCGGTGCGCAGCTCCGCCAGGGTCTTGAGCTGGACCCCCGCTCGTAACGAACCGCACTTGCGGGTGTAAAGTGCGCATCAGGAGTTTCCACAGGACCCAGAAGGAGGGTTTTGATGGGCTTTTCGGACTCGCAGCACCTCCGCAAGATGGTCGCGGGGGCCTGCATGCTTCTCGCTCCGCTGCTCTTCCTCGTGGCGTTCGTGATCTCGCCCGAGCTCGAGACCAAGGCGGGAGCAACGCTCAGTACCGCGGCCGAGAACGTCGACCGCTTCTACATGGCAAACGTCATCGCGACGATCGGCCTCGTGCTGGTCGTGCCGGCAGTGCTAGGGCTGATGCACATGCTGCGCGAGCGGCGGCCGGGCTATTCGGCGCTCGGCGGATCGCTCACGCTGGTGGGTGTCTTCGCCTCGCTGGTCGGTCAGGGCGTGGCGTTCGTGATCTGGGAGATGGCGCGGCACGGCGCGGACAGCGCGGCGAACGTGCTCGTCCTCGACCGCCTGCTGCACGACGCCGGCACCGTGGTGCCGATCTACATCGTCGGCTACCTCGGCTGTGTCGGCGTGGTCGTACTCGCGGCCGGCCTCTGGCAGGCGCGCGTGGTCGACTGGTGGATGGCGCTGCTCTTCGCGATCGGCATCGTCTGCATCAACGTCGCGTTCCCGGCGGGCCTGCTCGCGCTGGCCATCGTCGGGGCGGCCCTCACGCTCGTCGGCCTCGGGTCGATGGGCCTGATGGTCCTCCGCGAGAGCGACGCCGACTGGGAGCACACGCCGGACTACCACGGCATGCGCCCCGCGGCGGGCATGAGCTGAGACTCCGGGCGGCCGGCTAGCCCGGCCGCAGGCGGAGCGAGGCAGACGGGCGTCCCCCAGGGGGCGCCCGTCACGTTTGCGTCATCCTCTTGGGGTGGCTGACCTACTCGAAGAGCTGCGCCGCATCTGCGCGCCCGACCACGTGGTCACGCACCCGCACGCGCTCCGCACCTACGAGTCGGACGGCCTGCTCCAGTACCAGGCCGTCCCGCGTGCGGCGGTCCTGCCGGACACCGCGGACCAGGTGCGCGAGATTGTGGCCGCGTGTCACCGCGCCGGCGTCCCTTGGGTCGCTCGCGGCGCCGGCTCCGGCCTCTCCGGCGGCGCGCTGCCGGTCGAGGAGGGCGTGCTGATCGTGCTCACGCGCCTGCGCCGGATCGTGGAGGTCGACCTCCCCAACCAGCGGGTCGTCGTCGAGCCCGGGGTCACGAACCTCGCCGTCTCGCACGCGGTGGCGCCCACGCACTTCTTCCCGCCCGACCCGTCGTCGCAGATCGTCTGCTCGATCGGCGGCAACGTGGCCGAGAACTCGGGCGGCGCGCACTGCTTCAAGTACGGCTTCACGACCAACTACGTGACCGGACTCGAGGTCGTCCTGCCGGACGGCGAGCTCGTGGCGCTGGGCGGCAAGGAGCTCGACGTGCCCGGGTACGACCTGGTCGGGGCGTTCGTCGGCTCGGAGGGCACCCTCG
Organism: Thermoleophilaceae bacterium; assembly: GCA_035275105.1. Lineage (GTDB taxonomy): Bacteria > Actinomycetota > Thermoleophilia > Solirubrobacterales > Thermoleophilaceae > AC-37. The sequence continues at coordinate 4,912 of DATENL010000331.1, forward strand.
GCGTCGCGACCCGGATCACCCTGCGCGTGGTGCCGCGCCCCGAGGCCGTCCGCACCCTCGTCGCCTTCTTCCCGCACACGAGCGAGGCCGGTCAGGCGGTGTCCGACGTCGTGGGCGCCGGCCTGGTGCCGGGGGCGCTCGAGATGATGGACCGGCTGTCGATCGAGGCCGCCGAGGGCGCCGTGCACGCGGGCTTCCCGACCGACGCGGGCGCCGCGCTGATCGTGGAGCTCGACGGCTCGGAGGCGGAGTGCGACGCCCGCTTCCACGAGGTCGTGGCGATCTGCGAGCGCGACGGCGCGACCGGCGTGCGGATCGCGTCCGACGACGCCGAGCGCGAGCTGATCTGGAAGGCGCGCAAGGCCGCCTTCGCCGCGATGGGCCGCATCTCGCCCAACTACTACGTGCAGGACGGCGTGATCCCGCGCACGCGGCTGCCCGAGGTGCTGGCCAGGATCGACGAGCTGTCGGCCGAGCACGGCCTGCGGGTGGCGAACGTGTTCCACGCGGGCGACGGCAACCTGCATCCGCTGGTCTGCTACGACGCCTCGGTGCCCGGCGAGCCCGAGCGCGCCGAGGAGCTGGCGGGCCGGATCGTGACGGCGTGCGTCGAGGCGGGCGGCTCGATCACCGGCGAGCACGGCGTGGGCGTCGACAAGAAGCGCTACATGCCGGCGATGTTCGCGGAGCCGGACCTCGACGCGTTCCAGCGGCTCCGCTGCGCCTTCGACCCCAGCGGGCTGGCCAACCCCGGCAAGGTGATGCCCACGCCGCGCCTGTGCGGCGAGGTCCCCGGGCCGTACCGCCAGCACCCACTCGAGGCCGCGGGGCTGGCCGAGCGCTTCTGATGGTCACGCCGAAGAGCTACGACCGGGCGGCCGCCGCGCTGCGCGACGCCGCCGCGGACGGCGGGCGCGTCCGGCTGGTCGGCAGCGGCACGCGCTCCGCCTGGGGCGCGCCGCGCGGCGAGCCCGCGGTGGAGATCTCGACGGCGAAGCTCGACGCGATCGTGGAGCACAACGCCGGCGACCTGACGGCGGTCGTGCAGGCGGGCGTGCCGGTCGCGAAGCTGCGGAAGAAGCTCGCCAAGGCGGGCCAGATGCTCGCGCTGGACCCTCCCGGCGAGGGGACCGTCGGCGGGCTGTTCGCCACCGCCGACTCGGGGCCGCTCCGGCACCGCCACGGCGCCCCGCGCGACCTCGTGCTCGGCATGACCGTGGCGCTGTCGGACGGGACGGTCGCCCGCACCGGCGGCAAGGTCATCAAGAACGTCGCGGGCTACGACCTGGCGAAGCTCTTCACCGGCTCGTTCGGCACGCTGGGGCTGGTCGCCAGCGTGTCCGTGCGCCTGCATCCGCTGCAGTCCGAGACGGCCTCCGCGGTCGGCGCGAGCGAGGACCCCGAGGCGCTGGCGTCCGCGGTGCGCTCGCTGGCCGCGCTGCCGCTCGAGTCCGACGCGCTGGACGTGGCGTGGGACGGCGACGGCGGCCGCGTGCTCGTCCGCTACGCCGGCGCTGCCGCCGCCCACCAG
>DATENL010000332.1:0-3532 GCA_035275105.1 Thermoleophilaceae bacterium
CCGATCGAGACGGTCCGCGAGGGCGACGAGGTCCTCTCGTGTTACGGCAGCGGCGACTTTCGGCCCGCGCGCGTGAGCGCCGTCTTCGCATCGCGGGCCGAGCAGGGCGTGCGCATCACGCTGGCCTCCGGGCGGCAGATCGTGTCGACGCCGGAACACACGCACTTCGCCGGTTACCGCGTCGGCGTGAGCCCGCAGCGTCACATGACCTACGTGATGACCCGGGAGGACTACGGGGCGCGCGTGGGCGTCACTCGCACGTACACGAATCCTCGCGAGGAGTGGCTCGGCCATGTCCGCCGGTCCTCGCAGGAGGTCGCCGACGCTTGCTGGATCGTCGGCGTGCACGATTCCGAGGCCGAGGCTCGCGCTCAGGAGATCGAGCTGTCGCTCCGCCACTCGTTGCCGATGATCCCGTTCGTCGCTCGCCGTCGCCCCGGAGGCGGAGACGCCGGCGTCGTGTCACGGCAGGAGCTGATCGACCGGATCTTCGCGGGTGTCGACAGCCATGTCGGCGGCCGCGAACTCCTCACCGAGCATGGGCTGTCCGAGGGACACCCGCATCACCTGCCTCGCACGTTCGAGGGGCGCCGACGCGTGGTGACGGTGACCCTGTGCGGCGATCGGCGAGGCAAGACGCCGATGCACACGGTCGCCGTCGGCGGACGGGACCCCGAGGTGCGAGCCGCCCTCGAGGGCGCCGGTCTCAGCGTGCGGCCGGCGAAGCGGGGCTCGCTGAGCTGGCGATACGAGTCAGCGTTCTCGAACTTCGACGACCTGATGGACGTCGTCTTCCGGATCTGGTGCGCCACGCCGGTCTCCGTGCGCTGCGTGGCACGCCTGGGGAACGGCGGCTCGGGCGAGTGCAACACCCTCCCGTTCCTTCCTGCCGCCTCGGTGCAGCCCGGGATGGCGATGTTCGCCGAGGACGGGAGCTTCGACGTCGTCGAGAAGGTGGAGCGCGTCCGGCTCGACCGGCCGGTCTACGACCTCAACGTCGAGAACACCCACAACTTCGTGGCCGAGGGCGTCGTCACGCACAACTCGGTCTACGCGTTCCGCGGAGCGGACATCCAGAACATCCTCAGCTTCCAGGACGACTACCCCGACGCCCATGTCGTGAAGTTGGAGCAGAACTACCGCTCGACGCAGACGATCCTGTCGGCGGCCAACGCGGTCGTCTCCCACAACCGCCAGCGCAAGAACAAGGTCCTCTGGACCGACCTCGGCACGGGCGACCCGGTGAAGATGCGCGAGCTCGAGGACGAGCACGCCGAGGCGCGCTGGGTGGCCGGCGAGGTCGAGCGGCTGGTGGACTCCGGCTGCTCGCGCGACGAGATCGCGGTCTTCTACCGGACCAACGCGCAGTCGCGCGTGCTCGAGGACACCCTGGTGCGCTACGGCGTCGGCTACCAGGTGATCGGCGGCACGAAGTTCTACGACCGCGCCGAGGTCAAGGACGCGATCGCCTACCTCACGCTGCTCGTCAACCCGAGCGACGTCGTCGCGTTCGAGCGCGTCGTCAACTCGCCTAGGCGCGGCATCGGCAACACCACGCAGGCGCGGATCGCGTCCCACGCCAACACCGTCGGCGAGCCGGTGTGGGAGGTGGCGCTCACGCCCGAGGAGGTGCCGGGCCTCGGCGCGGCGGCGATCAAGGCCGTGTCGCGGTTCATGTCGACCATGGAGCGGCTGAAGGAGCGCGCCGAGACCGCGTCGGTCGGCGACCTCCTGAACGAGCTGCTCAACGAGGTCGGCTACATCGAGACGCTTCGGGCGGAGCGGACCATCGAGGCCGAGGGGCGGCTCGAGAACCTGGAGGAGCTCGTGAGCGTCGCCCGCGAGTACGACGCGACCGCCGAGGAGCCCGCACTGGAGGAGTTCCTCCAGCAGATCGCGCTCTTCTCGGAGCAGGACAACCTGCGCGACGACGAGGGGATCGTCACGCTCATGACGCTCCACAACGCAAAGGGGCTCGAGTTCCCGGTCGTGTTCATGATCGGCTGCGAGGACGGCGTCTTCCCGCACATGCGAGCGATCGAGTCGGGCGACCTCGAGGAGGAGCGCCGGCTCTGCTACGTGGGCATCACGCGCGCCAAGCGCCAGCTCTACATCACGCACGCCCGCGTGCGCGCGCTCTACGGCGCCCGCGAGTGGAACGTCCCGAGCCGCTTCCTCGCGGAGATCCCCGAGGACCTGGTCGACCGCGAGGTCCAGGAGCCGCGCTCGTTCCGGCCGTCGTGGGACGCGCGCGAGCGCTCGGCGCCCGACCCGACGCGCCAACGGCGCCAGCCCCAGGGCGGCGGCGCGACCTTCTCGCTGGGCGACGACGTCGTGCACGCGTCCCTGGGCGACGGCGTGGTCGTCGGCGTCGAGCCCGGCGTGGCGGTGGTGCGCTTCGCCTCGGACGGCTCGGAGCGCAAGCTGATGGTCGACTACGCGCCGCTCAAGCGGAAGTAGCCCCTGCGCCGCCTCGGGCGGGCGCCGGGTACGCTCCGCCCGTGGACCTCAGGCGACTGCGGCTCCAGGAGTACCTCGCGGGCGCATTCGGCGTGCTCCTGCTCGTCGCGACGTTCCTCGACTGGTACGGCGGCGACGACGGCAAGGCGAGCGCCTGGGAGACGTTCGGCGCCCTGGACGTGATGCTCGCCGCCGTCGGGCTGATGGCGATCGCCCTGGCCGTGCTGACCGCGGGGCAGCGGACGCAGGCGGTGCCGGTGGCGATCGGTTCGCTGCTCGTGCTGATCGGCCTCGTGACGAGCGTCTGGCTCGCCTTCCGCGTGGCGCGCACCCCGGGCGACATGCCCGACCGCGAGATCGGCCTCTGGCTCGGGCTCGTCGGGTGCGTGGGCGCGACGGGCAGCGCGCTGTGGAGCATCCGCGACGACCGCTTCCCACGCGCCGTCGCCGACGCCGGCCGCGTGGACGTGACGCCGCTCCCCGCCCCGCCGCGGGGCGGCGCGGGCGCCGGCTCGTGACGTTCCTGCGGCTCACGCGCTGGGACTGGGTCGCGTTCGCCGCGGCGCTTGGGCTGCTGCTCACCATGTCGTTCGTCTGGTGGACGACCAACGAGGCCGAGGAATGCCGGCGCGTCGCCAATCAGCAGACCGCGCCGGACCTCCGCGGGCCGCAGAACTCCGAGATCGACCGCAAGGTCCAGAGCGACGCCGAGCGCTGCGAGGCCAAGCACGACAAGACGGCCTGGTCGGCGCCCTCGTTCATCGACGTGATCCTCCTGCTGGCTCTCCTCACCGCGATCGCGAGCGCGATCGCGGCCGCGTTCCTGAGAGCGGCCGACCGGTCGCTTGGAACGAGCATGACGCCAACGGAGCTGGCCACCTATGCGGGCCTGGCGGCGACCCTCCTGATCCTCTACCGCGTGCTCCAGCCGCCCGGCCTGAACGCGGCCGCGGTCGTGAAGCCCCCGGCGATCGTCGGGCTGGTGCTCGCCGGGGTCCTGACGATCGCCGCACGCAGCGCGTCCGCCGCGGAGCGGGAGGCTGCGGCGGCGGCCGACGTGCCGCCGCCGGAC
>DATENL010000333.1:0-30348 GCA_035275105.1 Thermoleophilaceae bacterium
CATGTTCGGGTCCTTGCCGCCGGTCAGCCGGCGCACGAGCTCCTGGACGGCCGGGATGCGGGTCGAGCCGCCGACGAGGATCACCTCGTCGATGTCGTCCGCGGTCAGCTTGGCGTCCTCGAGCGCCTGCTCGACCGGCCCGCGCGTGCGCTCGATCAGGTCCTTCGTGAGCTGCTCGAACTTCGCGCGCGTGATCGACGTGTTCAGGTGCTTCGGCCCGTTGGCGTCGGCGGTCACGAACGGCAGGTTGACCTGCGCGGTGGTCGCGCTCGAGAGCTCCACCTTCGCGCGCTCCGCCGCCTCGTAGAGGCGCTGCAGCGCCTGCGGGTCCTTGCGCAGGTCGATCCCCTGGTCGCGCTGGAACTCCTCGGCCAGCCAGTCGACGATGCGCTTGTCGAAGTCGTCGCCGCCGAGGTGGCCGTCGCCGCTCGAGGCGCGCACCTCGACCACGCCGTCGCCGACGTCGAGCAGCGAGACGTCGAACGTGCCGCCACCGAGGTCGTATACGAGCACGGTCTCCGAGCCCTTCTTCTCGAGCCCGTACGCGAGCGCGGCGGCCGTCGGCTCGTTGATGATGCGGAGCACGTCCAGGCCGGCGATCTGACCCGCGTCCTTGGTGGCCTGGCGCTGCGCGTCGTTGAAGTACGCCGGCACGGTGATCACGGCCTCGGTGACCTTCTCGCCGAGCGACTTCGCCGCATCCTCGACGAGCTTGCGAAGGATCAGCGCCGAGATCTCCTCGGGCGAGTACTGCTTGCCGCGCACGTCGAACCGCACGGCGTCGTCGGGGCCCGCCTCGACCTTGTAGGAGACGATCTTGGCCTCCTCCTCGATCTCCGACATCTTGCGCCCGATGAAGCGCTTGACCGAGTAGAGCGTGGCCTCCGGGTTGAGGATCGCCTGACGCTTCGCCACCTGGCCGACGAGCCGCTGGCCGTCGTCGGTGAAGGCGACGACCGAGGGGGTCGTCCGTGCGCCCTCGGCGTTCGGGATCACTTCCGCCTGGCCGCCCTCCATCGTCGCGGCGACGACCGAGTTCGTCGTTCCAAGGTCAATCCCGACTGCCTTAGCCATGGTGCTCCAATCGCTCGCCAAAAAAGACGTATACGGAGGGTGTTAGGGCGGCGCGCGGCGGTTTCAAGGTTGGGCGCGGGGCCGATCGGCCTAAGTGCTTCGCAATGACCGAGATCGAGGAGACGCCGGACAGCCACGGACGGTTCCCCCGCCTGAGCCAGGAGCAGATCGAACGGCTCTCCGCACACGGCGACCGGCGCTCCACCGAGGCCGGCGAGGTGCTGTTCCACGCCGGTGACACCGACTATGACTTCTTCGTGGTGCTGCACGGCAAGGTCGCCACCGAGGGCGACGACGGAGTGATCGCCGTCCACGGGCCGGGTCGCTTCCTCGGCGAGCTCAGCCTTCTGACGGGACAGGCGGCGCTCTTCACGGCGATCGTGCGCGAACCGGGTGAGGTGCTGGTCGTGCCGGTCGCACGGCTGCGCGCGCTGGTCTCGTCCGACCCGGCGCTCGGTGACGTGATCCTTCGCGCGTACCTGCTGCGCCGCGAGATGCTGATCGGGCTCGGGGCCGGCTTCAAGATCGTCGGCTCGCGCTTCTCGCCCGCGACCCGTAGGCTGCGCGAGTTCGCGGTCCGCAACCGCTTGCCGCACCGCTGGATCGACCTCGAAGACGATCCCGACGCGGACGCGCTCCTGCGCTCGCTCGGGATCGGCCCGGACGAGACGCCGGTCGTGATCTGGGATGGCGACCGCGTGCTGCGCAACCCCTCGATCGAGCAGTTCGCGCGCGTCGTGGGGCTCAGGCCCGCGTCGATTCCGGACCAGGAGGTCTGGGACCTGATCATCGCCGGCGCAGGGCCTTCGGGGCTCGCGGCCGCGGTCTACGGCGCGTCGGAGGGGCTGGCGACGGTGGTGCTCGACGCTATCGCCGTCGGCGGCCAGGCCGGCACGACGATGCAGATCGAGAACTACCTCGGCTTCCCGGCAGGCATCTCCGGCATCGAGCTCGCCACGCGTGCCAACATCCAGGCGTCGAAGTTCGGCGCGCGCGTGGTGGTGCCGGCCGACGCCGCGTCGCTGTCGCTCGACCACGGCAACCACGTCGTCGGCCTGGCCGATGGCACGTCGCTCGTCGGGCGTGCCGTGGTGATCGCGACAGGCGCGCACTACCGCCGCCTCGACGTCCCGGACCTCGAGCGGTTCGAGTCGGTCAGCGTCTTCTACGAGGCCACTCTGATGGAGGCGCTCGTGTGCGCCGGCGACCCGGTCGTCCTGGTGGGCGGCGGCAACTCGGCGGGCCAAGCCGCGCTGTTCCTCGCGCGGCACGCTGCGCGGGTGCGGCTCCTGATCCGCGGCGACGACCTGCGCAAGGACATGTCGCGCTACCTGGCCGACCGGATCGAGGCGAGCGATTCCATCGACGTGTCGCTCCATACCGAGGTACGCGAGCTGGTGGGAGACGAGCGGGGCACTCTCGAGGCGCTGATCGTCGAGGACAACAGGACCGGCGAGCGGCAATCGGTCGACGCGAAGGCGCTGTTCGTGTTCATCGGCGCCGAGCCGTGCACGCCGTGGCTCGCCGGCGAGATCGAGATGGACCAGAAGGGGTTCGTGCTCACGGGAGCGGCCGCGGGCGCCGAGTCGCTTCTCCAGACGAGCCGTCCCGGCGTGCTGGCGGTCGGAGACGTGCGCAGCGGGTCGATCAAGCGGGTGGCGTCGGCGGTGGGTGAGGGGTCGATGGCCGTGCGGCTCGTGCACGACCACCTCGGGACCGTCCGCGCCTGAGCCGTCTCGTCAGACGAACTGCTCGTCCACGTAGCACCAGCGCCAATCCTCGCCGGGCTGGAACGAGCGCACGATCGGATGGCCGTCGCCCACGGCGTGCTTGCGGGCATGGCGGTTCGGGGACGAGTCACAGCAGCCGACGTGGCCACACGTCAGGCAGAGACGGAGGTGCACCCACGGCGAGCCGCTCCTGAGGCACTCCTCGCAGCCCTGCGGCGTACGCGGCTGCACGGGCCGGACGAAGCTGAGATGGGGATCGGGCTCAGCGATCATGCCGTCTCACCGGGACGATCGACGCTTTCCTTGCGCGGCTCGGGTGCGTTCATGCCGGTCAGCAGTCCAGCCGCTTCCTCGGCGAGGTCTTCGTCCACCTGGACCTCGTACTTGTCCGCGGTCATGCTGCCGACGCTCGCGAAGTCTCGCCGCCCGCCGGTCATCGCGTGGGAGAGCAGTCCGGCCAGGCCGCCCACGAGCGCGCCGAACCACAATCCGTCGAGTGCGAGCCAGCCGGCCGCCACGACCGGGTTGAACCAGTCGAAGAGGCCGAACAGCCAGCCGACCAGAAGGCCCACGACCGCGCCCGTGAGCGCGCCCTGCAACGCCGCCCTGCCAGACGTCATGCGACCGGTCACCTGCTCGACCCAGCGCAGGTCGCGCCCCACGATCGACGCGCGCTCGACGGGGAAGCCGTGATCGGACAGGTAGTCGACCGCCCGCTCCGCCTCACCGTAGTTCTCGTAGACCGCGACCGTCGTGCGGCGGTGGGGCGGGCGGCCCGTTCTCGGCGCCTCGTCGGTGGCCCGTCGTGTCTTGATCGCCATGTCCGGCTCCTCTCTTCGACCACCGCGTGAGGTAGGGCGACGACTCGCCCCGTCAAGCCCTCCGGCGGGCGGCACGCCGACCTCGTTTGGGGAGCGGGGATTGCGGTATAACCCAGTCGGCCTGCGTGTCCTCAAACGGCTCGCGGACTAGCTTCGAAGACGGCACGGGACCGGGACCGCACGCGAGGCGCGGCCGGAATTGGACCGCCAGGTGACCACGCGTGTCGGGAGGACCCGTGGACGTGTCGGAGCAGGGCTCCGGAACCACCCGGATGCCGTTGTGGCAGCGCCTGCTCGAGCTGCAGGTCTTGGCCGGCTCGCGCGGTGGCCGGGATGACGGCGGCGCCGGATCTTCACTCGCCGGGCACGGTCGCCATCCGTGGCAGCGTCTGCCCGCGCCACTCGAACGCCGTCTCGTCCTGGCGGCGGCCGGTGGCGACGCGCTTGCCCGCGAGGAGCTCGTCGAGCAGTTCCTGCCGCTGATCGGGAGCGTCGCACGCCGGTATCGCAGCAGCGTCGGGGTCGAGCGAGCCGAGCTGATGCAGGAAGGCGTGGTCGGGCTTCTACGCGCACTTGAGCGGTTCGAGCCGGCGATGGGAACGCCGTTCTGGGCATACGCGTCGTGGTGGGTGCGCCAGGCGATGCAGCAGCTCGTGGCCGAGGTCAGGCGTCCGGTGGTGCTGTCCGATCGGGCCCTGCGCCAGCTCGCCCGCGTGAAGGACGCTCGCCGCGTGCACGTGCAGAGCGAGGGCATGGAACCGTCGAACGTGCAGCTGGCGGAGCGCACCGGGCTGGCCGTCGACCAGGTGCAGAGGCTGCTCGCGATCGACCGCAGCCCGCGGGGTGTAGAGGAGACGCTCGGAAATGGGTCCGACGACCGCGGCCGCACGATCGGCGACACGTTTGCCGACCCGGCCGGTGAGGACGAGTACGAGCGCGTGATCAGCAGGGTCGCGAGCGATCAGGTAAGCGAACTTCCCGAATCGCTGTCAGCGCGAGAGCGAGAGATCCTCGGCGCGCGCTACGGCATCGGCTGCGACACCCAGACCCTCAGGGAGATCGCCGACGGCTTGGCGCTGAGCGCCGAGCGCGTGCGCCAGATCGAGGAGCGCGCGCTCGCCAAGCTCCGCGACGCGGCGGCCTTCCCGTCGACCTAGTGCCCTAGACGGCCGCTGCGGGGAGGTGCGGCTCGATCCAGCTTTCGATCTGCCTCTCGGGCGCAGCTCCCACCAGCTTGTCGCGCTCCTCGCCGCTTTCGAAGAGCTTCAGGAGCGGGATTCCCTGCACCTGATGGCGTGCGCTGATGTCTGGCGCTTCGTCGACGTTCAGCCGCACCACCTTCAACCGCCCTGCGTGCTTGCGCGAGAGGCTCTCGAGCGCCGGGGCGATCATCCGGCAGGGTGCGCACCAGGGCGCCCAGAAGTCGACGACGACCGGCACCGAGGCGTCGATCTCCGCCTCGAAGCTGTCGCTGTCGGCGTCGACGATCCATGGCAGTGGGTTGTGGCAGTTCCCGCAGCGCGGCACCCCCTCGGAACTGGGCCGCAGGCGGTTCTTCTTCCCGCAGTGAGGGCAGGCGACGATCGTGCTCATCAGAGCCACAGCCGGGCCGTGAGGCCCTGTGGGGAGGCCAACAGGTCGAGTCGCCGCGTGAGCTGGCGCGCGACCCAGAGCCCGGCTCCAGGGGCGTCCTCGGAGCTCGGCGGGACGTAACCGGCGTCTGGGTCGTCGATGCCCGCCCCGGCGTCGGTGATCTCGCAGACGAAGCGCCCCTCGACCCTGCCCGTGCGCACCAGGGTCACCCCGCCGGCATGCTGGACCGCGTTCACGTACACCTCGTTCGCCGCCACGAGCATGTCGAGGGTCCGGGCGCCGGGCACTCCGGCCGCCGCGAGCCGGGCCGCCAGGAGGTCGCGGAACGTCTGACCATCGGGCGCGGGCGGCAGCGTCTCGAGCTGGGGCAGCGGCTCGTACTGCGGAGCGAGCGCGCTTGTGACGGCCTCGACGCCCCCGTACAGCGAGCTCGCATGCCGTGCGCGGGTGATGACGTTGGGATGGGTCCTCGAGGCGTCGTCGATCACCGACTGCGGCAACACGCGGGCGTCGTAGGGGCAGATGATCCAGGCCGCCTTGTCGGCGAACGCTCGGTTGACCAGTGCCTCGTAGGCCGTCCACTCGCCCCACTCCTTCTCAGTCGGGCCGAACTGCACCTCGCCGAGCACTCGGACCTCCGGCGCCCCCAAACCGAGGTGGTGCCGGAGCGTGACGTCGTAGCGGGCGAGAGCCTTCGCGGGGCGCAAGTAGAACTCGTCGCGGTCCATGAAGTCGACGCTCGACGCACGCTCGCCGAGCACGTCTCGCAGCAGCGCCCAGTTGCCGCGGGAGGTGACGGCCACGGCCGCCGCCCCCTCGTCGAGCCCGTCCAAGAGGACCTGCGACATCTGAGTGCCGAACTGCTCGTCCGACTCGTAGACGAAGGCGTCGTGGCGCAGTTTGGCACCCGCCATACTCGCGACCCCGTCAGGGAGCAAGGCCTCTCAGCCTGTACGCCAGCGACGTGAGGAGCGTGCCGGCGAACAGCAGATCGACGCCGACGATCAGCCCTATAGCCCAGTCCGCCGAGCTCGGCAGCTCCTCGGCGATCAGCACGCCGAGCACTATCGAGAGCGCGCCGCTCAGGACCGTCAGGCCCCATCCGGGCACGCCGCGCTCGGAGATGCCGACGATGATGCGCGCCGCGCCGCTCGCCATGAACCAGATCACGAGCACCACCGTGAGGGTGAACACCCCGTCGAGGGGAGCCACGAGCAGGTAGATGCCGGCGACGAAGGTGAGCATGGCCAGCACGATGCGCAGGGCCTTGCGCCCGCCGTGCTCGACCGCCATGGCGTTCGCGAGGTCGAACGCGCTGGCGATCACGAGGATCCAGCCGATGAAGATCGCCGTCGCGACCGAGGCCACGGCCGGCACGATGATCGCCACCGCTCCGAGCACGAGCATCAGGACGCCCGCGATCATCAGCCGCTTGCGCCCCCGGCGGAGCGCCTCGAGCAGGTCGCCGGACTCGATTCGGTCTGTTCCGGGTCCGGCGAAGGGGCGTGCCGGCGCTGAGCTCACTGGCTTGTCTCCGTGGTGGGCGCCCTCACGGCTGAGATGTCGAGCGAGATGTTCACCTTGTCGCCGACGAGCATGTTGCCGCTGCCGAGCGCCTGATTGAACTTCATGTCGAAGTCGCTCCGCTTCAGTACGCCGGTGGCCGTGAGGCCGACGCGCTCGTTCCCCCATGGGTCCGTGTCGGTGCCCTCGACGACGACCTCGAGCCGCACCTCCTTGGTGACGCCGTGCATCGTCAGGTTGCCGTAGACCATCGAGGACTCCCCGTCGAGCGGGACCACACGGGTCGACTCGTAGGTGATCTCGGGGTAGCGCTCGACGTCGAAGAAGTCGGCCGAGCGAAGGTGAGCGTCGCGATCGGGCTCGTCGGTGTCGATCGACGCGACGTCGACCTTGCCGTACGCCTTCGACGACGACAGCTCCTCGCCCACGTCGAGCGTGCCCTCGAAGCGCGTGAACTTCCCGCGCACCGTGGCGATGCCCATGTGCTTGACCGCGAACTGCACGCTGGAGTGGGCGGGATCGACGTGCCAGACCCCGGTCGGAACCGCCGACCGCGTGCGGGTGGTGCTGTCTGTGGCTGTGGCCATGTCAGAGCTCCGAGCTGGTCGAGTGCTGGTATCTCGAACCCAGGAGTAGGCCTGCGCGCCGGAGCGTCAAGGCGGAGGCGCGGTCGGCGCCTAGGTACGGTCCTCGGGGTCGCGCACGACCACGACCGGCCATTCGGCGCGACGCACGACCTCGCGCGAGGTGCTGCCGAGCAGGAGCTCGCCGACCCGCCCCCTGCCGTGCGTCCCCACCACGACAGCCTGGGCGTCGCGCTCGCCTGCAACGCGCACGATCGTGTCCGCAACCGAGAGGCCGGGCTCGTCGGCCACGGCCAGCCCCTCGGCATCGAAGCCCGCTTCCCGGGCGAGCCCGGCGCCATGCTGCGCGAGTCGCTGCGCATGCTCGGCGAGCGCGCGGTTGACTTCCAGGGCGGCGCCGATGTCCAGCGTCGCGGGCGGAAAATCGAGGCTCGCCGCCGGCGTCTGGATCAGCTCCAGGCCGAGGTCGGACTTCCACACGGTGAGCACGAGCGCAGGGCGGTCGCTCAGCAGCTCACCGGCTTCGCGCACGGCCTTGTCGGCAGCCGCGGAGCCGTCGTAGGCGATCAGTACGGGACCATCCACACGACTTGATCTAGGTCCGCGGACCGGCGGTTCAAGCGCCACCCTCGGCTTGATGCGCCATCGGCCCGTCCTACCGGCACCCCGTACATGAAACCGATCGATGGCCCCCTCGTCGTGGCCTACGACGGCTCGCCGACCTCCGAGCTCGCGCTGATCGAGGCGGCCGCACTGCTGGCGCCACGCGCTGCGGTGATCGTGACCGTGTGGAAGGAAGGCATGGGGTTGCGCGCGATCGAGCCGCCCGAGCACCTACCTCCAGCGCCGCTCGACGTGCGGATGGCCGGTGAGGTCGATCAGGCGATGGCCGACCGGGCCCAGCGAATGGCCGAGCACGGCGCCGCCCTCGCACGCGAGGCCGGGCTCGACGCGATCGGGTTAGCCGTGGCGGAGGAGGTCGACGTGCCGGTGTCGGAAACCATCGTCGACGTGGCAGGCAAGCGCGGAGCCGCGGTGATCGCGGTTGGCAGCCACGGCCACGGAGGGGCAATCGGCGCCATCTCCCGCGATGTGATCAGGCACGCTCGCTGTCCCGTGCTCGTGCGCGATCCGGCGCGCCGATCGTGATGGGTCACGGTGAGGTCATTGACCCGCTGCTCGCTCCTCGGGCATCGGTTCCGCTTCACGAGCGAAGGCGCCAAGCTGCGCTGGGTCTGTGCGCGCGGCTGCGGCGCGGGCGGGGAAAAGTGCTATCCGACGGCGCAGGACGCTGCCCGGTATGCCAGGGCGTTCGACCGCGAAGACCGACAGCAGCTCGGGCGCAACGCGCCGCTCTTCGGGCTGCTTCCGCTGCGAATCCTCCACGCCCTTGCCACGTAGGCCGGTGTGCGTCGGCGCCAAGGGTTGCCCGGGGCGGCGAGTGATCTAACTGAGGGGACAGAGATGACGATCGGTACGAGCCTCTTCCTGATCGCAGCCGGGGCGATCCTCAAGTACGCGGTGACCGCTCACGTGTCCGGGCTGAACCTGCACACGTGCGGGTTGGTCCTGATGTGCGTCGGCGCCGTGGGACTGGTGGTCGGAATCTTCCTGATCGTGCGCGCTGGGACCCCGGATGTGCCGCCGCCGCCGGCGCGCCTCTGATGGGCTCGGCTGCACCGCCGCCGTCCGTCGAGCCACATGTCGACAACAGCGGCCTCGCGTCCGAGGGCGAGATACAGGATGCGGTTGACCGGGGCTGGCGCCTCCAACGCGGCGCGCTCGTGCGCGACCTCGAGTTCCGCGACTTCGACGAGGCGATCGCATTCGCCCAGGTCTTGGGGCGGGAGGCCGTCGACTGGCTGCGCCGCCCCGACATGCTGATTCGCTCCCACCACCTGCGGCTCTCCGTGATGAACCTCCATCACGCCGGCCTCACGAAGGCCGAGTTGGGGCTCGTGTCGAAGGCCACCGCGGTTATCGAGGACCATGACGGCCACTAGCCGTGGCGCTGTCCGTCCTGTAGCTACGGCGCCGGAGCCACGCGCGACGGATCCACGGGCCGACCCAGCAGGAATACCTCGACGGTCACATCGGGGTCGTCGTTGGAGTCGCTCATCACCGCCAGCACCGGGCAACCGGTCGCCTCGGCGATAGCGGTCCCCAGGGCCGGACCCATCGCGGCGTGGAGGCTGCGGCGCATTTCGAGCGCTGCGTCCACACGGCCGTCGGCGATCAGGCTGCGCTCGGCCGGGGTGAGAAGGTCCTCCAGAACCACGACCACCACATTGCTGCGGAACATCGTGCGGGCCCTGGTCGGCCCTCGCCCGCACACATGGCGATAGATCCCGACGACCAAGCGGGCGATCTCAGCGTTCAGCTCGCCGCCGGCGGCGTCGCGACCGCCGTGGTCCCTCTCGAGCCCGAACCCGTCGCCGATCGTGCTTTCCCATTCGTCTTCCACGGGCCGCAGATGATTGACGGCGCGAGGAGTCGTGTCATGAGTAATTCGACCCATCTTTCGGGGTCGACGACGGAGGCCGACCAGGGTGTCTAGGGAGCCCGGCGCGGGCGGGGCGCGCGCGCCTTGCGCACCCGCGCCTTGAGCGGAATCGTGAACTTCGCTCCCTGACAGCCGTTCGAGGAGGCGTTCGACATCCTCACGGCACGCCTCAGCGTCACCCGCCGGACCCCGTTGCGCCCTCGCTTCCTCCGCTTGACGCGGAGCTTCAGCCGACCCCGGCCGCGGAAGCTCACGCCCGTCGTCCGGCAGCGGGGGTGCGCGCGGTCGGCGCGGGGGCGGGCGCGCGGGAGGAGAGCCATGACGACCACGGGACGCCGGCTTCGGTTGATGAGCCGCACGGTCACGCCGCGCACGGTTCGCGGGTACAGGGCGCCCCTCACCGTGGCCTTGATGACGACGCGGGGCTTGCGAATCTGCTTGCGCTGGGGTGTCGACGTGCTACCGGTTGCCGCCGCCGCGTAGGCGACGATCAAGGCGAGGGATGCCAGGACCGCCGCGCTGACCCGCCTCTTCGCGAAAAGCATTGGTTCGGCCCCTCCCCCGGATCCGCTCGACTGGGGCCGTCAGCGGTGCTGCGAGTCCCGCGTGCAGCATCGGCGGCTTCGCCATCGGCTTCAACACGACCGTGGACCGAAGTGGACGAATTGCTGAAGCCCGTTGAACGACGAAGCCTCCGCGTGTGCGGGCGCTTCGTGCATAGCGGGGGCGGGATTCGAACCCGCGACCTTCGGGTTGAACCCGCGACCTTCGGGTTATGAGTTCTTCGGAGGATGCGCCTGGGGTATGGCGCGGTACGCATCTTACCGGGGCGACACACGACCTGAAGCAGCACCTTGCACCCGCGAAGGGCATGCCAGTTCCTATGACCTCGCGTGACGTCGCCGCCAGCTGAGGGTTGTGGGGCCTGATACACGAGCACCGCTTCCGCGGGTGCCGCGAACGCGAGCACGGCAATCGCGGTCATGCCGACAAGGCGCATCATCACTGGCAAGAACGCCTGCGGCGGCTCTGGGTTGCGCAGGCGGATCCTCAAGGATTCTCATTCTCGTGCGTCGTATCCGTGCAGCTGTCGGGAGGAAGCCCGGTGAACGCACAGTACGCCGGACGGAATCCTTGCCGTCGAGGAATGGCGACTCTCCGCGCGGATTCCCGACCAATGCGGCGTCGGAGTCGGAACCGCCGAACATCTGGTAGTAGCTGACGAGCAGCGTCTGAGGGGCGACCGTGTTCAGGTCGACGAACCGCCGAGCCGCTCGGAGCTGCAGGGTCCTGTTGCCGTTGAGCCGGGTCGGGACGGGCTGTTTGGTGTCCGGGTCCTTATGCCACAGCAAAATGCCTGCTTCGCTGACGAGTAGTTTCGCCTTCCCAAAGGACACGTCCCCACCATCCTTGCGCTTGAGGTCCTTCAGGTAGCCCTGGAGCGTCGGGTAGTACCTTTCTCTGCCGCCGGGGGCGGTAGGGCGCCTCATCGCACGACGGTGAAGTACAGCCCGGCGCGCCGCCCGCTGCCCCCATGCGTCCACACGATGAGCGCCCGGCCGTCATCCGCCACCGCCGCGTCATGCTCATCGACATGGCCGTCTTGGACGCTGCCCATGCGCCGAACACCCGACGCACGCCACGCGGCGTATCGCAGTGACGCCGTTCCGTCGCGGTTCCTCCCCTGCTCCCAGGTAGCAAGGCGCGCGCCGCGGTCGCTCACGTCGATCGCGGCCCGGGTGGCGTCGTCACCAGCGAGCCGGTCCATGCGTCCCAAACGCTCATCGGGGGCAGCCACCGCCGTCGCAACTCCTTCTGGAACGCCGGCGCGTGTGTACAGGTTGCAGACAGCTGCGATCTCGCCGTCAGCCGTTGCGCCGAGTACGGCGAACTGCCCGCGGGGGGCCAGTACCCGCGGTTTCGTCCAGCCCTTCGCGCGTGTGCCGTACGTCGCTGCAACGCCGGTCTCACCTCGCCATCCGCTGAGCAGCGCGACCATGCTCCCGTCAGGTCGCAACGCCGCTTCGGTCCCCCCGCTCGCGACCTCCGAACCGGGCACGGTTCCGGCGCTTCGCCAGTCTTGCCCGCGCGGTCGAAGCCACGCGGCGGCGCGGTCAGCATATTCCTCCACTAAAAGGAACACGGCGCCGCGCCGGTTAAACGTCAGGTGGAGGGCCACCGGATCACGTGACGGAATGGTCGCGCGTCGGGAGAATCCACTGCCCGTGGTGCCGATGGCAACCCGCACCCTTGT
Organism: Thermoleophilaceae bacterium; assembly: GCA_035275105.1. Taxonomy (GTDB): domain Bacteria; phylum Actinomycetota; class Thermoleophilia; order Solirubrobacterales; family Thermoleophilaceae; genus AC-37. The sequence continues at coordinate 12,084 of DATENL010000333.1, forward strand.
TCCCCGTCGGGCGACCCATGCGACCGCGAATCTCCGCTTCGGCCCAGCGGCGAGCACTGGCTGAGCTCCCCCGGAGGCGAGCACGAGCGGCTTGTCGAATGACTGGCCAGCGAGGCTGGACGCAATCTTCACAGCAGTCCGCGCCCGCCAGACCGCGACGGTGTCGCCGGCGTCGTTCCCGCCCAGCGTCAGCCGCGTGCTGCTTTCCCTGACACGGGCGAGCACCTCAGCGTGTGACGCGTCAGTCGCCGCCCCACGTCGCATCACTTTCACGATCGAGCGGTGCACTCCATGAAGACTGTCCTCACGCACCCAGCCGAGTACAGGTCCTGAGCCAGTCGCCGTCACAACTGGAGCGACGATCCGCTCGCCCGTTTCGATTCGCTCCGCGCCTAGTGCTGCGTGCGGCAACGCGCCCAGTGCCGCCCCACTCAGCCCGATCCGTACCAGCGCGATCAGGATAATGGAGTAAGGGGCGCTAGCCCGACGCACGGACCGGTAAACGCGGACAGTGGCCACCCCGAAGGTCGACCGAGGGTGTGAAACGGCGCGTATCGGGCGGATGCGGATTGCCGCGCTTACCCCCCTCCCGCTCGCGGCGAGCGGCGCCGTCCACGAGGCGCCGCCCGCGCTCGATCCGTGGGTCGACGACTCGCGCACATCGAGCAACAGAAACGGTTATCCGTGTTTCCGGAGGATTGGGTGCGTACAACGTGAGCTCTAGACCATGCTTCCGGCGCTGAAGCGTCGCGAATCTGGGCAGCTTCGAGAGACCCGTTGTATATGCCACGGTTGCCGTGTGCCGTTCGACGTGCGCTCGCTGCCATGGGACCGGCTCTCCCTGGATGCGGCGATCGTCGGATCCGCAGCCGATGCACGTTACAGCGATCGAGAGCAACGTTCCCAGGGACCACGTAGTCCCATGCGCGCGCATACTCGGCGCTTAGCCCTTATAAAGGCCCAAGTTGCCGGTGTACTGCAATGCCTCTTCGATCTGACTGTAGTACATCTTGTTGCCTGTCTGCGAAAGATTGTCGTACGGACAATCGCCCGTATCCAGCATCGAGGTTAGACCAACGGCCCCCTGGCCTCGCACCACTGGGGCACCACTATCGCCCTCGCGCGTGTCGCAACGGCCCTTAAAGTCGACCCGCGTTAACGGTCTGACGTTATGTCGCGTGTAGTTGTAATCCTCAATTTCGCCACAATGGAGATAAAAGCTAGCCGCACCCGCTTGACACACCAGCAGGCCCTGGTAGGTAGAGTGCCTGACTGAGGTGATTGACCGGAAGTGGTCGTTTAGTGACTTCACGTGATAGTAGATCTTGTTGGTCTTGAACTTGGGCCGAAGACGGATACTCAGCGCATCAGCGCGATGGACGCCGCTGCCACTGAGGGAATCGTTGAACGAGCGCCCGAAGCAACACTTACCGCTGCTGGGGTTGCCCTGCGGATGACCCCAGAGCCACCCATCTTGGCGTGAACCATGGCCCGGGTTGCAGTGCCCGGCCGTAAGCGTGTAGAAGACCTGCTTTCCCGAGCGAGATTTGTGCGCCTGGAACCCACTGGTGCAGGTATTCCCGTTGACCTGAGGGTAAATTGTCAATCCGCCGTCCATCGGGCCGAGGCGCTTGGTGTCGGGGGACGTTTGCGATGCATCTATCACATGTTCCTCTTCGAGCTGGATTCCTGGGCCGTAAACGCTCTGAAGCTGCGTCTCGAGCCCTGGTGTGGGCGTTTCGCTCCGCGCGATCACCGAGTTTCTACTCGTGTTGACCGCCACCGAACCCAGGTGATAGGTGTCGAGCAGGCCGGCATCCCAATCACCCACGACGCGCTCGTGAAGCGCCTTCACTGCTGCCGACGTCCGAGCTGCTGTGAAGCTTCTCAGAAGTGCGGGGTATGCGAAGGTCGCCTTGACCTGATCGAGGTTCGCGGCCGCGTTGCTGGTGAAGCCGACATAGATCAGGCCGCCGTTGGCCTCGTCGATGTACAGGCCTGCATAGACATCAGGGTGTGCGGCCCCCCAGGCTGTGATCGGATCGAGTTGATCCTGCACCACCAAGCGATTCCGGAGATCGGCGAGTTCCGTCGCTTGAAGCGGCACCCCGAAGTCGTCGGTGTTCAGGGAATCGTCGTCGATCACGGACTGGACGAAGGCGTCGTCGGAGCGAAGGCCGAATTGCTCGCGGAACAACTTCGACTCCTTGAGCACGTCATCTACGGGCGGGTCGTGCGGCGTTAGTACGGGCTCGCTCGCGCTCAGCGTTGTCGAGTCCTCGGCGCTGACGTTCGTTGGTCTCGATACCGCAAACTCATCCGGCGGGACCTGGCTCGTCGTAAGGCGGCCGCGATCGTACGAGTAGTAGACGTCGCTCTCGACCTTGGTGCCATACAGGGTCATGTCGCGCAGTGGCAGCTTCGTGGCGGTGTCGAGGTAGAGCCGGCGCGTCTCCGTGCTATCCACACCGTCCACGAACGCGTCGTCGGTCGTCTCGTAGAGAGAGTACGTCGAGCCGTGCGCAGGGGGTGCCGTCTGCCACGGCTGCAAAACGCCGTTGATCGGTGCCGTGCCGGCAAGGGTGCCCGAAGAGGAGTTCGCCGGTGCGAGCAGGTCCGACTGCTCGGTAAAACGGTCATCGGCGGGTGCGAGGGCGGTGTCGATGGTGTACCGGTCCGCCGCTGTGGGGTCAGTCTCGCCAAGCCGGGTGCGAAACCTGAGCTGGGCGCAGCCTGAGGGGTTCGCGACACACGGCACCACGTTCCGCGTCTCAATTGAGTCGAGGTCCTCGTGACGCGCGTTCTGCGTCCCGATCTGGGCCCACTCCTCCCCCAGGTTGCTCCCGCCTCCAGCCGGATCGGCGTCGTATTCCACCGCGTGGTAGATGTCGCCGCGTCGATCGACCGTCACCTGGAACGACGATGTCTTGGTGTGGTATGCGTTGTTCACGCCCGGCTGATCGGCTAGCGCGTCCTTGGCCACAACCGTGATCGTGTGATCGCCGTCCGAGTAGTCGTCCGGGTTGAACGTCCACGAAAGGGTGTCCGCACAGTTGTCCTGGCCGGCGCAAGCCGCGGTCTGCGTAGCCTTGTTTACGCCGTCCACCTGGAATGAGATCGTCTTGAGTCCAGACGTCGGCCGGCCGTTGTTGGCGTCGCTCGCGGCGACGGAGAGCTGGTAAGACGGGTCGTACAGCCCTTCGTTGCGATGGTCGGCGGTCAGGTTGCGGTGGTCCCAGAGCGAGCCCGAAATTGACGCGATGCTCGGCGGCGTGCGGTCGACCTTTACGTGCCAGCCACAGGGATCGCTGCTGCCGTTGGAGCAGGTACCCCCGTTGGTAGCGCCCACGATGTCTCGCGCGGTGAGGCTGATCGCGTTGTCACCCTCGGGCAGCGCCGTCGTCGCGTAGTACAGCGTGCTCGCGTACTCGTTCGGGCAGCGCGAGGAGCGCAGCTCCCCGCTGCACGGCGATCCGTTCACGAGCGGGGTGTTGATGGCGGACGCGAACTGGAGGAGCGATGACTTGAGCGCCACCGACTTGACGCCGAGCCCGAGGTCGTTGGCAGTCAGGGGGACACCGTAGACCTTGTCGTCGACCCACCCCCCGGGCGCCTGATTGCCGACGGTCGCCGGGGCGATCGTCGGCGGGTACCTGTCCCAGAGGTACGTGATGACCTGGTTCATCGCGGTGTAGTTCGAGCGCGCGCGCGGGTTGCCGCCACCGGTGCTCTCGAACTGGTAGATAGCCCAGTTCGCGTCGGAGGCCCCACCAGTCGCGCATGGCGAGTTGACGTCCGTACAGATCTGGTTCGAGACATCGGTCTGTAACCCCGAGATCACCCACGGCGCGTCGCCGGTCGACGGATCGCCCTGCCACTTGAACTGGCCGAGGGAGGGCACCCAGCCGAGGATCCCGATCCTCACGAGGCTCGAGTTGAAGTCGTGCGCGACACGCTGGAAGTCCGCACGGACGATCTGCGTGTTTGCCGGCGCCTGCCACTGCCACTGGGCGGATGTGCCGGCCGGGTAGTAGCAGCAGGTCGGAGGGCTGGTGGGCATGTTGAGCCGCAATCCCGTTCCGCCCGGGGCCGAACCGCCCTGCGAGCCGTTGAAGTCAGGATCCTCCTCGTAGTACTCCCATTTCGGGCCCGGGTTGTTCGCGTTGTAGAAATCGCCAGCGTTGCCGTTGTAGTTCTCGACGATGTAGGGATCGACGAGGATCGGGTAGCGGACGTCGGCGCCCCGATGGTCGACGTGGATGACGAGGTCCGAGCCGCGTGCCTCGTACGAAGCCGCGACCGTCTGGCCATCGGCGTCACTCGCGATCGGCGGCATCACGGTCGCGAGGGTCTCGCCGTTGCGTGTAACGCTCGCGCTTCCTTGCGGCGCGCTGCCGGAAGCGGCGAGATCATTCTGAACGGCTAGCGACGCCGCCTCCGGCAGCTCGATGGAGAGCGCCGGATCCTCGGGGCTTTCGACGGAGCGGAGCAGGAAGGCCGCCTCGATTCCGTGTGGCGCGGTCCCGACAATTAGGTCGGTGTCGGCGCCTTCGCCGACGTTGGCGAAGAAGGCCTTGTCGTCGACGACGGCGGCGTCGGAGCCGGAACCTTCGCCGGCGGCCCCTACCCGTATGCCGTCGGTGAGCTCGACACCCCCGGCAGGGTCCTTCGCGATCGTCGCCTCAACCGGCGCGCTTGCAGGCGCGAGGCTGTCGCGGTCGGCGACAAGAGAGGAGTCGACGGGCTCCTTGCTGCCGCTGTCGTCGACAGAACGAAGTGGCGCGGTCGACTCGAGCAGCAGATCCGCACCCGGACGCTCGACGATCGCGCCGTAGTCGGTCGCGTAGTGGCTGATGCGCTCGGCATCTGCGAGTTCGGGGGGCGACCAGAACGGTTCGTTGATGAAGTCACCAAAGGCTGCGCGCGCCGTTGCGAGCGCCTCGGAACTCGACAGGTGCTGGTAGGCATCCTGCGAGTCGGCGCGCTCGGCGTGCGCTTCAGGCGTGTCGAGGGCCGCCTCTTCACGCGCCTGATGGTCGCGCGCCTCCCGGTCGGCAGCTGCGGTCTGGGGGTCGCCGGGAGGCGGCGCGACCTGCCGGACCGCGGGATCAGTGCCCCCGTTCGCGAAGCTCGGAATGACCACGCCGACGAGCGCCACGAGAACGAGCGCCACCGCCGCGGTTGCGTCGCGGCCAAGGCGTGATGAGCGCGGGAGATATCGGTTTCCGTCGGACTGCAGCGGACGACGCGCGATCGCGCGTTGACGCCGGTGAAGCATGCGAACCCCTTGTTGCCGCGAATCCGTGGACTGGGCAACCGATCGGGCCAATCGAACGGCGCATCCGTGTCCGCTAGCGCGTTCTTGCTTACTTAATCCACCCTAAGCGCACCTGTGGCCACACGTCAAGAGCTCGGCCGACGCTTAACAGAGACTGTTGGAGCTGGCACGGAGGCACCACGCGATCCCAACGGTCGCGCCCGAGTTCGCTCGTCGGCCTAGTCCTGTAGTCAGCAGGCAACGATCAGCTGGAATGCCGCATCAGCGGGCGCTCCTGTTGCGTCGAAGGTATGCACCTCGATCCGTCCGGCCTTCTCGCTGACGGTGAGTTGACCAGGCGGCACGGCGGTGGCATCCGTGGTCCCGAGCGTCGCGGTATAGACGCAGCTGGAGATGCTCTGCACGAACCCGACCGCGTAGACGCCCGAGCCGTGCACGAGGTGTCCTCCGCTCGTCGCATTCCCGCGGACGAAATCGCCGTTCGCGGCGACGGCGGCGAAGAACTTCGCGGCCGGTTCGCCTCGCGGGCCGGGAGGCCCTCGTCGCCCACGCTGCCCGCGCAGCGCGTCGCGCGTGCTCGGCGCGATGTCGCTCCAGTGCACGGCGTGGTTGCGCAGCGCGCGCGTGCCCGCGAGTGCTGGCTACGGTGCACCTCGACGCACGAAAGGGCAGGCATCTTCTGACCCATTGGTAAGACTATCTCTGACCCTATAGTCAGAACTGCTCTGACCAAGCGCTACACTGAGCCCCGTGACGCAGCTCAATCCGTTCGTTTACGACGTGCCGCTACCGCCCGACCAACTCGTCGACCGCGAGCCCGAGACCGAACAACTCGTCAGTCTGGCCGAGGGCGGCCATAACACGCGCCTTCAGGCGCCGCGGCGCTACGGGAAGACCACCCTCCTGGGCAAGGTGCGCGCCGAGGCCGAGAGGCTCGGCATGCAGACCGTGGCGGTTGACTTCTACCGCGCGCTCACGCTGGCGGAGGTATCTCGACGAATCGAAGAGGCCTACCTGGCGGCGCTCGCAGGCGCACCGCGCCGCGCGGTCGCCGCGGTTGGGCGCCGTTTTCGCGGAAAGGCTGTCGTCAACCCCGGAGGGGTGGGCGGCGAGATCGAGCCGGTCAAGCTGAGCGATCAGCAGCGATTGTCGGACATGCTCGACCTACCGAAGCGGGTCTTCGAGCGCAGCGGGACGAGGACGCTCGTCGTTTTCGACGAGTTCCAGGATCTGTTGCGGATCGACTCCGACGTCGACGGGCTGCTCCGCTCGAAGATCCAGCTCCATCGGGACGAAGCGAGTTACGTCTTCGCTGGTTCGGAGCCGGGCCTTCTGAACGCGCTGTTCGGCGACCGAAAGCGGCCGCTCTTCGACCAGGCCCGGCCGATACACCTTGGGCCGCTTCAAGACCACGACCTGATCGAGTTCATCGGAGAGCGCTTCGAGCGCAGCGATCGAGACCCGGGCGAGGCACTCGACGCGCTGATCGATCTGGTTCGAGGGCATCCCCAGCGAGCGATGCTCTGCGCGCACCACCTATGGGAACAAACATCCCAGGGGACGACGGCCGACCTCGAGACGTTCGATCGTGCGATGGCGGGAGTGGATCGCGAGACGAGCGAGGCCTTCCGGATCCTCTGGGACGACCTCGCTGACAAGAGCGCGCAGCGGAAGGTGCTCGCGGCGCTCGCGAACAGCCACGAGACGCTGTACAACCGCCGGACTCTCGAGGCATACGGGCTCGAGAAGGGTGCCGCGGAATCTGCAGTCCGTCCGCTGATCGACCGCGGCGAAGTACAGCGTGCGGAACCTGGCTTCCTGATCGTCGATCCGCTGCTCGAGCGCTGGCTGCAGCGCACGCAGCGCTGAACCCCAAAACACGGGAAGGCCCCGCATTTGCAGGGCCTTCCTGAGTAGCGGGGGCGGGATTCGAACCCGCGACCTTCGGGTTATGAGCCCGACGAGCTACCTGACTGCTCCACCCCGCGTCGCTATGTAAAGACTAGCGCCGGCCCGAAATCGCTGTCAACCGCTGGGATCGCGGCGGAGAAGCACGCTCGGCCTGCGTCTCAGCCCTTATCGGCAGCGGCCCGCGCGGCCTTCAGTATCTCCTCGACCGGCGCGTTGTCGCTGGCGTCGTCCGCCATGTGCGCGTACGCGATCTCGCCGCCGGGCGCCACCACCAGAACGCCGCCGAGCTGGGCGTTGTGGCCCTGCGTCCTGCCCTGCACGATGCGCTCGGTGGCGGCGGTCTTCGTGCCGCGCGCGACGATCCTCGGGTGGAAGAGCTCGTCGGTGGTCGCGATCTTCGCGCCGGCCAGCTCGTAGGTCTTCCGATCGGGGTCGACCAGCACCTGCATGCCGTCGAGGTCGTACTCGTCGATGAAGTGCTCGGCGTGGCGCGGCGTGCCCTGCCCGACCACGGCCAGGCGCACGCCCGCCGCGTCGAAGTCCTCCCGGGCGCGGTGCAACTGCACCGCGTGTGCTCGGCAGAACACTCAGCCGTAGTGGCGCAGCCAGACCAGGACCGCGGGGCCCTGGCTCCACAGCTCGCCCAGCCGGACGTCGTCGCCGTTGTGGTCCTGGAGGACGAAGTCCGCGAGCTCGTCGGCGCGCTCCGGCGGGTGTGTCTCCTGCCGCCGGGTCGCCACGCCGATCGGGTTGAGCACCTTGCGCAAGCTGGGCACGACCCCAACCCTACTCCCCCTGGCATCCTGGTCCGATGGCTCGCACCGCCGTCGTCGACCTCGGCACGAACACCACGCGGCTGCTCGTCGCGGACATCGACGGCGGGACCGTGCACACCCTCGCGCGGCACTCCGAGGTCACCCGCCTCGGCGAGGGCGTGGACGCGTCCGGGAGGCTCGCCGAGCAGGCGATCGACCGGGTGCTCGCCGTCGCCCGCGACTACGTCCGGATCGCCGACGAGCTGGGCGCCGGGCGAAGGGTGGCCGTCGCGACCAGCGCCGTCCGCGACGCCGCCAACCCCGACGCGCTGCTCGGCCGCCTCCGCGACGAGCTGGGGCTCGACGCGCGCACGATCTCGGGCGACGACGAGGCCCGCCTCACGTTCCTGGGCGCGACCCACGCGCGATCCGGGGACGACGCGGTGCTCGTGCTCGACATCGGGGGAGGCAGCACCGAGCTGGTCATAGGCGTCCCGCGGGCCGATCCCAGCTTCCACGTCTCGACCGCCGCCGGGTCGGTCAGGCAGACCGAGCGCCACCTGGCCGGGGATCCACCGGCCGCCGGAGAGGTCGCGGCCCTCCGGGAGGAGGTGCGCGGAATCCTCGCGGGCGCCGTGCCCGCGGAGCTCCGATCCGGGGTCGAGCAGGGGATCGCCGTGGCCGGCACCGCCACGACCCTCGCCGCGATCGACCAGGAGATCGACCACCGCGACGCGCGCTCGGTCGACGGCTACATCCTGGAGCTCGGCGCGTGCGACCGGATGCTCGCCCTGCTCGCCGAGCTGCCCCTCGGGCGCCGCCGCCAGGTCACCGGCCTCCACCCCGATCGGGCCCCGACGATCGTCGCCGGCACGGTAATCCTCGTCGAGACGATGCGCGCCTTCGGTCTGGAGGCGATGGAGACCAGCGAAGCGGACATCCTTCAGGGTGCCGCCCTTACCGCAAACGGTGCAAATAGCGGCCGCTAATCCTCCACTTGGGGGGTTCCCAGGGGGAGAATTGGACAGATTGGCGCTTGCCCCAGGGTGGGGACGCGCGTATAATCGACTGCGTCGGGGGCGTCAAGCATGCCCTAAGGGTGTGAAGGGCCTCCTCGATACATAGGCTCGGGCGAAGCCGCATTACATCGGCGCCTCCCGCCGTCCGAGCCACCAGGCCCCTTCAAGGCACGTACCCCTGCCCGTCCTGTTGGGGCCGCTTGCGGAGCGCCCACCATTGATGGTGGGCGCTTCGTCTTTCCGGGGCCGCGCCCTCAGGCCAGGTTCGACTTGCGCGGGTAGGCGATGCTCGGATCGGTCAGGACGTTGACGAGCGCCGGCTTGCCGCTCGCGAACGCGCGCTCGAGCGCCGGGCGCAGCTCGCCGGGCTCCGATACCAGCTCGCCGTGGCCGCCCAGCGCCTCGACCACGCGGTCGTAGCGGAGGCCGGGCTGGAGGTCCGCGGCCACCGAGTACCCGTAGAGGAACTCCATCGGGTGCTTCTCGAGCGCCCAGATCCCGTTGTTGCCCATCACGCCGACCACCGGAATCCCGTGGCGCACCATCGTGTCGAACTCGAGCCCGGCGAAGCCGAACGCGCCGTCGCCCAGGAGCAGGCAGACCTGGCGCTCGGGGTGCGCGAGCTTCGCAGCCATCGCGTAGCCCGGCCCCGAGCCGAGGCACCCGTACGGCCCCGGGTCCATCCAGCACCCCGGCTGGTGGGTGTCGATCATCCGGCCCGCGTACGAGACGAAGTCGCCGCCGTCGCCCACCACGATCGCGTCGCGGTCGAGCACGTGGGCCAGCTCGCCGTAGACGCGCATCGGGTGGAGCGGCGCGCGCGGGTCATCGAGCTCCTCGCGCTCGGCCGCCCGGCGCTCGTTCTCGACCTCGCGCAGGGAGGCAAGCCACTCGGCGCGGGCCGGGCCTCCGGCGCCAGCGCCGGCGCCACCCTCCCGCAGCGCGTCGAGCGTCGCGGGCACCCCGCCGTACAGCTCGGCCGCCACCGCCCGCGGGTGCGCACGCCCGGGCGCGCTCGAGCCCACGACCACGACCTGCGTCTCCTCGCCGAACGACGCGCCGAACCCGAGCCGGAAGTCCATCGGCACCCCGATCACCAGCGCGACGTCCGCGCCCTTGAGCGCCGTCCCTCGCGCGCGCGAGAAGAACATCGCGTGATCGGCCGGCACGCAGCCGCGCGCGAGCCCGTTCAGGAAAACCGGCACCGACAGCTCGTCGCAGAGCCGTAGGAGCGCCTGCTCGCCGCGCGCCCAGTAGAGCCCGGTCCCCGCCATCACCACGGGTCGCTCGGCCGCCCGCAGCAGGTCCCCCGCGCGTTCGACGCCGTCGGCGGGCGGCGCGGCGAGCGGGTCGTAGGCCGGCTCGGACGGTGTGTCGGGGACCGCCGCCTCGGTGAACACGTGGTCGAGCGGCAGATCGACGAACGCCGGTCCGGTCGGCGGCGCCTGGGCGGCCGCGAGTGCCGCGTCGACAAGCCCCGGGATCGCGCCCGTCGCCTCCGCGGTGCGCGCCAGCTTCGTCAGCGGAGCGACGAACGGCACGTGGTCGATCTCCTGAAGCGAGCCCATCCCCCAGCGCGCCGCCGGCGCTCGCCCACCGAGCACGACCATCGGCGACGCGTTCGCCTGCGCAGAGGCGAGCGCGCTCATCCCGTTCGTCACGCCCGGGCCTGCGGTGAGCGCGCACACCCCGACCTCGCGGGTCGCCTTCGCCCACCCCTCGGCGGCGAACGCCGCCGACTGCTCGTGGCGAACGTCGACGAGGTCGATCCCCTCCTCGCGGCAGCCGTCGTACACGGAGAAGAGGTGCCCGCCCGACAGCGTGAAGAGCTTCTTGACTCCCGCCGCGCGCAGCCGGCGCGCCACGAGCCGCCCGCCGTGCAGCGTCTCGCGCTCGACCTCGGTGGCCATGGACGGACCCTACCGAGCCAGCGGGTCCCGGCTCACGCCCGGGAACGGGCGCTCGAACGCGCCGCGGGCGGCGGACGGAAGCGGCTCGTCGCCCGACCCGTCCGCGCGGGCGGGCCGCGAGTCGCGGCGGCGCCGCTCGACCGCCTCGAGGTCGGGCGCCCAGATCGGCACCGGCTCGCTCTTGCCCTTCAGCGGCACGGTGCCGCGCTCCTCGAGCGGGATCCCGTCCCGCGTGAGGAGGCAACGCGTGGCCTCCGTGAGCAACACACGGTCGCCGAGCTCGCGCGTCGCGCGCTCGACCCGCGCCGCCACGTTGACGGCGTCGCCGACGACCGTGAACTCGAGCCGGCCGCCACCGCCGACCGAGCCGGCCGACACCGGCCCCGAGTTGATGCCGGCGCCCATCCCCAGCCGGTCGCCGTAGCGCTCCTCGACCGCCAGGGCAATCTCGCACGCCGCCTCCAGCGCCCGGTCGGCGTGATCGCGCTGCTTCTCGGGCGCGCCGAACACGCCCAGCACCCCGTCGCCGATGAACTTGTTGGCGTGGCCGCCGTTGCGGTCGAGGATCGGCACGACGAGCCCGAAGAAGTCGTTGAGGTACGTGACCGTCTCGCGCGCGCTCGACCGCTCGGCGAACTCGGTGAAGTCGCAGATGTCGACGAAGACGATCGAGACCTCGACCTCCTCGCCCTCGAGCAGCGTCCCTTCGCGGAGCACCCTCTCGGCCACATCGGGCGCCACGTACGACCCGAACGCCTCGCGCAGACGCTCGCGCTCCTGCAGGCCGGCGAGCATCGCGTTGAACCGGCGCGTGAGCACGCCCATCTCGTCGCCGGACAGCACCGGCGCGCGCGCTCCGAGGTCGCCCTCGCGCACGCGCTCGGTCAGGTCCATCAGGTCGCGCACCGGCGACAGCACGGAGCGCGTGACGAGCAGCGTCAGCTCCAGCGAGATCGTGAACGCCACGAGCACCGCCACGGCGACGTCGAGCCCGAGCTGGTTGATCTCACCGCGGTCGTTGGCGGACAGGCCGCTGACGATCACGCCGGTGATGACGTTGATCAGCGGCAGCGCGCCGAGCAGCTTCCAGCGCAGCGGGGCGCCGACGCCGTCACCCGAGAAGCCGCCCGGAAGCTGCTCGGCGATCTCCTCGATCACCGGCCGCAGGGCTAGCTCCGACCCGAAGAAGTGGAGGATGGCCGAGTACACGACCGCGACGCCCGCGCCGGCCGCGATCACGAGCGCCGAGTACGCCGGCAGACCGAGGTAGATCGTGATGAAGACCGCGGCCGGGACGATGATCAGCACGACCGGCTGCCACCACTGGCGCGTGACGAACTCGAGCGGCAGCCCGACGGCGGTCCGCCAGGCCTCCTTGGCCCCCTCCGGGCCGCGCGCGCCGTCGACCCACTCGCGCAGCGGCGCGGAGCTGCGCCGGATCTTCTTGAACCCGGCGGCGAGCGCCAGCAGCACCGTGCCCCACGAGAACAGCACGATGGTCCAGAGCTCGTTCTGGCTCAGGTCCTGGTACAGCGCGAAGATGCCGACGGTGCCGAGCGCGATGAGCAGCGCCGAGAAGAGCTCCCAGCCGAGGTACAGCAGGAAGTAGCGCGGGCCTAGCTTGCGGTACAGCCACCCTGCCGCCTTGACGAGCATCGCACGTCAATTGTGGCGCACACACAGGCGGCCGGGGTGCGCAATCGCACGCTGGACCCGCGAAGCGGCCCAGAGACCTAGTGGAACGGCGGGAGCGGCGGCGGCGTCGCGCCGGTCGGCGAGTTGACCAGCGGCGCCTCGCCCTTGTTCACGTTCGGGTACTGCTCGTGCACGCTGCCCCACAGGTGCGCGGGCTGCACGAAGCACGGCGGCAGGTCGCCGCTGCTGCCGTCGCTGCTCGAGCCCTCCTGGGGCTGGCTCTTCTCGGCCTCCGGCCGCGTGTCCTGCGCGCAGCTGAACGATTCCGAGACGACGCCGAGGACCTTGCCGCGCTTGAGCGCGTTCGCGAGCTGGTACGCCGTGCCGCGGTCATACGCCGGGATCTGCTGGTGGATGCCGATGCTGTTGCCGTTGTTGACGCCGGCCTGGCCCAGCATGTACTGCGGCACGCCGCTCTTGTCGGGACCGCCGCCACCGCGGTTCGGGTTGAAGTAGAGGCCGGCCGCGCCATCGCCGAGGAAGCCGCCGAGGGCAAGCGAGTCGTAGTTCGCGTACGAGATGATCGGGTTGAGCTCCGGCAGGAACACGTGGAGCGCCTCGAACAGCGGCTGCGCGCCGCGCAGGAACCGCGCGGCGTCGGGCAGGTCGTCGGGCGCCGCCGCGATGACCGGCTTGAGGCGCCGGAACAGGCTCTCGAGGTCGGGCGCGAGCCGGGCGACGTCCCTGACCGTCGGCGCCAGGTCGTCGGCGACCGGCTTGAGGTCGCGCACCAGCGGCCGCGTGTTGAGCGAGAAGCGCGTCAGCCGGCGCAGCGTGAGCCGCGACTCGTCCAGGAAGGTCGGGAAGATCGCGAAGGTGCGGGCGAGCGCCTCCTTCTGGGCGGCGGTGGCCGAGAAGGTGCGCTGCGAGTTGACGATCAGGTCGCGCAGCTGGCCGTAGCGGGCGTTGAGCGCCGCGAACACGACCCCCGTGTTCTTGATCACGCTCTTGAGCGCGACGTTCTGGTTGTCCAGCACCTCGAGCACGCCGGCGCCGTCGCTGGCGAACTGCGACAGGTTGCCGATCGCGTAGTTGAGGTCCTGGCCGCCGCCGTTCTTGATCTGCTGCGCCGACTCCGCGACCCACTGGCGGAACGCGTCCTTCGTGTCGGGGTCGAAGATCCGCAGGATCTCGTCGAGCTCGACCGTCGGCTCCACCTGGCGGTTGGCAAGCAGCGCGCCGTCCTTGAGGGTGCCGCGCTTCTTGTGCCCGGGCGACAGCTCCACGTAGGTCTCGCCGAGCAGCGTCTTCTGACGCAGGATCGCCTTCGCGTCCTTGGCGATCGGCGCGTACTGCGACTCGATCTGGAGCGTGACCTTGGTGGCGTTCGCGCCCTTGTTGAGCTCCTTCCGCTGGACCTTCCCGACGTTCACACCGGCGATCCGGACGTCGGCCTGCTCGGCGAGCGTCGTCGCCTCCGGGAAGTTCACCCTCAGCTCGTAGCGCTTCGGCTTCAGCGGGATGGCGCCGCCGAACGACAGCCAGAGGAACAGGAGCAGGCCGAAGCACGACAGCGCGAAGACGACCATCGAGAGGATCCGGCCGAGGCTTGGAGCGTTCTTCTGCATCAGCGCGCTCCCAGCTTCAGCTTCGGAAGGTCGAGCTTGGGCACGAGGTCGTCGTCGTCGCCCTTGCCACCGGGCGGCCCCACGTCGGGCACGTTCGGCACGTCGGGTGCCGTCGGGGGCGTCGGCAGGTTAGGCAGCGTCGGAATCGTGTCCGTGACGTCCGGCTGGTTGCCGATCACGGGGCCGTCCTGCGCGCCCTTGACGTCGTCCGCGTTCGTGCCGGCGCCGTTCTTGGGCAGCGGCAGCGGCGGCAGCGAGGGCAGCGGCGGGAGGCTCGCCGGCGGGCCCTGCGTGGACGAGCACACGCCGGTCGGCGCCACGAGGTCCGGCAGCCCGAGGAGCGTGTTGCCCACCGTGGGCCCGAGCGGGCCGAAGTTGATCGCGGCGACCTGCGCCCGGAGCGTCTCGCAGGTGAACCCGAGGAGCACGCGGCGGAACGGTCCCTGCGAGTCGCTCGTGCTGAAGATGCTCTGCGTGAGGTGGGCGACCCAGGCGACCCAGAAGAGGTAGCCCTCGTCGCGCCTGCGGGCCTCGGGGAGGTTGTTCGGGACCCCCTCCGCGCCGCCCGGGTTGAAGGCGGCCATGTTGAAGAAGCGGTTGAGCTCGTAGAGCGACTTCGAGAGGTCGGGCGAGGCCTTGGCGAGGCCCTTCGCGGCGGGCCGGAGGTCCTGCACGTACGGCCGCGCGACCTTGATGAACGGCCGGATCTGATCGCGGAGGATCGGCGCGGCCTCGCGCACGAACGGACGCACCGCGTGGTTCGCGACGTCGAGCTGGCGGAACGGCCTGCGCAGCGACTGGAGCGCCGGCCGCGCGACCCGGCTGAACGTGTTGACCTTCGCGAGCGTCCGCGTCGTTACGCGGAGCGTCGACGGGAGCTTGGAGACGGCGGACGAGATGTTCGCGTTCTCGCGCGCGAACGCCCCGAGCGTGGTGTTGGACGCGGTGATCAGGCGCTGGATGTCGCTGTCGCGCTCGGCGAGCGTGTTGGTGAGGTCGGCGTAGTTGTGCACGAGGCGCGCGAGCTCGTGGCGGCGGAAGGCGATCGCCTTCGTGACCCGCTTCAGGTCGCGCTGGGTCGGGCCGAGCGCCTTGAACGTGGCGTTGAGGTCCTTGCCGTGGCCCTTGAAGCCCTGGCCGAGCCCGTTGATCAGCAGCACGAGGTACGAGCGCGTGTCGGTGTCGAGCGCGGACAGGACCTCGTCCGGGTCGACGTCCGGCTCGGTGTTCTGCACCGGGATGGTTTCCTTCTCCTTGAGCTTGCGACCGCCGCTGCCCGGGTCGAGCTCGATGAACATGTCCTTCAGACCGGTGCGCGGGCGCAGCTGGGCGCTCGCGTTGGAGCGGACGTCGAGATCGCCGTTCTCGATCATCTCGCGGTCGAGGTCCATCGACACCAGCGCGACGCCGTTCTTGGGCTCGACCTTCGCGATCTTGCCGACCTCGACGCCGGCCACGCGCACCGTCTGGCCCTGGCCCGGGATCACGGCCTGCGCGTCCGAGAACTCCGCCTTCAGCTCGTACGGCGACTTCTCGATCAGCGGGAAGGTGCCGCGGGAGGCCTGCTGGGAGATGATGTAGGCGGTCACGCCGAGCCCGATCGCGAACAGGACCGCGATCGCCACGAAGTCGCCGAGGTGCTTGCGGATGGCGGTTCTCATCGCGGCGCCGCCCTCTCGACGAGCTTGCCCGACGGCGCGAGCACGAGGTTGAACTTCTTCAGGAGCTTGACGTAGTCCTTGTACGTGTACTGCATCGGATCCGGCGTCGGGATCCCGCGCGCGGTGCGCGAGAGGTAGCTGCGCATGAGCTCGATGACCTGCGGCTTGGCCAGGGAGCTCCAGCCCTTCTCCCGCCTGCCGGGGCCGGACTGCTCCGGTCCGACTGCGTCCTGGTTCGGGTCGATCTCGCCCTTGGCGCCGGTGCCGGTCGTGGACTTGGCGTTCTTCGGCAGCGGCAGGTCGGGGATCGGGACCGGGGTGCGGTCGGTGAGGTAGGTGCGGTCGGCGGGGCCGCCCGGCGCGTGCAGGTCGGGCACCTCCTGGAGCTCGCACGGTGTGCCCGGGCGGAAGACCGGGCGGTGATCGGGCTTCGCCGGCCGGTTGCCCTCGGGCACGAGCGCGCCCTGGAACACGAAGGTCTGACCCTCGTTGGTGTAGACGACGTTCTGCGGACCCGAGCCGAGCTGCACGTGGAACATCGGCGAGTTGGCGTCGCCCGTACGGCTCTCGCCGCTGAGGCCCACGAGGCCGCGCGGTGCCTCCTTCATGAACGGCTGGTTGTTCTGGCCGCCGTCGTAGCCGGGCTTGTTGGCGAAGTCCGGATCCGGCACCGGCTTCTTGGAGAACGGGACGAGCACGTTGTTGGTGCAGGCGCTGAGCGCGCGCTGGTTGTTCAGGAGCGGGATCGTCGCGCGGTTCAGGCGCGCGAGGTCGGGGATCGCGAAGCGCAGGTCACGCGCGAGGCCCTGCAGCTCCTGCGGGCGGACGGCCAGCCGCAGCTGCTTGATGAACGGCAGCGACGCGTCGAGCGTCGGGCCGCTCGAGCGCACGCCCGGCAGCGCGTCGCGGGCGAACGCGCGCAGCGTCGGCAGCGTGTTGTTGAGCGAGATGAGCGCCGGGCGGCCGACCCGCAGCAGGTCGCGCAGCGCCGGGATCGAGGCCGCGAGCGCCGCGTCCTCGCGCGCGAACGCGCCTGCGGTCACGTTGAGGTTGTGGATCAGGCTCTGGAGGATCTCGGGGTGGGTGGACAGCGCCTTGAACAGCCGCTGCTGGCCGCGCAGGAGCTTCGACAGGTCGTGCGGAGCGAGGCCGAGCGACGCCTGGTTGGCGATCGCGCTGTACCGGAAGGCACCGGCCGCGCTGTCGAGGCCCTTGTTGTACGCCTGGGCGCCGCCGTTGCCGAGGCCCTCCTCCGCGTACTCCTTGAGAAACGTCTGGAGGTTCTTGCGGGTGTCCGCCTGGAGGGCGGTGAGCACCTGGCCGAACTGGACCGGGGTGGCGGTTTGCTGCACCGGGATGTCGCCGCCGTCCTTGACGGTCGCGGCGGCCGGCGTGCCGGGCTGGAGGTCGATGAAGAAGTTGCCCTCGAGGAAGATGCGCGGGCGGATCTTCAGCTCCGCGTCCTTGTGGATCGGCAGCCCCTTCTTCTCGATCTCCATCGTCACCTTGGCGGCGCCGCTCTCGGCGCCGGGCCTGGTCTTGAGCGGCTCGACCTCGGTGACCTTGCCGACGTCGATCCCCGCGACCCGGACCGGCGACTTCGGCTGGAGGTTGTTGGCCGACTCGAACGTCGCGTGAAGCTTGTACGGGTGGGCGAACGGGTTGTAGCGGGAGAAGCCGAAGAAGCTGAACACGAGGATGACCGTCGCGGCGATCAGGCCCGCCTTGAACGGGGACATCCCCGGGTCCTTGGGATCGCGTCCTCTGCCTCGCTTGAACAGGGCCATCAGGGCTCGATCCCGTGCTGTCGGAGTTGTGCGTCCACCTGGTTCAGGTTGTCGAGACCGGTGAAGGTCGGCCCGTAGAGCCACGGCGCGTTGTCGGCCACGGCCGGGTGACCGCCGCCGCCGTGCTCACGCTGCCAGGTGTTGAAGGTGCCGTCCGGATCCCTCGTGCCCGGCACCGGCGGGTAGCGGCCCGGGTCGTCGAGCAGCGGGCCGTCGACGTAGCCGAACTGGCCCTTCGCGCAGCTCGCGTTGCCCTGCGCGTCGATGGCCGGCGTGTACGGCTGGCCGTGCAGCACGTACGCCGCGTTCGTGCCGGCGTCGGGCGGGATGACCTGCGGGCCGGACGTCTGCCCGGTCGGGTCGATGTTCGGCGGCAGGTCCGACGGGCGGGCGCCGAAGTTGTTGTACGCCACGTCGTCCTGGAAGTTGTTCGCGCTCTTGAGGATCACGCGCTCGGCGGTACCGGAGGCGGTGCCCTCCGAGATGTGGCTGCCGAGGGCGTTGAAGAAGTAGCTCGCGTAGTTGCAGACCGTCTGGTAGGGCGCGATGTAGCGGAACAGCGGCTCGCCCGAGCGGGTGAGCGCGTTGAGGTCCCTGATGCCCAGCAGCGTGTTCGGGTTCTGGACGAGGTCGTCGAGCGCGTCGAAGACGTTCGCCGTCTCCTCGTTGAGGATCACCGTG
>DATENL010000334.1:0-3988 GCA_035275105.1 Thermoleophilaceae bacterium
CTGACTCGACGGCCTGGGCGGCGAAGCGCCCGCCGTCGTCGCGCGCTCCCCGCAGGCCCGTGAACAGGTCGCCCTGACCGGCGGCGCGGGAGTCCACGACCGCCCGGCGCGGGCCCGGCTCGTCGGGTTGACCCGAGTGCAGGCGGCCGCCGGCCGCCCTCGCGACCCAATCCGCGGTGCGGTCCGTCACGGTGCGGCCCCGAGGAGGGTCCGGAGCGCCTCGCGGGCGACGGTCACGTCGTCGAACGGCTCCTTGCGGCCGTCCGCGAACTCCTGCCCCTGCTCGTGGCCCTTCCCGGCGATGACGACGACGTCGCCCTCGCCGGCGGACTCGATCGCGAGCCGTATGGCGCGGCGCCGGTCGACCTCGCGCTCGGCGTCCGGGCCGGCGCCGGCGAGCACCTGGTCGACGATCGCCTCCGGGTCCTCGGAACGGGGGTTGTCGGACGTGACGATGACGCGGTCGGCGAGTGCGGACGCGACGCGCCCCATCAGCGGCCGCTTCGTGCGGTCGCGGTCGCCGCCTGCTCCGAAGACGACCACGAGCCGGCCCGTGGTGAGCTGGCGCGCGGCGCGGAGGACGTTCTCGAGCGAGTCGGGCGTGTGGGCGTAGTCGACCAGGACGGCGAACGGCTGGCCCTCGTCGACCGGCTCGAACCGGCCCGGGACGCGGGCGGCGGCGGCCAGTCCCGCGGCGATCTCGGCGGTGGTCGCACCCAGGGCGCTCACGGCCGCCGCGGCGGCAAGCGCGTTCGAGACGTTGAACCGGCCCGGCAACCCCATGGCCACGTCGGCCTCGCCGCCGGGCGTGGCGAGCGTGAAGCGGGACCCGCGCGGGTCGAACTCCACCGCCGAGGCGCGAAAGTCGGCGTCGGCGTCGATCGCGTAGGTCGTCGCGTCGGGAAAGTCGGCCGCCAGGCGGCGGCCGTACTCGTCGTCGAGGTTGAGCACCGCGGGGCCGCCGGGACCCTCGAAGAGCCGCCGCTTGGCGAGGAAGTACTGCTCCATGTCCGAGTGGAAGTCGAGGTGGTCCTGGGTCAGGTTGGTGAAGACGCGCGCGGCGAAGTGGACGCCGTCGGTGCGGCGCAGCTCGAGCGCGTGGGAGGAGACCTCCATCGCGCAGGCGGCGTCGCCGGCGTCGCGCATGCGGCGGAAGGTCGCCTGGAGGTCGATCGCCTCCGGGGTGGTGCGCTGCACGGGCTCCTCGCGCCCGCCGACGACCGACGTGACCGTGCCGAGCAGGCCGCAGCGGCGCCCGGCGGCCTCGAGGATCGAGCGGACCAGGAAGGTCGTCGTGGTCTTGCCGTTGGTGCCGGTCACCCCGACCACCTCGAGCGTGGCCGTCGGGTCGCCGTGGAAGCGGGCGGCGAAGTCGGCCATGGCGGCCCTCGCATCCTCCACGAGCACCTCGGGAACGCCCAGGTTCAGCTCCCGCTCGCATACGAGCGCGGCGGCGCCGCGCGAGACCGCGTCAGGCGCGTAGTCGTGCCCGTCCGACGTGAACCCGCGCACGCAGAAGAACAGGTCGCCCTCACGGACGGCCTGCGACGAATAGGCCAGCCCGGAGATCTCAACCCCAGGCGGGGCGCCACCCCCTACGAGATCGCTCAACAGCACGCGATCCGAGTCTAAGAGGGCCACCGGCGCCGCCGATCGGGCGGGCGGCGAGGGACGTGCTTCCGGCGCCCGCAGCGAGCGCAGCGAGCGAGGACGGCGGAAGGATGTCCCTCGACAGGACCCGCCCGCCACGGCAAGCGCGCCCTAACCCGGCGGAATCTTCAGATACGGCAACGCGAAGGAGGCGATCTTCTGGAACGCCGGCGCCGCCACCACGCCGCCGTAGATCGAGCCGTTCGGCTCGTCGACCATCACGGCCACCAGCAGCCGCGGCCTGCGGGCGGGCGCGAAGCCGATGAACGACGCGAAGTACTTCGTCTTCGAGTAGCCGCCGTTGACCGGCTTCTCGG
Organism: Thermoleophilaceae bacterium; assembly: GCA_035275105.1. Taxonomy (GTDB): domain Bacteria; phylum Actinomycetota; class Thermoleophilia; order Solirubrobacterales; family Thermoleophilaceae; genus AC-37. The sequence continues at coordinate 1,968 of DATENL010000334.1, forward strand.
CCGTCCCGGTCTTGCCGGCCAGGACGTAGCCCGGGATCTTCGCCTCCTGGGCGGTCCCGCCGGCGCCGAGCACGCCCTCGAGCATCGTGGCCACCTTGGTGGCGGTCGCCGCCTTGATCACACGGCGCGGCGGGGCCGGCGTGTCGCGGATCACGTGGGGCTTGCGCATCACGCCCCCGTTGGCGATCGCCTGGTAGGCCGCCGCCATCTGGATCGGGGTGACCGCGAGGCCCTGGCCGATCGGCAGGTTGCCCATCGACGACCCCGAGTACCCCTTGGGGTGGGGCACGATGCCGGTCGCCTCGCCCGGGATGTCGACCCCGCTCGAGGCGCCGAAGCCGAAGCGCCGGACCCAGCGGTCGAAGCGCTTCGAGCCCATCCGCAGGCCGATCTCGACCGTGCCGATGTTCGACGACTGCGCGAGGATGCGGGCGACGCTGAGGCGCTCGTAGCCGTGGGCCTCGGCGTCGTGGATCGTGCGGTCGGCGACCTGGAGCTGCGGCGGGACGTCGAACTCGGTCTCGGGCGAGACGAGCCGCTCCTCGAGCGCGCCCGACACGGTGACCGGCTTGAACGTCGACCCCGGCTCGTAGCTCGCGCCGACCGCGCGGTTCATGCGCTCCTCGGCCGGCGCCTTGCCGAACTCCTGCGCCTCCACGGGCGGCCAGTTGGCGAGCGCGAGGATCTCGCCGGTGCGCGGATCCATGACGAGCGCGGTCGCGGCCTTTGGAGCGAAGGTCTGGCCGACGCCCCTGAGCACCGCCTCGGTGCGCTCCTGGATCGCCGAGTCGAGCGTCAGGCGGACGTTCCTGCCGGGTCGTGCCTGCCGCTGCTCGACGATGCTGACCGGGTCGCCCACGGCGTCGCTGGTGACCCGCCGGCGGCCGTCGGAGCCGCGAAGCTGGCGCTCGCGTAGCTGCTCGATGCCGGCCAGCCCGTACCCGTCGGTTCCGACGACGCCGATCAGCTGGGACGCAAGCGCGCCGTGCGGGTATCGGCGGCGCGGCTCGGTGGTCACGCCGATACCGGCGAGGTTGAGCTTCTTGACCGCGTCACCCCGCGGTGCCGCGACCTGGCGGGCGAGGTAGACGAACCCGCGGCGCGTGTCGCTCAGCTGCTGCAGCAGGGCCGGATAGGGCCGGCCGAGGACCTTCCAGAGGCGGGCGGCGGCGGCGGCCGGGTTGCGGATCTGCCTCGGATTGGCGTAGATCGTGGCCGAGTCCTCGGAGACCGCGAGCTCGACCCCGTTGCGGTCGGTGATCGAGCCGCGCCGGGCCTCGACCGTGATCTCCTTCACCTGCTGGGCGGCGGCCCGCCCGCTGAGGTCGTTGCCGCGAACGGCGGCCAGCCACAGGGCACGGGTCCCGGCCAGGGCGAGGAGGGCGAGAAACAACCCGAACAGCAGCCCGATGCGCCGTTCGAGCAGGACCATCCCTAGGGAGTGGCGACCGCCGCCGGCGGGGTCGTGGCGGCCGGCGCGGGCGCGGCGGTCGCCGTGGGCGGCGGTGTCGTGGCGGTCGGCTGAGCGGTCGTGGTCGTGGTGACCGGGGTGGTCGCCGGGGTCGGGCTCGGCGCGGGCGTGGCCTCTGCAAGCGTCGACGTCTCGGGCTCGGGCGCGACGACCCGGCGCGCCGCCAGCTCGCCGTCGAGCCACGGGCGCGCGCGGAGGTAGCGGTACTGGCTCGGCGCCGGCATGACCATCCCGCGGCCCTCCGCCAGCTCCTGGATCCGCTCGCTCGAGTCGAGCGCGGCGACGCGGGCGCGGAGGCCGGAGTTCTGGCGGTCGAGCGCCGTGGCGTGGCTGGTGGTGCGCGCGATCTCCTGGTTGAGCTGGAGGAGGCTGACGTTCAGGAAGACGATGCCGACGAGGAGCACGCCCATGAAGCCGACCCAGAGGCGCCCGCGGAGCAGGCGGTCGAGGAGGCGCGCCTCGACGAAGCGCTCGAGCGCCCGGACGAGGGGCCGGCGCGCGGTCGCGGGGGCCTTCGGCGAGCGCCGGCTCGGCGCGGCCTCGCGGGAGC
>DATENL010000335.1:0-11875 GCA_035275105.1 Thermoleophilaceae bacterium
TCGCCACGGGCGCGCTCGCCGGTCTCTGCGCGGTCTACGTAGCGCTCGCCGCGCTGCCGGCGGCCGCGGGGTCGAACCTCGTGCTGGCCACGGCCGGCGGGTCGCCCGGCTGGCTGCTCGGGCCGTTGCGCTTCGCGGGCCTCGACGGGGCTGACGGGCCGCTCGCGGGTCCGCTGTTCTACGCCGGGCTGTGGCTGGCGCTGCTCCTCTACGCGGCGGTCGTGCTGCACGCCGCGGACGTCTCGCGGCGGACGGCCGTCGTCGTGATCGCGGGGCTGCACGTGCTGTTCCTCCTCGCGCCGCCGCTCCTCTCGCAGGACGTCTTCTCGTACATCGCCTATGCCCGGCTCGGGGTCGAGCACGGGCTCGATCCCTATACGCACTCGCCGCTCGACATCCCGGGCGACCCGGTCTTCGGCTACGCGGGCTCGAAGGACGCGGAGTCGGTCTACGGGCCCGTCTTCACGCTGCTGACGTATCCGCTGTCGTGGCTCGGTGTCGCGGGGGCGTACTGGGTCCTGAAGGTCGCGGCCGCTGCGGCGTCGCTCGGGATAGTCGCCCTCGTCTGGCGCGCGGCCGTGACGCTGGGCCGCGACCCCGTTGCGCCGGCGCTGTTCGTCGGGCTCAACCCGCACCTGCTCGTGCACGACGTGGCGGGCGCGCACAACGAGACGCTCGTGGTGCTGCTCACGGTCGCGGGCCTGGCGGCCTTCGTGGCCGGGCGGGTGCGAGCCGGTCCGGCGATGGCGACCGCTGCAGCCGGGCTCAAGGCGTCGGCGGCGCTCGTCGTGCCGTACCTCGTGGCGGCGGCGCGGCCCCGCTGGCGCGGCGCGCTGCTCGCGGCGGTGGGCACGGGCGCGGCGATCGGGCTGCTGGCACTGGCCGGCTTTGGCACGCACGCTCTCGACGCGCTCGGGGTCCTGAGCTCGAACCAGGACCGGACGTCGCGCTGGAGTCTCCCGTACAAGACCGCGCAGCTCCTCGGGGCCGTGCTGCCGGGCGACCGGCTCGACTACCGCGACGCGGTCCGGGTGCTCTACGGGATCGCGTTCGCCGGGGTCGCGGGCTGGACGCTCCTGCGCACGTGGCGCGGTGCCGACCCGATCCGGATGGCGGGCTGGGCCACGCTGGCGATCCTCGTCGCGTCGGCATGGCTCGTGCCCTGGTACGTGCTCTGGGTGCTGCCGCTCGCGGCGCTCGCCGCCGACGCGCGCCTGCGCTGGGCCACGCTCGCCCTCTGCGCCTGGATGCTGCCGATCGCGATCCCCCTGGGCGGCTTCGGGTACTGACGCCTCTGATGCCCGAGCGCGACCTCATCCGGGCCTTCGAGCGCATCCTCGCGGTGCGCGGCGACCGCGTGGCGTACGCGAGCGGCGACGACGCCGCCGTCGTCCGCGCGGGCGGCGTGGCCGTGACCTCGGTGGACGCCGTGGTCGAGGGCGTGCACTTCGAGCTCACGACGCACTCGCCCGGCGACGTCGGGCACAAGGCGATGGCCACGGCACTTTCCGACCTGGCCGCGATGGGGGCGCGGCCGGGCGAGGCGTACGTGGTGCTGGCGACGCCGGAGTCGTTCGGCGAGGCCGCGGCGATCGAGCTCGTGGAGGCGATGGAGGCGCTCGCCGAACGCAGCGGCGCGACGATCGCGGGCGGCGACGTGACCTCGGCGCCGGCGCTGATGGTGTCCGTGACGGTCGTCGGCTGGGCCGGCGGCGAGCGCGACCTCGTCTACCGCGACGGCGCGCGGCCGGGGCACCTGGTGGGCGTGACCGGCGAGCTGGGCGCGTCGGCGGCCGTGCTCCTCGTATGGCGCGGCACCGCGAACGCCGCCGACCTCACCGAGCCTGAGCGCCAGGTCCTCGTCAGCCGGCACCTCCGCCCCGAGCCGCGCCTCGACGCCGGCGTCGCGCTCGGCGAGGCGGTGGTCGGGTCGATGATCGACGTGAGCGACGGCATCGCCACCGACGCCGCCCACCTGGCCGAGCGCAGCGGCGTCTGCATCGAGGTGCGGCTCGCCGACCTGCCGCTGGCGCCCGGCGTCGAGGCCGTGGCGCGCACGGCCGGCCGCGACCCGCACGAGCTCGCCGCGACCGGAGGCGACGACTACGAGCTGCTCTTCACCGTCCCCCCCGACCGGCGTGAGGCGGCCGAGGCGGCGGCGCGCCACGCCGGCACGACAGTTGCCTGGATCGGCTCAGTCGCGCCCGGCGCCGGGGTCCGGCTTCTCGACGCCGCGGGGGAGCCGGTCGACCTCGCCGGATACGAGCATCCGTGAGAGCCGCCGCGCGTCGGCGCGGTCGGCGCTGCGGCGCAGCATGGCCTCCGCCACGGCGTGGGGGTCCACGACGTAGCGCCCTTCCGCGATGCGCCTCTGCAGGTCGGCGTCCACTGCCATGGGGCTCATCATCGCCCCTTTTTCTCGCAAGCGCGAGTCCGCGCCGCCGTAAGCAGCCGCAATAACGGGGTAGGGATCGGTCGCTTTGGTCACTTCACTGCGCATATAGCGGTCAAGTGACCAAAGCGGCGCCCCTCAGCGCCCGAGCAGCACGGGCGGTGGTGCGGGGTGCTGCGGCTCCTCGGGCTCCGACGGCTTGTCCGCCCGCCAGCGAGCCACGGCGATGGTCGCGGTCGCCGCCAAGAGCCCGGCGATCACGCAGCCCAGGAGCGCCGTCGGCACGCCCACCTGGCCGCCCGTGACGAGCAGGAACACGTACCAGAGCCACTCGATGGGACCGAGCAGCAGCTCGCGCCTGTAGGCGCCGGTGACGAGCAGGAGCGGCAGGAGGCCGATCAGGACCAGCGCGATCCGCCAGCCGCGCCCGGCCCGCGAGAGCACCGCGAGCATCCAGCAGTGCAGCGGGACGACGAACAGCAGCGCCGCGTACGGGTTGAGTAGGAAGAGCCCCACCGCGACGGCGCAGAGGAGGAGCGACGTCGCCACGCCCGCGCCCGGCGCCGTCGCGTCGGGCAGCCCGCCGCGGCGGACGAGCGGCGTCCGCAGCAGGATCCAGGCGAGCAGCACCACGAACGCGACGCCGGCCATCGCGCCCAAGGCGGCATCGTCGACGGGCGCGAGGCTCGGATCGAGCGGCGACGACGGCGCGTCCTTCGCGAGCCCGACTATCACCAGCAGGGACGCGACGCCGAGTCCGAGCGCGAAGGGGAACATCCCGGCGACGGCCCACACGAGCCACTCGAAGACGTGCTCGCCTCGGCGGCTCGCCCGCGCGAACGCGTCGATGGCGGCAACCAGCGCCGGGAGGATCAGCGCGGCCGCGAGCGCCAGTATTGCCCAGCCCGGCACGACGCCCCCACCCGCGAGCAGGTAGGTGCGCGGGCCGTGCTCGGGGGGCCGGCGCGCGGCGTCGAGGGCCGACACGAAGCGCAGCGCGGACCGCCCCAGCTCGCCGTAGCGGTCGTCGTGCACGTCGTCGGTGTCGCGCTGCGAGCGCGGCGGCGCGCGCTCCCCGCTTCCCGACAGCCGCAGCGCCGGCGCGCCGAGCTCGAGCAGCACGCCCTGCGCTCCCAGGCCCACCGGGAACGCGAGCCGTGCGAGCTGCGCCGGCGGCGTGGCGGTCGGCCCGCCGTCCGTGCCGAGCTCGTTGCGCAGCGAGTCGGTCGCCGTCTTGCGCAGCCCGAGGCTGCCGCGGTCCGAGTCGTTCGACCAGTCCACGAGCAGCGGGCCGTGCGACCGCGGCGCGCCCATGTTGGACAGCACGAGCATCCCGTCCACGAGCGCGGGGTCGTGCATGCCCGCGACGAACCGGCGCGCGCCGGCGTCGCCGAGCGTCCCGCCGTCCACCGACGCGAGCACCACCGTCTTGTGCGTCGCCCGCCCCTCGAGCACCCGCGCGACCTCCATGAGCGCGGCGGTGTCCGCCGCGCTGCCGGTCGCGTCGGGCACCGAGAGGGCGTCGCGCGTCGCGAGCAGCACCACCTCGCGGCGAGACAGGCCGGGCCGGCGCCCGACAACGTTCGCGAGCTCGTGGTCGTCCTGCTCGAACCGCTGGACGGTCGTCTGGAAGCCGTAGCGGCGCAGCGCGGAGGCCACTCGCCGCGCCGTCCTGGCGTCGCCCGGCCTGCCCGCTCGCCGGTCGGGCGCGTCGTGCACGATCGCGCCCACCGTGGAGGAGGCGGCGGCCCCCTCGAACAACACGTCCGCGGGAAGACCCTGCGGCACGCCGCGTGGCCTGTTCTCCAGCGAGAAGGCCGCGACGACAATTGCGAGCAGCGCCGGAAGGAATGCCGCGCGGTACAGCCGCGGCTCTATCACCTTTCTCGACCCAAACTTCGCTCCAACCTACACTTTCGATTGTTAAGACCGGAGAGATGTCGAGTGAAGCGCCGAGGATCCTTCTGGTCGACGACGAGCAGTCCGTCCAGACGCTCCTCACATACCCCCTGCGCAAGGAGGGGTTCGAGGTGATCGCGGCGAGCACCGGACGGGAGGCGCTGGCGCGCTTCCAGGAGGGGCAGTTCGACCTCGTGGTGCTCGACGTGATGCTTCCGGAGGTCGACGGCTTCGACGTGTGCAGGCAGCTGCGCGCCAAGAGCTCGGTCCCGATCATCATGCTCACGGCCAAGGCCGAGGAGCTGGACAAGGTCCTCGGGCTCGAGCTGGGTGCGGACGACTACATCACGAAGCCGTTCTCGATGCGGGAGTTCCGCAGCCGCGTCAAGGCGGTCCTGCGGCGCGCCAACGTGGCGCGCAACGGGGACATGCCCGACGAGCCGCTCGTCAACGGCGAGCTGTCGGTCGACTTCGCGAAGCGCCAGGTGGAGCTGCGGGGCGAGCCGGTGAGGCTCACCTACGTCGAGTTCGAGATCCTGGCCGCGCTCGCCCGCAGCCCGGGCCGGGTGTTCAGCCGCAACATGCTGCTCGAACGACTCTGGGGCGACTCGTCGTTCCGGGATCCGCGCACCATCGACGTCCACATACGCCACCTCCGCGAAAAGCTCGAGCAGGATCCGGCCAACCCCGAGCTCATCTTCACGGTCCGCGGGGTCGGCTACCACTTCCGGGACAGATGAGGCCGCGGCTCCGGTCGCTTCAGAACCGGCTCGCGCTCCTCTTCTTCGCGATCACCGCGCTCGGCTTCGCCGCGGTCATCTTCTTCTTCCTGCCGCAGCTCGAGACGCGTCTCCAGAACCAGCGGCTGGCCGACCTGCGCCGCTCCGCGGTCTCGCTCTCGCCGCGGCTCGAGACCGTCGTCGGCAAGAACGTCCTCAGCAAGGACCTCGACGAGTACGTCCGCGCCGTCGGCGACACGGCCAACGCGCGGCTGACGATCCTCGGCGTGCAGTCGTCGTCCACGAACCGGCCGCGCTTCTACGTGATCTCGGACTCGAACGCCGGCACCCCCGTCCGTCCCGACCGGCGCCTCGCGGCGCGCGCGCTCCGGCTGGGGCGCGCCACGGCGACGGTCTCGCGCCGCACCCAGTCGCTCGTCGAGATCGCGTCGCCGCTCGTCTACCGCGGCCGCCCCGCCTGGATCGCCATCTACTCGCGCGAGAGCGACGCGGCCGAGATCGTGCGGCTGGTGCGCAACCGCCTGCTCGGGGCGAGCGCCGTGGCGCTCCTGATCGCTGTCGTCAGCGGCTTCTTCGTGGCGCGCGCGCTCGCGAATCGCGTGTCGCGGCTCGAGCACGCCGCGCGCGACCTGGCCGCCGGTCGCACCGTCAAGCCGCTGCCGGTGGAGAGCGACGACGAGCTCGGCCGCCTGACGCAGGCGTTCAACGAGATGCAGGCACAGCTCGCGCGCGTCGACCGAGCGCGAAAGGAGTTCATCGCGAACGCGTCCCACGAGCTGCGCACCCCGATCTTCTCGCTCGGCGGCTTCGTCGAGCTGCTCCAGGACGAGCAGCTCGACGCCGAGACCCGCGAGGAGTTCCTGCGTTCGATGCGCGAGCAGGTGGACCGGCTCCAGAAGCTCGCTGTCGACCTGCTCGACCTGTCGCGGCTCGACGCCGGGTCGCTCGAGCTGAACCCCGAGGAGGTCGACATCGGCGAGCTCGCGACGAACGTCGCGGCGGAGTTCCGCCCGGCGATCGCGCAGCACCGGACCGAGCTCCGGCTCAACCTCCCGGACGGCGAGGTGGCGGCGCGCTGCGACCGCGAGCGGGTGGCCCAGATCATGCGTATCCTGCTCGACAACGCCCTCCGCCACACCCCTGAGGGCACCACCGTCACCGTGAGCGCTGAGCAGCAGAACGGCGCGGCCGAGCTCACGGTCGCGGACAGCGGCCCCGGCATCGAGCCGGCGGCCCGCTCGCAGCTGTTCGAGCGCTTCTACACGGCCGACGCCGCGCGCGGCTCCGGCCTCGGGCTCGCCATCGCGCGCGAGCTGGCCGAGCGCATGGACGGGCGCATCGAGCTGCTCTCCCGGCCCGGGCGGACGGTGTTCGTGCTGGCGCTCCCGGGCGCCGAGAAGACGGCTGCGTGAGGCGAGCCGCCGCCAGCCTGCTCGCGGTCGTCGCGATCGCGGGTTGCGGGAGCGATGACGACGACGGGCGGAAGGCGGCGCCCGCCGCGCGCGGCGACGGACCGCCGGCCGAGAAGACGCGCGTGCGGGTGGTCGAGGGCCTCGGCGGGGGGCGCTTCGACCCCAAGGGCCTGTACGAGAGCCTCGGCCCGGGAGTGGTCACGGTCATCAGCCAGTACGAGGGCGGGCTGCCGGCGCGCTCGCCGGCTGCCCTGGGCTCGGGCTTCGTGCTCGACGGCAAGGGCTACGTGGCAACCAACGCGCACGTCGTGCGCGGCGAGCCGCCGAGGCTCGAGCGGCCAGAGGCCGTCTACGTGGAGTTCGCCGACCACAACCGCGTCCGCGCCACCGTCGTGGGCGTGGACCTCTTCAGCGACATCGCGCTGCTGAAGATCAGCCCGCGCGGGCTGACTCTGACGCCGCTCCAGCTCGGCTCGACCCGGGGGCTCGCGGTCGGCGATCCGGTGGCCGCGATCGGGAGTCCTTTCGGCGAGGAGCAGTCGCTGTCGGTCGGCGTCGTGTCGGCCCTGCACCGCTCGATCGACTCGCTGACCAACTTCAACATCGGCGACGCGATCCAGACCGACGCGGCGATCAACCACGGCAACTCGGGCGGGCCGCTGCTCGACCAGCGCGGCGACGTGATCGGCGTGAACTCCCAGATCCAGTCGACCGGCGGCGGCGGGGAGGGCGTCGGCTTCGCGGTGCCGGTCGAGACCGTCAAGCGCTCGCTGAGCGAGCTGCGCCGGCCGCCGCACCGCGTCGCGTACGCCTACGTCGGCGTGACCTCGACCGATCTCTACCCGCAGCTGGCGGAGCGCCTCGGCGTCTCCGTCGGGCGCGGGGCGCTGGTGGTGAAGGTGGAGCCGGACGGCCCGGCTCGCGGCGCCGGCCTGTCGGCGGGCGGTGAGCGGATCGAGTTCCAGGGCCAGCGCCAGATCCCGGTCGACGGCGACGTGATCGTGGCCATCGACGGCCGGCGCGTGCGCGACTCCGACGACGTCGGCCAGGCGATCGCCCGCCACCGCCCCGGGGAGACGGTCGAGCTCGAGGTGGTGCGCGGCGACAAGCGCCGCACCGTCAGGCTCGAGCTGGGCGCCCGGCCGGACCGCCCGCCGGACGAGTAGTGGACTCCCTCGTCGACCTGGTCCACGAGCTGTCGCTCGCGCTGCGCGAGACCGCGATGCCGATGCTCGGCTCGCACGCCGGCCGCGCGCACGAGGGCGACGCCGAGGCGTCGGGCGGCGACGTGACGTTCGCCATCGACGCCGAGGCGGAGCGCCGGCTGGAGGAGTTTCTGCGCGAGCGGGCCCCCGACGTGGCCTTCTACTCGGAGGACCGCGGACTGGTGCTGCCGGCCGGCGGAGGGGCGTCGACTGTCCTCGTGGTCGACCCGATCGACGGCACGCGGCCGGCGATGGCCGGGCTCGAGTCGTGCTGCGTGTCGGTGGCGGCCGCGCCGCTGCGCGACGGCGTCCGGATGGGCGAGGTGACCGTCGCCTGCATCGTCGAGATCCGGTCCGGGCAGGTCTTCCTCGCCGAGCGCGGCCAGGGGATGCTCGAGTCGCCGCCCGTCCGGCTGTCGGAGAACGACCGGCTCGACCGCATGTTCTGGACCTACGGCTTCCGCGGCCGGCCGGCGCGGGCGCTGACCGAGGTGCTGGCCGAGCTGATCGACTCCTCGTCGGTCGGCGGCGGGACGTTCGACCTCGGCTCGGCCGCCTTCGACGTCACGCGGGTGCTCACCGGCCAGCTCGACGCGTACGTCGAGCCGGGCCCGCTGCTCGTGGAGGAGGTGCCCGGCATGCGCGCGGAGTTCGAGCGCGTGGGCGGCGGGGCGGTCCTCAACAACTCGCCCTACGACCTGGCCGCCGCGGTCCTGCTGGCCGAGGAGGCGGGGGCGGTCGTCACCGACGCGCGCGGCGAGCCGCTCGCCGACCGCCCGCTCCTCGGCTCAGGCGCCGAGTTCCAGATGTCGATAGTCACGAGCGCGAACGCCGCGCTCCACGCGAAGATCCTCGCCGAGGTCGCCGCGGGAATCGAACGCCTGAAGGCCCCCAGGCTGGGGTAGGGTAAGCCGAGATGGAGTCAGCAGCCGCCGACCGCACGGTTCACCTCACGATCCCGGCCAAGCCGGATTACGTCGTGCTCGCCAGGCTTGCGCTGTCGGCCGTGTGCCGGCTGGCGCCGCTCGAGCTCGAGGCCGCGGCGGACCTCAAGCTGGCGATCACGGAGGCCGCGTCGTTCCTGATGGGCGGCGACCGGCGGGCGCACTCGCGCGGCGACGACGACGCGCCGCAGATGACCTTCCAGTTCAACCTCACCGACGAGGCGATCGTGGTCGTCGTGAGCGGTCGCGAGCAGCCGACGATCTCCGAGGAGGAGCGCGAGCTCTCGCGCGCGATCATCGGCGCGACCGCCGACGACTGCGACTACGCCGACGGCACGATGACGCTGACGAAGCGCCTCGGCTTGGACACCGCTTAAGCTGCCGCCTCCCCGGCGGATAGGCTGCCGGACCGTCATCCTCGAAGGAGCGTCGCCGTGCTGCAGCCGGTAGGGGTTGGGCATAAGTCGCTGGCCGACTACACGCACCTCGTAGGCCGCCCGCTGATCGAGGAGATCCGCGGGCTGTCCGAGCAGCTTGCGGGCCTGAAGGTGCTCCACCTGTCGGCCACGGCGTTCGGCGGCGGGGTCTCGGAGATCCTCTACACGCTCGTGCCGCTGATGCGCGACGTCGGGATCGAGGCCGAGTGGCAGATCATCATCGGGCGCGAGGAGTTCTTCAACGCCACGAAGCTCATGCACAACGCGCTCCAGGGCAACCCGCAGGACCTGGACGCCGAGGAGTGGCACGTCTACGAGAAGTTCAACGAGATCAACGCCGGCGAGCTGGGCGGCGGCTGGGACGTGGTGATCGTGCACGACCCGCAGCCGCTCGCGATCCGCCGGCACGTGCCGGAGAAGTCGCGCCACTGGGTCTGGCGCTGCCACATCGACCTCTCGACCCCGAACGACGCGACGCTGCGCCGGCTCGTCCCGCTGATCGAGGAGTACGACGGCTCCGTCTACCACATCGACCGCTACGTCCCCGCGGGGCTCAACGGCAGCGGCCCGATCCACCTGCTGCCGCCGGCGATCGACCCGCTGTCGCCCAAGAACATGGCGCTGTCGCCCGAGGACGCCGCGTTCGTCTGCGACCAGTTCGGCGTCGACGTCGACAGGCCGCTGATGTGCCAGGTGTCGCGTTTCGACCCGTGGAAGGACCCGCTCGGCGTGATCGACGCGTACCGCCTCGTGACCGAGGAGCTGCCGGACGTGCAGCTCGCGCTGGTCGGGTCGATGGCGACCGACGACCCCGAGGGCTGGCAGTTCTTCAACTCGACGCTCGAGTACGCCGGGGGCGACCCCGACATCAAGATCCTCAACAACCTGAACCAGGTCGGGTCGATCGAGGTGAACGCGTTCCAGTCGCAGGCGGACGTCGTCGTCCAGAAGTCCACGCGCGAGGGCTTCGGCCTGACCGTGTCGGAGGCGCTCTGGAAGGCGAGGCCGTTCATCGGCGGGGACGTCGGCGGAATCCCGCTCCAGGTGCAGGACGGCACGACGGGCTACCTGGTCGACTCGCCCGAGGAGTGCGCGGACCGCGCGCTGCGCATCCTGCGCGAGCCGGAGTTGGGGAAGCAGCTGGGCCGGGCAGGTAAGGAGCACGTGAGACAGCACTTCCTCACTCCGCGCCTCCTGCGCGACTGGCTGCGTATCTTCAGCGACCTGGGATGAATGGCGACGTCCAGCTGATACTGGTCTCCAACCGGGGACCGGCGACCTTCGAGTACGACGACGACGGCAGCCTCCAGGTGCAGCGCGGCGGGGGCGGGCTCGTGACCGCGCTCACCGGCCTCGTGCATCACCGCGACGCCCTCTGGATCGCGTCGGCGATGACGGACGCGGACGTGGAGGTCAGCCGCAAGCGCGGCGGGGCGTTCGACTGCGACGTCGACGGCACGGACTACCGGATCCGGCTGGTCGAGAGCGACGCCGAGGCCTACGACCAGTTCTACAACGTGATCGCGAACCCGATGCTGTGGTTCATCCAGCACTACCTCTGGGACCTCTCGAACGCGCCGGACATCCGTCGCCAGGAGGTGGCTGCGTACGAGGAGGGCTATCGGGTCGTGAACGAGGACCTGGCGCGCGCCGTCCTCGACGAGACGGGTGACGAGGAGGCCGTCGTGCTGCTGCACGACTACCACCTGTACTGCGCGCCGCGGGTGATCCGGCAGGCACGGCCCGACCTCTTCCTGCACCACTTCATCCACATCCCGTGGACGCAGCCGGACGCCTGGCGAGTGCTCCCGTCGGACATCCGCGACGACATCTACGAGGGCCTCCTGGCGAACGACATCATCGGCTTCCACACGCGGGCGTACCGGCGCAACTTCCTGCTCTGCTGCCGGGAGCTGTTCGGACTCGAGGTGGACGAGGAGGCGGGCATCGTGCGCCACGAGGGGCGCGAGGTCTGGGTCCGCCACTACCCGCTGCCGATCTCGGCGTCGTCGTTCGGCCGCACGGCGCAGCGCCCGGCCGTCCACGAGTACGAGCGCGAGCTGCTGAAGCGCCGGCGCGAGCACCTGATCCTGCGGGTGGACCGCGCCGACCTGTCGAAGAACGTGCTGCGCGGGTTCAGCGCCTTCGACCTGTTCCTCGAGCAGCACCCGGAGTTCCGCGAGCGCGTGACGTTCATCGCGCAGCTGATGCCGTCGCGGCAGGACGTGCCCGAGTACGCCGAGTACCTGGAGAAGATCGAGGCGGTCGTGGCGGTCGTGAACCACCGCCACGGAACCACCGACTGGATGCCGATCGACCTGAAGCTCGAGGAGAACCTCGAGCGCGCGATCGCCGCGTACAAGCACTACGACCTGCTGATCGTCAACGCGATGTTCGACGGGATGAACCTGGTGGCGAAGGAGGGCCCGCTGGTGAACGAGCGTCACGGCGTGTCGCTCTTGTCGGAGAACACGGGAGCGCACGAGGAGCTCGGGGAGTTCGCGCTCTCGGTCAACCCGTTCGACGTCCAGGAGCAGGCCGACGCGATCCACCGCGCGCTGACGATGTCGGCCGAGGAGCGCTCGTTCCGCGCCGAGGGGCTGAAGAAGATCATCTCGGCCCGCGACCCCGGCGACTGGGTCGACGACCAGCTGCGCGACATCGACGCGAAGCGCGCCGGCGCCCGCCTGGGGCCGGATGGAGTGCCCGCGCTGCGGTGATGTCCTGCTTTGAGATCGCATAGCGATCTCTAGTCAGGACACTGTCAGAGGAACTCGGGGTCCCGCGGCGGTGGCGCCGGGGCGACCGGCGCGGGTGGGGGCGCGACCGGCGCGGGTGGCGGCGCG
>DATENL010000336.1:0-7494 GCA_035275105.1 Thermoleophilaceae bacterium
GCTCCCGCCGTCGTCGACCCCCGCGGCGTCCGCGACGCGCGCGGCGAGGTCCGGCCGCTCCGACAGCACGCCGCCCGCGAGGATTGCGAGCGCCGCGAGGAGCCCCAGGAACGCGCCGAAGGCCAGGTTGTCGCCCTCGACGATGTAGGTCAGCACGATGGTCAGGGCCACGACCCCGTCCCACTTGAGCAGGTCGGGCGTCAGCCATGCAACCGGCAGCGTGGCGCCCGTGGCGTAGGCGGCGCCGACCACGGCCGCGCCGATCCCGATCAGGAGCAGCACGATGTCTACGAAGTCGAACGTCTCCCAGCCGGAGGCCGAAGCGTCGCCGATGCTGATCCAGCTCAGGAACAGGCTGATGACCAGCACGGCGCCACCAACGGCCGCGATCAGGTGGGGCAGGTTGCTGCGCGTTGCTTTCAAGATCTCTCCCTCCGGGGACTTCGGGCGCCTGCACTGTACCCGGATGGGGGCGCGGCATACTGCCCCGCGGTGGACCCGCTGCCCGAGATCGAGGCCGTCGTCGCCCATGCGGGCCGGGGCCCGGGGAGCGACGCCGAGCGCCGCGCCGCGAAGCACCTCGAGGGGCGCCTGCGCGAGATCGGCCGCGAGGTGGCGGTCGAGCCGATCCAGGTGCGGCCGAGCTGGGCGCTCACGCACCTGATCCACGCGGTGGCGGGGGTCGGGGGCAGCGTCCTGTCGGTGTCCGCCCCACTGCCCGCGACGGTCCTCCTCCTGCTGGTGGCGGCGTCCGCCTACGGCGACCTCACCGGCGGCTTCCAGCTCGCGCGGCGGCTGACGCCGCGACGGGCGTCCCAGAACGTGGTCTCGCGCGAGGACAGGGGGCGCCCCGGCACGCTCGTGCTGGTCGCCCACTACGACGCGGGCCGCTCCGGCGCCGTCTTCCGCTGGCGGCTGGCCGAGTGGGGGCTCGCGGTGCTCTTCTGGGCCGTCGTGCTGGTGCTCGCCTGCTCCGGCCTCCGGCTCGCCGGCCTGGACGCCACGGCCCTGACGGCGGTCCAGTTCGCCGGCACGGTGGTGCTGATCGTGGCCGTCCCGCTGCTGGCCGACGTCGGCCTGTCGGGAGTGGTGCCCGGCGCGAACGACAACGCGTCGGGCGTCGCCACCGTGCTCGGGCTCGCCGAGCGCTACGGCGGGGACCTCGACCACTTCGACGTGTGGGTGCTCCTGACCGGCGCCGAGGAGGGGATGGAGCTCGGGATGCGGGCGTGGCTGCGCGCTCACCGGCGCGGCCTCGACAAGCGCAGCACCGCGTTCGTCTGCGTCGACCAGGTCGGGGCCGGCACCGTGCGCTACGCGCGCCGTGAGGGCTACCTGCTGCCGAGCTCGCAGAACGCGCTCCTGGTCGACCTCTGCGACCAGATCGCGGACGAGGACGCCGCCGACGACGGCCGCTACGGGGCGCGCTCCCGCAGCTCTCGCTTCGCGACCGACGCGTATGCGGCGCGCGTGGCGGGGTTCCCCGCCGTGAGCGTCTCGTGCCTCGGCGCGCGTGACGTCGCGCCGCACCACCACAGCGAGAGCGACACCGCGGAGAACGTGGACCCCGAGGCGCTCGAGCGGGCGTTCGGCTTCTGCTCCGAGCTGATCGAGCTGATCGACGAGCGGATCGGCCCCGACCTGGACTGAACAGGTCGCCCGGCGCCTGCAACAAGTGGCCTGGCCCCTGTTGCGCAACAAGTGGCCTGGCCCCTGTTGCGCAACAAGTGGCCTGGCCCCTGTTGCGCTAGGCCAGCGCTGCTCTGATCCCGTCCAGCGCCTGGGGGTTCTCGGCGCTCGTCATGTCGCCGGGGTCCTCCCCCACCGCCACCGCGCGCACGGCGCGCCGCAGGATCTTGGCCGACCGCGTCTTGGGCAGCGCCTCGACGACCACCACCCGCGACGGCTTGAACGGGCGCCCGAGCTCCTCGGCCACCAGCTCGCCGAGGTCCGCGGCGAGAGAGTCGCCGTCGGCGCCGGGCGCGACCACGAAGCACCAGACGGCCTCGCCCTTCGTCTCGTGGGGCACGCCGACCACGGCCGCCTCGCTGACGGCCTCGTGGCCGACCAGCACCGACTCGACCTCGGCCGGGCCGAGCCGCTTGCCGGCGACGTTGATGGTGTCGTCGGAGCGGCCGAGCAGGAACCACTGCCCGTCCTCGTCCACGCGCGCCCAGTCGCCGTGGCGCCAGACGCCGTCGTACGTCGACCAGTAGGTCTCGATGTAGCGGTCGGGGTCGCCCCAGATTCCGCGGGTCATCGCCGGCCACGGCTGGCGGCAGACGAGCTCGCCGACCTCGCCGCGCACGGAGTTGCCCTCCGCGTCGAGCACGTCCATGTCCATCCCGAGCGACGGCCCGCCGAGGGAGCAGACCTTGATCGGCTCGACCGGGAACGGCGTGAGGAAGCACGCGCCGACCTCGGTGCCCCCCGAGAGGTTGATGATCGGGACCGAGCCGCCGCCGGCCACGCGCTGGAGCCAGCGATACGGCTCCGGGTTCCACGGCTCGCCGGTCGAGCCGAGGATCCGCAGCGATGACAGGTCGTGCCGCGCGGGCCACTCGTCCCCCTGCGTCTTGAGCGCGCGGATCAACGTCGGCGAGACGCCCAGCATCGTCACGCGATGGCGCTCTACCGAGGCCCACACCCGGCTCGGATCGGGGAAGTCGGGGGCGCCCTCGTACATGACCATCGCGGCGCCGTTGGCATGCGAGCCGACCATCGAGAGCGGGCCCATGATCCAGCCCATGTCCGTGAACCAGTAGAAGATCTCGCCCGCGTGGATGTCCGTCTGGTAGGCGCACTCGCTCGCGATCTTCACGAGGAAGCCGCCGTGCACGTGCACCGCGCCCTTCGGGTTGCCGGTCGTGCCCGAGGTGTAGGCGATCATGAACACGTCCTCAGCCGACGTGTCCTCGGGGTCCACGCGCGCGCCCGCGTGCGGGGCCACGAAGTCCTCGAAGCTCACGTCGCGGCCGTCGGTCATCGGGACGTCCACGCCGAGATTGGACAGCACCACCACGCGCTCGACCGACGGGGACGCGGCCACGGCCTCGTCGGCCGCCTGCTTCATCAGGCCGTGCTTGCCCCGTCGCCACGTGCCGTCGGCGGTGAAGACCACCTTCGCCTCGGCGTCGCGCAGGCGGGCCGCGACGGCGTGGGGCGCGAAGCCCGAGAAGATCGGCAGGTAGATCGCGCCGATCTTCGCGATCGCGTACGCCGCGATCACCGCCTCCGGGACCATCGGCATGAAGACCGCGGCCGAGTCGCCCTTCTTCATCCCGGCCGCGCGCAGCGCCGCCGCCACCTCGTCGACCGCCGTCCGGAGCTCCGCGAAGGTCAGCGAGCGCGACTCCCCGGTCTCGGACTCGCCGATGAGCGCGACCTGGTCGCGCGTCTCGGGGCGCTCCGCCCAGCGGTCGACGCAGTTGTGCACGAGGTTCACGCGCCCGCCCGTGAACCAGGTGGCCCACGGGATGCCGCCGGACGTGTCGAGCACGCGCTCGTAGGGCGCGCTGAACTCGAGCCCGAGGTCCCTGACGGCGGCGTCCCAGTACCACTCCACGTCCTCCACCGAGCGCCGGCGCAGCTCGTCGATCGTCTCGATGCCGTGCGCCCGCATCAGGCGCGTCACGTTCGCGCGCTCGGCGTACTCGGGCGTCGGCTCCCAGGCGAGGTCCTCAGGCATGGCGCGGCGATTGTACGGCCGGCGTACCATCGCCCGCGATGAGGCTCGTGGCCGTGGCGGCGGTGGGTGCCGCGCTTGCGTTTCCGGGCCTCGCGCAGGGGCAGGGTGGGGGTTGCCTGGGCACGATCACAGCCGATCCGAAGCCGGGGCCGGCGCTCCGCTTCGGGGTGACGCCGGGCGTGCAGACCGGTCAGCTCGGCACGGGCCCGGCGCCCCCGCGGACGCCCGAGGTCCCCGCGAGACAGCTAGCGGCCGTCGGCAAGCTGAGGCCGGCGAAGGGACCGTTCGTGCTCCGGCTCCACCGTTTCTTCTGGTCGGAGGGGGAGGCCGGCGTACAGCGCTTCCTCGCGCTCGCCAAGCGCTACACGTCGCACGGGTACCTGGTGGAGCTCCAGCTCCGCTACCACCCGACGCCGGCGCAGGAGGGCGACATCCCGGCGTGGCTCCGGTTCGTGCGCCGGGTGGTCGACGGGTTCGGCCCGAACCCGCGCGTGGTCGCGATCCAGGTCACGAACGAGGTCAACCTGGACTTCTCGCCGGACTCCTCCGACGGGGCGTACGAGCGCGGCCGAGACGCCCTGATCCAGGGGGTGAAGGCCGCCAAGGACGAGGCGCGGCGACGCGGGTTCGACCAGCTCGAGATCGGGTTCAACTGGGCCTACCGCAACTCGCCGTCGGCGGAGCAGTCGTTCTGGAACTACATCCGCGACCACGGCGGGCCGTCGTTCGTGCGCGCGCTCGACTGGGTCGGCGTGGACGCCTACCCCGGCACGTTCATCCCACCGGTGAACAGCCCGGGCGGGGAGCGCGACGCGCTCGTGAACGTCTTCAGCAGCTTCCGCTGCTACTCGGGCGGCGCCGGGATCCCGAAGAGCGTCCCGATCCACGTGGAGGAGAACGGCTACCCGACGGGGCCCGGGCGAACCTACGAGCGCCAGGAGCAGGCGATGGACACGATGGTGCGCGCGGTCCACGACTTCCGCGGCACCTTCGACATCGCCGACTACCGCTGGTTCAACCTCCGCGACGGCGACTCGACGTCGCCGAACTTCCAGCAGCAGTATGGGCTGATGACCGACGAGTACGTGCCGAAGCCCGCGTTCGGGCTCTACCGCGACCTGGTCCGGCGGTTCACGACCGGGCATCCGCGCCCGCGCCTGCAACTGCGGCGCCACTGCTTCGGGCGGCGCTGGACCGGCCGGGTGGTGGGCACCCACCTCGAGCAGGTGCGGAGCGTGAGCTTCCGCATCGGCGGCCGGCGCGCCCCGGCCGACACCCGGCTTCCGTTCGCCCATTCGTTCGATGCGCGCGGACTGAACCCCAACTCGACGATCGTTGGAGTCGCGCGAATCGCGGACGGGAAGCCGCTTCGGCTCGAGAAAAGCCTGCACAGCTGCTGATCGATCCGCCGCAGGCGCTAAAGGTCTGAGCGCTAGTTCCGATGGGAACTGAAGCCGCAAGGGGGAGAAAGCCAGCCGCAGGAGTGCTTCCCCGGGTAAAGAACACCAGCAGGGCAGGGATTCAAGAGTGACCTACGAGGACAACCTCTCCGGACGCATCGAGGCCGAGCGGATCGACCGCCTGGCCGAGTGGCTCGAGGCGACGATCGGGCCGGGCCTCACGGCCTTCGCCACGGCCACCAGCGCCAGCGAGGTCGCCCGGATCGCCCACGGCGACGAGGATCCGCCCGACGAGCTGGAGAAGCGGCTTCGCAACCTCTACGCGGTCGTCCGGCTGCTCCTCGAGCGCGACCGGACCACCACCGCGCCCGAGTGGCTGACGGCTCCGAACCCGGATCTCGCCGACCGCGCGCCGGTCGAGCTGCTGCGCGAGGGCGAGTCGCCCGCGCCGGTCTGGTTCGCGGCTTCTCCGACGTTCTAGGGCTCCTTCGCTCTTACGGGGTTGGCGGGCGGGTCCCGTCTCGGCGACACCATTTCGTCCGTGGAGTGGTGGGTACGACCCGCAGCACCTCTTGGCTTTAAGCGGTTAGCTGGCCCGCCCTTCGGGCGGGTGGCGGGCGGATGCCTATTTCCGGCGCCCGCAGCGAGCGAAGCGAGCGAGGACGGACGGAAAAGGCGCAGCCCGACAGGACCCGCCCGCCACGGCGCCGAGGCTCAGACAGGCGTTACGGCGTTCCGCTTGGCCGGCCAGTCGCGCTTCTTCGAAGCCGAAAGCATCAGCCTCCGCGCCAGCTCCCCCCTCAGCTCCTCAGGCTGAACAACCGCGTCGATCACCAGCTCCGACGCCAGATGCAGGATGTCGATCTCCTCGGAGTACTCGGCCCGCAGCTTCTCGACGAACTCGGCGCGCTCCGCGGGATCCTCGATCGCCTGGACCTGGTTGTAGTAGACCGCGTTGATCGCCGCCTGGGGGCCCATGACCGCGATCCGCGCGCTCGGGAGGGCGATGCAGGCGTCGGGCTCGAAGGCGGGCCCCGCCATCGCGTAGAGGCCGGCGCCGTACGCCTTGCGGACGATCACGGAGATCTTGGGGACGGTCGCCTCGGAGACGGCCGAGATCATCTTCGCGCCCGCGCGGATGATCCCCTGGCGCTCGACCTGGGTCCCGATCATGAAGCCGGGCACGTCGGCGAGGAAGACGAGCGGGACGTTGAAGGCGTTGCACGTCCAGATGAACCGGGCGGCCTTGTCGGAGGAGTCGACGAACAGGACGCCGCCGCGCTGCTTCGGCTGGTTGGCGACGATCCCCACCACGCGACCGTCGATGCGCGCGTAGCCCACGACCAGCTCCTTGGCCCAGCGCCGCTGGACCTCGAGGAACGAGTCGGCGTCCACGAGCGCGTCGATCAGCTCGAGCACGTCGAACGGCTTGTTCTCGTCCGCCGGGATCAGCTCGCGCAGGGACGGATTGCTCCCGGGGTCGGCCGGCGGGGCGGGCGGCGGCTCCTCGCGCCAGTTCGAGGGCATGAACGACAGGTAGCGCGCGGCGAGGTCGATCCCCTCCTCGTCCGACTCGACCAGGAAGTGCCCGCAACCCGAGACGCCGGTGTGCATCCGGGCCCCGCCCATCTCCTCCAGCGAGACCTTCTCGCCGATCACCATCTCGGCCATCCGCGGTGAGCCGAGGTACATCGACGCGTTGCCGTCGCGCATGATCACGACGTCGCAGAAGGCGGGGATGTAGGCACCGCCGGCCGCGCTCGGACCGAACAGGACGCAGACCTGGGGCACCACGCCCGAGAGCTTCACCTCGGTGTGGAAGATCCGGCCCGCCCCGCGGCGGCCGGGGAACATCTGGACCTGGTCGGTGATCCGCGCGCCGGCCGAGTCCACGAGGTAGACCATCGGCACCTCGTGCCGCAGCGCCTGCTCCTGGATCCGGATGATCTTCTCGACGGTCTTGGGCCCCCACGACCCGGCCTTCACCGTCGGGTCGTTGGCCATCAGGCACACCGGCCGCCCGCCGATCGTCGCCATCCCGGTCACGACGCCGTCGGCGCCGAACCCGTCCTGCTCCCAGTTGGCGAGCAGCGCCTCCTCGGCGAACGAGCCCGCGTCGACCAGCCGCTCGACGCGCTCGCGCACCGGCAGCTTGCCCGCCGCGGCCGACTTCTCGCGGTGCCGCTCGGGCCCGCCGGCCCGGGCCCGCTCGAGTGCGTCCTTCAGGTCAGACACCGTTGCTCCCCACGCGCCGGACGATAACGCGGCCGCCGCCCGATCCGTCCTGGATTGACCTCGCCTAGCGAGGTCTAGGCAGGACGGGTTGGCGGGCTCGGGTCACTGGGCAGGCGGCGGCCCGCCCGGACCCGGCGGCGGCGGGGCCGTGCCAGGCGGCGGCGGGGCGGC
>DATENL010000337.1:0-5154 GCA_035275105.1 Thermoleophilaceae bacterium
CGGCCCGCCGCCGGCTGAGGCGCGGCTCTTGGCCGGCAGCGGCTCGTTCGTCCAGGTTGCGATCCGGGGCCAGGTGGTCGAGCAGCGCGGCGACGTCCCCGCCCGCGCGCCCCCGCCGCCGCCGCGCGACGGGCTCACCACCGTCCGGATCGGCGACCACGAGTGGCGCTCCCTGACCACGAGCCTTCCGCGGCTCACCGGCGCGCGCGTGCAGCTCCTGAGCAGCCTCGACGAGGTCGAGGACCGGGTCGCGAACACGCGCCGGCTCGTGATCTGGCTCGGGCTCCTCGCCCTGGCTCTCACGGCGATCGCCGCGTGGGTATTCACGACGCTCGCCGTCCGCCCGCTGGGGCGCCTGCGCGAGGGTGCCGCGCGGGTCAGCGGCGCCGAGGACCTGACGACGACGCTCCCGGACGACGACGGCCCCGAGGAGGTCCGCGCCCTCGCCGGCACGCTCAACGAGATGCTCGCCCGGCTGCGGAGCTCGACGCAGGCGATGGAGCGCGCGCTCGCTGCCACGCGCCGCTTTGCCGCCGACGCGGGCCATGAGCTGCGCACGCCGCTCACCGGCATGCGCGCGAACCTCGACACGCTCGAGCGCAACCCGGACCTGCCCGCGCCGGAGCGAGCCGCGCTCGTGCGCGAGGTCCTCGCGGAGCAGGAGCGGATCGTCCACCTCCTCGACGGCCTCCAGGCGCTCGCTCGCGGCGAGGCGGCCGAGAGCCTTCCGCGCGAGGACGTCGAGCTCGGCGACCTCGTCGACGCCGCGATGTTCGCCGCGCGCCGCCGCCATCCCGACGTGGAGTACGACCTGCGAGCCGGTGACGGCACCGCGTCGGAGGGCGAGGAGGCCCGCGGGGCGGCGACCGTCAGCGGCTGGGAGGGTGGACTGCGGCTCCTCGTGGACAACCTCCTCGACAACGCCGCCCTGCACGGCAGGCGCGGCGGCCGCGTGGAGGTCGGGCTCGAGCGCGACAACGGCGGGCTGGTCGTCCGCGTGGACGACGACGGCCCCGGCATCCCCGCGACCGAGCGCGACGCGGTCCTCGAGCCATTCCGGCGCGGGGCCGCCGCGACCGCGTCGGGCACCGGTCTGGGACTCGCGATCGTCGCGCAGCAGGTGGCGCTGCACGGTGGCGACCTCGAGCTGGGCGATTCCCCTAGCGGTGGCCTGGCGGTTCGCGTGCGCCTGCCCGCGAACGGCGCCCACCCGGCACGCCGCGGCGACGGCGATACGCTCAGCCGCGATGCCTGAGATCACGGTCTACGAGAAGCCGACCTGCACGACCTGCCGCAAGCTCGCGGCCCTGCTCGAGGAGCGCGGGATCGACTTCGAGCGCGTGAACTACCACGTCGAGCCGCTGCCGGCCGACAAGATCGCCGACCTCCTCCGCAAGGCGCGGATCAGCCCGCGCGAGGCGCTCCGCACGCGCGAGCCGCTCTATTCCGAGCTGGAGCTCGCCGCCCGCGACCTCCCCGACGACGAGATCGTCGCGCTCATGGCCGAGCACCCCGAGCTGCTCCAGCGCCCGATCGTGGAGCGCGGGGAGCGCGCCGTCCTGGCGCGGCCGGTCGAGCTGGTCGTCGACTTCCTCGAGCCGCCCAAGCCACGCGAGGACCCCGGCAGCTCCGGGCCCCGCGCGGCGGGTAAGCCGTAGCGCACGAGTCGTAGGCCGCGCGACAGCAGCGCCGATCGGGCGGGTGGCGGGGAGCCGAAGCGCGCGCGCCGAGCGAAGCGAGGGGTGTGCGGTTCGCGAACCGACAGGACCCGCCCGCAGCAGCGCCCGGGCGCGCGGCTACGCCTTGGCGCTGAGCTCTGCCAGGCCCGCTTCGCGTGTCTTGGCTGGCGCGTAGCCCAGCTCCGACCGCGCTTTCGAGATGTCGATCGTGCACTCCAGCGAGGCGGCCCATACGGCGAAGCGCGTCACCGGCGGGGCGCCGGGGAGCGGCAGCACGCGCCAGAGCGCCTCGGACACGGTGGCCAGCGCGCGCACCACGGGCGGCGGCACGTTCTTGTCGGGCGCGTCGACCCCTCGGGTCGCGAGCAGGTCGGTGATGAACGCGCGAAACTCGACCGGCTCGCCGTCGGTGACGAAGTAGGCATCGCCGGCCCGGCCGCGCTCGGCACCGCGGAGCAGCCCCTCGGCCACGTTCTCCACGTGCGTCGTGTCGGTGAGCTGCCGCCCGCCGCCGATCCACGCGAAGCGGCCGCGCCGGACCGCCTCCGCGATCGCCGGAAGCACGCTCGTGTCGCCGGGACCCCACACCAACCGGGGGCGCACGACGACGGTCTCGAACGACACGTCGTTGGCGTCGCGCACTAGCTGCTCGGCGCGGGCCTTCGTCGACGGGTAGGACGCCGGCGAGTCGGGCCGCAGCGGCGCCGTCTCGTCGACGCCGACCAGCGGCTGCCCGGCCATCAGCGCCGCCTCCGTCCCGACGTGCACGAACCGCCGCACCCCGCCCGAGCGACAGGCGTCGAGCGCGTTCGCGGTCCCCACCACGTTTCCGCGCTCGAAGGCCTCGCGCGGCCCCCACTCGCCCACGTAGGCTGCGGCGTGGAACGCGTACCAGCACCCCTCGGCGCCGGCCCGCATCGCCTCGACCTGGTCGAGGTCCCCGCTCACGGGCTCCGCGCCCGCCTCGCGCACCGCCGCCGCCGACCGCTCCGAGCGCGCCAGGGCGCGAACCCCGTATCCCTCGCGCACGAGCCGCCGGATCAGGTGCCCGCCGATGAAGCCCGACCCGCCAGTAACGAACGCCGTGCGTTCCGCCATCGCCCCGGGACCCTATCCGGCCCAGGCCTATCCTCGAAAGGCCATCGCAACGACCTCTCAGAACGGCACGGATCGCGAATCCCGGATCGCGGAGCAGCGTCGCGCGCTGCCCGACGCCCCGGGCGTCTACCTGTTCCGCGACGCCAAGCGCAGGGTGCTCTACGTGGGCAAGGCCAGCTCGCTCAGGAAGCGCGTCGCCTCCCACTTCTCGAACCCGTCGACTAAGGGCGCGGAGGGCATGGTGGCGGAGATCGAGCACATCGAGTTCATCGCGACCGAGACGGAGGCCGAGGCGCTGCTCGCCGAGCAGAACTTCATCCGCCAGTACCGGCCGCGCTTCAACGTCCGCCTGCGCGACGACAAGTCCTATCCCTACATCGCGATCTCGCTCGACGAGGACTTCCCGCGCGTCTACTTCACGCGCGAGAAGCACCGCCGCGGCCGCGCGTACTTCGGCCCGTTCTCAAACGCGAAGCGGGTGCGCGAGACGCTCGACCTGCTCGGCAAGGTCTTCCAGTACCGCACGTGCGACGGCGCCCAGCCGGGGCGGGCGTCGGGGAGCCCGTGCCTCGACTACTTCATCAAGCGCTGCGGGGCCCCGTGCGTGGGCTACGTCTCGGCGGAGGAGTACCGCGCGGGCATCGACAACGTCGTCGCCTTCCTGTCGGGCCGCTACCGGCAGATCGAGCGCGACCTCGAGGACCAGATGCACGCCGCCGCGGAGGCCCAGGAGTTCGAGCAGGCCGCGGCGTACCGCAACCGGCTCAAGGCGGTCCGGTCGCTGCTCGAGCGGCAGCGGATCTCGAACTCCGCGGTGGGCACGCTCGACGCGATCGCCGTCGCCGCCGAGGGCACGGACGCGAACGCCCAGGTCTTCCAGGTGCGCGACGGCGTCCTGGCCGACCGACAGAGCTTCTACCTCGACAACCAGGCCGCGCGCGACGAGGCCGAGGTGGCGGAGGAGTTCGTCCTCCAGTACTACGCCACCTCGCCCGCGATCCCGCCGCAGGTGATCGTCGGCCGCGACGTGGCGCTCGGCACCGGCCCCGCGATCGCCGAGGCGCTCGAGGACCGCCGCGGCGCGCCGGTGGAGGTCAGGCACGCCGAGCGCGGCGACAAGCGCCGGATCTACGAGCTCGCGCAGCGCAACGCGCGGCTCGCGCTCGACCAGGACGGCCTGCGCTCCGAGCACCGCCGCGTGCAGCGGATCGAGGCGCTCGAGCTGCTCCAGGCGTCGCTCGGCATGGACCAGATCCCGATGCGGATCGAGTGCTTCGACATCTCGAACCTGGGCGAGACCCACACGGTCGCCTCGATGGTCGTGTTCGAGGGGGCGGCGCCGAAGAAGTCGGACTACCGCCGCTTCGGCGTCCGCGACGTCGCCCAGGACGACTTCGCCGCGATGAGCGAGGTGCTCGGCCGCCGCATGGCCCAGTTCGTCGCGCAGCGCGAGCGCTCGCCGCACGAGCGCGCCTACGACGCGAGCTTCGCGTCGGTCCCGGGGCTGATCGTGATCGACGGCGGCAAGGGCCAGCTCTCGGCCGGGCTCAAGGAGCTCCAGCCGTTCCGCGACCTCGGCGTCACGGTCGTCAGCCTCGCCAAGCGGGTCGAGGAGGTCTTCCTACCGGGCCGCTCGGCGCCGCTGGTGCTGCCGCACGACTCGCCCGCGCTCCAGCTCCTCCAGCGCGTGCGCGACGAGGCGCACCGGTTCGCCATCGAGTTCCACCGCGGCCGGCGCGACCAGGCGATGACGCGATCGGTCCTCGACGAGCTGCCGGGGGTCGGTCCGGCGAGGAAGCGCCTGCTCCTGAGGCACTTCGGTACGCCCGAGCGCTTCCTCCAGGCCTCGCGCGAGGAACTCGAGGCCGTTCCCGGTGTTCCAGGGAAGGTCGCACGAGATGTGTACGAGTACGTCCACAAGATCCGGTAGACCTGTGGTGGCGTGAAGCCCACGCGCGACAGGTCAGGTCTGCTCGGCCGCGTTCGCGGCGAACGCCGGAGCGCCCGCGAGCGTGACGAGGCGGAGCGGGGGCACGGCCCCCCGATCGAGGACTTCGTGATCATCACGGGCTTCTCGGGAGCCGGGAAGTCGCAGGCGATGGCGTGCTTCGAGGACGCCGGCTACTTCTGCGTGGACAACCTCCCGCCCGAGATGATCAGCTCGCTGTCCGAGCTGTTCGCGCACGAGGGGAGCAAGGTCGAGCGCGCCGCGGTGGCGTCCGACGTGCGCGGCGGCGAGTACTTCGACGGGCTCGTCCGCGTGCTCGCCGACCTCGATGCGGCGGGCCTGCCGTACCGGGTGCTCTACCTCGAGGCCGACGAGGGCGCGCTCATCAACCGCTTCAAGGAGACTCGCCGCCGCCACCCGCTCGCTGAC
>DATENL010000338.1:0-6384 GCA_035275105.1 Thermoleophilaceae bacterium
TCCACGCGCCCCCGCCGCCACGCCGCCGGCGGAGCCGGAGCCGGACGTCCCGGCCCACGTCTCCGAGGAGCCCGTCCTGGTCGACGAGTTCGCGGATCCGGGCGCCGAGGACGGCGCCGGTGCCGAGGTCTCCGTGGCGGAGCCGTGGTCCGGCTACGGGTCGATGAAGGCGCCCGAGGTGATCGCGCGGCTCGAGCAGGCCGCGTCCGCCGAGGTGGCGGTCGCCCGCCTCTACGAGCAGTCGAACCGGCGCCGCAAGACAGTCCTCGCCGCCGCCGACCGGCGGCTCGCGGCGCTCAACGCCTAGCTACTCGGCATCGGCGCCGGTCTTGACCTGGTAGGTCACCTCGATGGTCGCGACGCCCTCCGGTGCGCGCGCCTCGATCGTGCCGACCGGCACCGTGGCCCACAGGCCGAGCGCCGCCTTGTTCGCGGTGAAGACGTTCTTGGAGCGAGTGACGAATGCCGTCGTCCTGAACACTACGCCGTCGAACTCGGCGTTCGAGATCGCCGTGATCGTCACGCTGCAGCGCTGGATGTGCGCCGTGTGGAGCAGCTGGAACCGCTGCCTGAGCGTGACCGTGACCGGGTCGAGAACCGCCACGTCGAACCCCTAGCGGGCGTCGCGCCCGGTCTTGATCACGTAGGTGATGTCGACGCTGGTCACGCCCTCGGGCGGCGCCGCCTCGATGGTCGTCCTCCCGAGCGTGTGCGGGAAGCCCACAACGACCTCGTTGCCCGTGGACTCGTTCACGCGCCCGCCCGGTCCGCTGATGGTCCTGAAGCGGATGTCGCCGGCCTCCGGATTCGAGTTGGCGGTGATCGTCAAGCGGGCGCGCAGGTGGAAGAGCTTCGTCTCATGCAAAACCGTGAACCCGGAGTCGATCGTCGTGTCGATCGGATCGCTGATTGGCACGTAGGCATCATCTCACGCGGACCAGCGGGCCGCCCGCGCGGAGCGCCCCTAGTACGCCGCTGCCGCCGCCAGGTGCCCGAAGTACTTGCCGCTGACCGGCCGCAGCGGGTCGCCGGCGAAGCCGGTCGCGATCGCCGCCGCCGCGGCGGCATCCGCGCGCACCCTCGCGATCGCCTGCGACGGCGTCAGGCCCGCGCACGGACCGGCTCCGCCGCTCCCGAAGCAGAGCGCCAGCGTCCCGGCGGCGTGCGGTGCCGCCTGGCTCGTGCCGTAGTAGGTGGAGGTGCCGCCGCCGAGCTTGTCGGAGACGACGCAGGTGCCGGGCGCGGCGAGCGTGTGGGCGATCGCTGTCGCGTTCGCGGCGTAGTTCGAGAAGCTCGCATACCTGTCGTCGGCCTCGCCGGACTTGCACTTCGGCGCCCCGCCCTTCGCCCCGGCGAGCCCGTCCGTGTCGGTCATCGCCGTCACCGCGAGCACCTCGGGGTACGCGGCGGGGATCGTCTTGTCGAGCGTGGTCTTCGAGTTGCCCGCCGACGCGACGTACGTGACGCCGGCGGCGACCGACCGGCAGATCGCCTTGTGCCAGGCGTCGTTGTTCCTGTTGCCGCAGTCGTTGTCGTTGGCCCCGGAGCCCTGGACGCTGATGTTCGCGACCTTGATGCCGAGCGCGGCGGCGTTCGCGGTGACCCAGTCGATGCCGCAGAGGATCTGCGAGAGCGTCCCGCTGTTCTTCGAGTTCAGGACCTTCACCGAGTAGATCCGGGTCCCGGGCGCGACACCGGTCACGCCGCTGCCGGCGTTCCTCGCGGCGAGGATCCCCGCCACGTTGGTCCCGTGGCCGTTGTCGTCCTGGGCAGTGGCCGTGGTCGACACGCAGTTCTTGCCGCTCACCGCGTTGAGGTCGGCGTTCCTCAGGTCGACTCCGCTGTCGAGCACCGCCACCGGCGCGTCGGCCGCGCCGTGCGCCTCAGTGAGGGTGGCGGCTCCCACGCGGCGGATCCCGGGCGGCACCGTCTCGCCGGCCGCGAGCGGCGCCGTCCCGCTCGCCTGCACCGCGACGTCCTCGCCGACGAAGTCCACCGCGGGGTCGGCCGCCAGCGCGCCGCGCTGGCTGTCCGAGAGCACCGCCGCGAACCCGCCGAGCGCGGCGTCGTAGCGGAAGGAGGGCCTGATGCCGAACGCGCCGACGAGCCGGTTCGTGGTCGCGACCGGGTCGTATCCCTCGTGGAAGACGACGACGTAGCGCCCGCTCGCGGCGCCGGCGACGGGCGCCGAAACAGCGCCCGCCACCACGAGGCAGGCGCAGGCCGCGCACAGGGCGGCGGCCCTACGCATGGGCGCGCCTCACGAGGTTGTCGAGCACCCGCGAGCACGCGGCCGCCGGCAGCGGGTGGCCGATGTGGAACCCCTGCGCGTAGTCGCAGCCGAGCTCCACGAGCCGCGACCAGATCGCCTCGCTCTCGACGCCCTCGGCCGTGACGGCGAGCCCCAGGCTCCGGCCCAGCTCGATGGTCGAGCGGACGATCGCCTCGGAGTCGGCGCTGCGGTCCATCTCGGCGACGAACGAGCGGTCGATCTTGATCTCGTCGACGCGCAGCCGCTGGAGCTGCGTGAGCGACGAGTAGCCGGTGCCGAAGTCGTCGATCGCGCAGCTCGCGCCGAGCGCGTGGAGCTGGTCGAGCACCCGGCCCGCTCCGTCGAGGTCCGACACCACGCGGCTCTCGGTGATCTCCACCTGGAGCGCGTCGCCGGGGAGGTCGTTCGCGGCCAGCACCGCCTCGATCCGGCGCGGCAGGTCGGCGTCGAGCAGGCTGCGCGGCGAGAGGTTCACGGCCACCACGAGGTCGAGCCCGGCGCGCCGCCAGGCGGCGCACTGCGTCAGCGTCTGGCCCAGGACGACGTCGGTGAGCTCGGTGATCAGGCCGGTGTGCTCGGCGAGGGGCACGAACGCCTGCGGAGCGAGCAGCCCGAGCTCCGGATGTTCCCAGCGCACGAGCGCCTCGACCCCGCGCGGCCGGCCGTCGGCCAGCGCGAGCTTGGGCTGGTAGTGCACGACGAGCTCGCCGCCCGCGATCGCCCGTCGGAGCTGGCCGGCCAGCAGCAGCCGGTCGACGCTGAAGCTGTCGTACTCGGACCGGTAGACGTTGTACAGCGTGCCGTCGGCCTTCGCCCGGTGGAGGGCGATGTCCGCGCGGCGGACGAGCTCGCGCGCGCGGTCCGCGTGCTCCGGGAACAGCGCCGCGCCGAGGCTGGCGCGGACCTCGAGCGAGAGGCCGCCGACGGAGAACGGCGGCGCGAGCACCTCGGCGGTGCGCTTGGCGATCGCGTCAGGGTCCGCCTCCCCGCCGCTCACGACGACGGCGAGCTCGTCCCCGCCGACGCGGGCGATCAGCTCGGCGTCGTCACCGAACGACGTCTCGAGGCGCCGCGCGAGCTGCACGAGCAGCGTGTCCCCGTGCTCGTGGCCGAGCGTGTCGTTGACGGCCCGGAAGTCGTCGATGTCGACCAGCAGGACGACCACCGGGTCGTCGTGCAGCGCGGCCGAGTCGAGGCTCTCCTCGAGGCGGTCGTGCAGCATCCCGCGGTTCGGCAGGCCGGTCAGCTCGTCGTGGAGCGCCCGGTGGGCGCTGCGGATCGCGTGCCTGCCGCCGAGGTAGATCGCGAGCGTGGGCCCGAACAGCAGCGGCACGAGCCAGCCGCTCTTCTCGGCGGCGGCGACGACGAGCGGCGCGAGCGTGACGAGGAAGCCGCTCGTCCACGTGAGCGACGCGCTCTCGCGGCGCAGGTAGGTGGTGAACCCGACCCCCGTGAGGAGCACGAACGCCGTGGTCGCGACCAGCTCGTCGATCACGAAGAACGCGCACGCCGCCGCGAGGATCACGAGCGGCCCGGTCCCGCCGAGGGTGGCGGGGGGCCCCTCGGCGAGCAGCGCGAGCACGGCCGCCGCGGCCGCGAGCGACAGGATCGACTGCGACGCGTTCACGAGCGTCTTCGCCGGGGCGGTCCTGCGGAGCAGGTCGGCCGCCAGGCAGACGCCGCCGTAGACGGCCATCGCGGGCGCCGCGCCGAAGATCAAGAGGAACGCGACGGCGAACGCGTTCGAGACGGTGATCTCCTCCGTGTGCGTGCCGCGCGGGATCCGGATCGGCAGGAGCTCGCCGATCACGATGAACGCGGCGAGCGCCCACACCTTCGCGGGCTGGTCGCCGAGCTGCGCAGGCCATGCGAAGGCCGACGCCACGGCGGCGACGGTGGCGAGGACGCCGAGCACCGCCGCGTAACGGCGGAAGCTCAGCGGGATCGGGTCGTGCGCCCGTTCGGGCGCGCCGGTCATCGCGGGATCCGGCCGGACGGGCTAGCGGACCCGGCGTCCACCGCCGGTTCCGGCGGGCTTGTGCTGGTCGGACTTGCCTGGACAGGCGGACTGGCCTTGCGAGGCGTGACCGGTGGCGGGGAGCCCGAGCGCTAGCGCAACCAGCGCAGCGATCGGCAGGGCGGCAATACGGCGACTCATGGGATCCTCCCTTTTGAGTCTCGATGAGGTTGTCGAGGGGTACGGCGTCCCTGCGGCTTTAGCTCATCTGTCCTGCATGGACGCATATACGACCGTACCTATCGGCAACTTTCGTTGCAACCTTTAACCCCTCGCCGCGCGGCGGCGGCTCAGCGGTCGTAGCGGGCGATCGTGCGCAGCGACAGCAGGGTCAGGACGACGCCGGTGACGACGGTGACTCCGATGCAGAGCAGCAGCTTGTCCACTACCCAGCCCTCGAGCAGGAGCGACCGGAGCCCCTCGATCACGTAGCTGACCGGGTTGGCGCGCGCGAGCGCCTCCATCAGCGGCGACAGGCGGTCGAACGGCACGAAGTTGGGCGTGAGGAACAGCAGCGGGAAGAACAGGATGAAGCTCGACTGCGTGGCCTGGACGTTGCGCGTGAGCAGCGCGATGAGCAGGCCGATGCCCGCGTAGGCGACCCCCCAGAGCGCGGACAGGACGACGAGCACGACGGCGCCGAGCACCCCGGCCTCCACGTGCACGCCGAAGGCGAACCCCGCCCCGAGGACGACGACCGACAGCATCAGGCCGCGGACCAGGTCGGCGGCGAGGCGGCCGAGGATGATCGAGCTGCGCCGGATCGGCGCGACCAGCAGCTTGTCGAAGTAGCCGTTCTCGATCTCGGTGACGAGCGCCATCCCCGACGTCACCGTCGACACGGCGAACAGGAGCGACACGGGGATCTGGAACGCGGCGTAGCCCTGTCCGTGCAGGAACGGCGTCGAGCTCGGGAACGTCTTCTCGACCTGGCCGATGTTGACCGCGAGGAAGAAGAGCGGGATGAACAGCGTCGGGATCGTGGCCGCCGGGATGCGGACGATCTCGCGCACGGCGCGGCGGCCGAGGATGGCGACCTCGGTCACTCGACCGCCTCCTCTCCGGCGTCCTCGCCCTCGAGCCGGCGGCCGGTGGCGTGGAGGAAGACGTCGTCGAGCGACGGCCGCGCGACCGAGATAGCGCCGACCGAGATCCGCTCGCGGTCGAGCCGGCGGACGATCTCCGCGATCGACGTGGCGCCGTCCGCCACGTACAGCGCGAGCGCGTCGTGCTCGGTCACCACTCGCTCGAGCCCGGGGAGCTCGCCGATCGCGGCCGCGGTGGCGTCGGCGCCGGCGCCGTCGAGTGTGACCGAGACCACGTCGCGGCCCATCTCGGCCTTGAGCTCCTCCGGCGTGCCCTGGGCGACGATCCGGCCGGCGTCGATGATCGCCACGCGGTCGCAGAGCTCGTCGGCCTCCTCCAGGTACTGGGTGGTGAGGAAGACGGTCGTGCCGCCCTGGTTGATGCGGCGCACCTCGTCCCACACCGTCCGGCGCGACGCCGGGTCGAGCCCGGTCGTCGGCTCGTCGAGGAAGAGGACGCGCGGCGAGTGGACCAGGCCCGTGGCCAGGTCGAGCCGCCGCTTCATGCCGCCGGAATAGGTCTTCGTCAGGCGATCCGCCGCGTCCGTCAGCCCGAGGAGCTCGAGCAGCTCGCCGGCGCGCTCGCGCGCGTTCGGGATGTCGTAGAGGCCGCACTGGAGCTCGAGGAGCTCGCGGCCGGTCTGGATCGGGTCGAGGCCGATCTCCTGGAGCGCGACGCCGATGCGCCGGCGCACCACGGCGCCGTCGGCCTGGACGTCGGCGCCGGCGACCGTGGCGGTGCCGCCGGTCGGAGGCAGCAGCGTGCAGAGCATCCGGACCGTCGTCGTCTTGCCGGCGCCGTTCGGCCCGAGGAAGCCGAGGATTTCGCCGCGCTCCACGCGGAAACTGACATCGTCGACCGCGGTGACGCGGCCGTAGCGTTTCGTGAGGTGTTGAACCTCAATCACAGAGGATCTCCTGGAAGTGAACCCAAAAATGTTACTCCGAACACCGGTAAATTGTGTAGAGGGAGGCTTATGCCTGTAGACGTCGGATCGCCAGCGCCGGAC
>DATENL010000339.1:0-28837 GCA_035275105.1 Thermoleophilaceae bacterium
GGCGGCGCGGCTCGTCCGGCACGACGCGGTCGACGCGCTCGCGCTCGGCCGGGTCGAGCACCTCCTCCGCGTCGGCGACGGCGTCGAGGTCCGCCCACCACAGGTCGACCTGGCCGGGGGCCGGTTCAGCCGCCATCGAGCAGGTCGCGGATCCGCTCCGACGCGTGCCCGCCGCCGTAGAGGTCGGGGGGATCGCCTCCGGGGCGGCCGCGGTCGAGCGCCGCGAGCGCGGCGTCCGCGTCGAGGTCCACGAGCGTGTTCCAGCCCCCCTCGAGCGTCTCGACCCACTCGGTCGTGTCGCGCAGGGTCACGCACTGCACGCCGAGGAGCAGCGCCTCCTTCTGGAGCCCGCCCGAGTCCGTGAGCACCGCGCGCGCCGATCCGGCGAGGGCAAGCAGGTCGAGGTAGCCGACCGGCGGCGTGAGGCGGACCCCGGGGCGCGCCGCCAGGCGCTCGGCGAGGCCGCTCTGATCGAGCCGCGCGCGGGTGCGCGGATGGACGGGGAAGACGACGTCCAGGGGCAGCGCCAGCAGCAGGTCGACCAGGCGCTCGAGCCGCGCCGGGTCGTCGACGTTCCCCGCCCGGTGCGCCGTGACCAGCAGGTACCCGCCCGCCTCGACCCCCAGCTCCGCGAGAGCGCGCGAGCGCTCACGCGCCGCCGGGGCCATCGCCAGCGCGATGTCGGCCATCACGTCGCCCACCAGGTGCACGCCGGCGGTAACGCCCTCGGCCGCCAGGTTATCGACCGCGGTCTCGGTCGAGCACAGCAGCATCTGGCTCGCGTGGTCGGTGAGCACGCGGTTGAGCTCCTCCGGCATCGCGCGGTCGAAGGAGCGCATGCCGGCCTCCACGTGCGCAACCGGCAGCCCGGCCTGGGTCCCGGCCAGCGCGCCCGCCAGCGTGGAGTTCGTGTCCCCGTAGACCATCACGAGCTCCGGCTCCAAGTCTCGGAGCACCGGCGCGAGCTCCTCGAGCATGCGGCCGGTCTGCACGGCCGGTGGCGCCGACCCGATGCCCAGCTCGCGGTCGGGCGCCGGGATCCGGAGCTCGTCGAAGAAGACGCGCGACATGTCGTCGTCGTAGTGCTGGCCGGTGTGGACGATCGCCTCGTCGTGGCGCTCGCGCAGCCGGCGCGAGACGGCTCCCGCCTTCACGAACTGCGGGCGGTTTCCGATGATGGTGGCGACGCGCATTTCGGGGCCGAGGCGGGGGGTAGGGTAACGGCGCCCCATGTCGATCCCGCTCTTCGCGACGTCGCTCGAGCCCTACCACGACGCCCTTTCCGAGCGGCTGAGCGCCGTCGTGCGCTCCGGGCGCTACATCCTCGGTCCCGAGGTGGCGGCGTTCGAGGACGAGCTAGCGGCGTACCTGGGGGTGACCCACTGCGTGGGGGTGGCCAACGGCACGGACGCGCTGACGATCGCCCTGCGAGCGCTCGGCGTCGCCCCGGGCGACGAGGTCGTGATGCCCTCGCTCACCTTCTACGCGACGGCCGAGGCCGCGGTGAACGCCGGCGCGGTGCCCGTCTTCTGCGACGTCGATCCCGACACCTGCTGCATGACCCGGGCGACGGCCCGGGCGGCGGTCACCGAGCGGACGCGCGCGATCGTGCCGGTCCACCTGTTCGGCAACGTCGCGGACGTCGCGGAGCTGCGCGACCTGGGGCTGCCGATCCTCGAGGACGCCGCGCAGGCGGCGGGCGCCGGCCTCGGCGGGCGGCGGGCCGGCGCGCTGGGCGACGCCGCCACGTTCTCGTTCTACCCCTCGAAGAACCTCGGCGGGCTGGGCGACGGCGGCGCAATCGCCACCGACCGCGACGACGTGGCCGAGACCGCCCGCCGGCTGCGCTTCCATGGCTCGACCGACAAGCGGACGCACGACGCCGTGGGCTACAACTCGCGCCTCGACGAGCTCCAGGCGGCCGCGCTGCGCGTGCTCCTGCCCGAGCTCGACGGCTGGACCGAGCGCCGCCGCGCCGCCGCGGCCGCGTACGAGGAGCACGGCATCGCCGACGTGCTGACTCCGCCGCGCCCAACCCCAGGCGCCGACCACGCCTACCACCTCTACGTGGCCCGTCACGACCGCGCCGACGACCTGATCGGAGCCCTGACGGACCAGGGCATAGGAGCGCGCGGCTACTACCGGACCCCCGTCCACCTCCAGCCCGCGATGGCCAAATACGGCGGTCCGAACCTGAGCCTCCCCGCGACGAACGACATAGCCCAAACCAACCTAGCCCTGCCGATGGGCACCGACCTGAGCGACGAGCAAGCCGCGCAGGTGGTGCAGGCGTGTAAAGCGGCGGTGGCGGAATAGGTTTCGACATCCCCCTCGGAGCCTCGTTCGCTGCGCTCACTCGCCAAGCGCTCCTCGGGGGACGTCGAAACCTATTCGACGGGACGCACGGCTTTGGCCGGGTTGCCGAAAACGACGGTCCGGGGAGCCACATCCCGCGTCACAACGGCGCCAGCCCCCACGAACGCCTCTTCACCCACTTCGACGCCCGGCAGCAAAACCGCGGCGCCGCCTATGCGCGCTCCTCTGCGGATGCGCGGCCCCCGTAGCTTCTCCCCAGGCGCCCGCCTCCCGGCCGAGGGGTCGTTCAGCGTCTGCACTCCGGGGGCCATGAAGACGTCGTCGCCCACCTCGCAGAACGCCGTGATGTAGCAGCCGGACTGGATCCGCGCGCCCGACCCCACCAGCGCGTCGTTCTCCATCGAGGCGCCGCGCCCGAGGACCGAGAAGCGCCCGATGGCGGAGCGCTCGCGGACGTGCGCCTGGTCGCCCACCAGCGCGCCCTCGCCCACGGTGGCCCCCGCGACGATCACCGCGTTCGCGCCGATGATCGCGCCGTCGCCGATCACGGCGGGCGCCGGCCCCTCGCGCGAGGCGGTCGAGTCGCGCCCGAGCGAGAGCGGCTTGCCGATGACGGCCCCGTCGTGCACGCGCACGCCCCCGCCGAGCGTCGTGCCGTCGTGGATCACGACGTTCCCGCCCAGCTCCACGGTGGGCGGGATCGTCACGCCGTCTCCCACTAGGAGCCCGGGGGCGCGGTCAGACGGCCGCAGCACGCGAGGTCTCCTCCAGCGAGCGCTGCAGCGCCTCCAGCACGCGCACCACCGCCACCCCGGAGCGCGCGCCCGAGCGCGGCTCGCGGCCCTCGACGACGCAATCCACGAAGTGCGAGCACTCGATCCGGAGCGGCTCCTCGTTCGAGATCCGTGGGCTCCAGATGTCCCCGGACCGCGCGATGTACTCGCCGTAAGAGGCGAAGTCCTGGTCGAACCCCTTGTCGTAGACGGTGACCTTGCGCTCGATCTCCATGTCGTCGAACGTGGCCATCCGGCGCGACCCGACGATCGTGAACCGGCGCTCCTTGTGCGGGTCGAGCCACGACAGGTGCAGATGGGCCATCAGCCCCGACGGGAAGCGCAGGTAGCAGAAGACCACGTCCTCGACCCCCGGGCGCATGAAGCTCTCGCCCTGGGCGTGGACCTCCGCGGGCTCCTCGCCGGCCAGCCGCAGGATCACCGACACGTCGTGGGCGCCGAGCGACCAGAGCGCGTTCTCGTCGGCCCGCAGCTTGCCGAGGTTCAGGCGGTTGGAGTAGATGTAGTGGATGTCGCCGAGCTCGCCGGCGTCGGCGATCTCCTTGAGCTTCTCGACGCCCGGGTGGTACTCCAGCAGGTGGCCAGCCATCAGGACGCGGCCGGAGCGCTCGGCGGCGTCGGCGACCGCCTCGGCCTCGGCGACGGAGTGCGCGAGCGGCTTCTCCACGAAGCAGTGCTTGCCGGCCTCAAGGACGGCGCACGCGAGCTCGGCGTGGCTCGGGACGTGCGTCGCAATGGCCACGGCGTCCAGCTCGGGGTCGGCGAGCAGCTCGGCGACGTCGCTGGCCACGCGCGTGTCCGGGAACACCGCCGACCAGCGCTCGCGCGCGGCTTCCGAGCTATCGCAGATCCAGCGGAGCGACGCGCCCGGGAGGCGGTCGAAGTTCCGCGCCAGGTTCGGGCCCCAGTAGCCCAGGCCCACGACCCCGACCTGTACCGGACCGGCGCTCACGGGCGTCGAGTTTATGGCCCGCGACGGTCAGGACACGACCGACAGCCCGGCGGGCCGCACGGTGAACTCGATCTCCTCGAACTCGCCGATGTGGTCGCCGTCGAGCTGGAGCGGGAACTCGCCGCCGTCGATCGACTCGATGCGCACGTCCCTCAGGTCCTGGAGGCTCTCGATCTGGCGGTGGCGGGCGACCGCCCCCGGCCGGCCCGAGAGGATGCGCGGGATCAGGGTCGGCATCTCGAGCGGCGTGGCGCGCTTCAGCACCGCCGCCGACAGGTGGCCGTTGATCGGGTCCGACCCCTCGCAGATCCGCAGCGGACGGTTGCCGAAGTACGAGTAGGGCTCGGAGTTCTGGATGATCGCGGTCACGCCGTCGACGGTCCGGCCGCCGGCGGTGACTCGGATCCGCGGCGGATTCACCAGGAAGCGCCGGTTGAACGTGCCGAGCGCCGTCCACGTGAAGTACCACTCGCCGAAGCGCGCCTTGCGGTACGGGTGCGCGTCCACGCGCTCGACCACCGCGGCGTCGAGGCCGACGCCCGCCGAGAACGTGAAGTGGCGGTCGCCGGCGCGGGCGAGGTCCACGCGCAGCGGCCGGAAGCGGTCGGCCATGGCCAGCAGGTGCTCGGTCGCGTCCACGACGTCGTTGGGGATCCCGAGCGTGCGACAGAAGACGTTGGTCGAGCCGCCCGGCAGCGCCGTGAGCGGGGTCTCGGTGCCGGCGAGCCCGTTGGCCGCCTCGTTCACCGTGCCGTCGCCGCCGAACGCGACCACCACGTCGTAGCCCTCGTCGGCGGCCTCGTGGCACAGCTCGGTGGCGTGCAGCCGGGCCTGGGTGTCGACCGCCTCCACCGAGTAGCGGCCCTCGAGCGCGTATACGACCAGGTTCTTGAGGCGATCGGAGACCGTGCTCGCGTACGGGTTCACGATCACGAGCATCTTCCGCTTGGGGCGCGAGTCCGGGAGCACGCGCTCGGCGAGCTCCTCGGCGCGCGCCAGAGCGGTCTGAGGGGGCGGCGGCACTAGCGAGTCAACCCCCCGGCGGCGCCGGGGTTACACGGAGGCGGGCCGACCGGCTAGACGGCGGCTTCGGCAGACGGGATCTGCTGCTGGGCGGCGCGGATGTCGGAGGCCATCTTCTCGGCGACGACCGCCACGTTCGGCTCGAGCAGGAGCGAGACGTGCCCGCCCGGCACGCGGCGGATCTCGACCGGCCCGCGTACGTAGTGGTCCCAGCCGAGCGTGGCGCTGCCCGTGTACCGGGCCATCTCCACCGTGCGGTAGATCGTGGTCACGCCGGAGAAGTGAGGCGGGCGGTAGCGCTTCTCCATCGCGGCGAGGTTCCTCATCCACTCGGACGGCCGGTCGGGATCGTTGGCGGTCTCGGGGTCCGGGCCGCCCTGCATCTTCCCGCGCAGCCGGCGGCGCACCTTTGACACCGCCGCCCGGACCGCTCCCGCACGGCGCTGCTCCGGGCCGGTACCGGTCAGCTCGCGCAGGCGCGCGACGATGCGGCCGCGCCACCTGAGGGTGTGCGGAGCGGCCGGGTCGAGCAGGCCGAGGTAGACGACCTCGTCCCCGTCCGCCTCGAGGCGGCACGCGAGCTCGTAGGCGATGTGCCCGCCGATCGAGTGGCCGGCGATGAGGTACGGCCCCTCGGGCTGGCGCTGACGGACGATCTCCACACACTCGGCCGCCGTCGAGACCACGCGGGGAACCTCTCCGGCCTCGGCCTCGTTGTCGCGGAAGGCCTGGATGCCGTAGAGCGGCTGGTCGACGCCGAACGTGCCGGCGAAGTTGCGCAGCGCGAGGATCCCGCCGGCGCCCGACTGCACGTAGAAGCACGGCACGCGGGGGCCGTCGGGGTGGATCTCGGCGACCACTCGACCCCCGACGGAGTCCGACGCGCCGATCCAGAGCGCGAGGAGCCGGAGCGTGCTGGCTTCGACCAGGAGGCTCGGCGGGAGCTGGCGCCCGAAGCGGTCGGCGATCCGGTCGAACAGCTTGAACGCGAGCAGCGAGTCGCCGCCGAGCTCGAAGAAGTCGTCGCCGGGCGACGGCAGGCCGTCGCATTGCAGCACCTCGCGCCAGAGCTCGGCCAGCGCAAGCTCGTCGCCCTCGAGGTCGGAGTCGTCGGCGACCGCGGTGCTCGGCTCGGGCAGGCGCGCCCGGTCGAGCTTGCCGTTCGGGTTGAGCGGCATCTCGTCGAGCTTCACGAACGCCGACGGGACCATCGGCTCGGGCAGCCGCTCGCGCAGCATCTCCCGAAGGGCGCGGGTGTCGGGGTCGGCGCCGGGGTGGCAGACCACGTAGGCGACGAGCCACCTGCCGCCGCCCGCCGGCCGCTCGCGGGCCACGGCGACGGCCTGGCGCACCTCGGGATGGCGCAGCAGCGCCGCCTCGATCTCGCCCGGCTCGATGCGAACGCCGCGGAGCTTGATCTGATGGTCGAGCCGGCCCAGGTGCTGGAGCGATCCGTCGTCCTCCCAGCGCCCGAGGTCGCCGGTCCGGTACAGGCGCGCCGGCCCGTCCGCGCCGAGCGGCCGCTCGACGAAGCGCTCACGGGTCAGGTCGGCGCGGCCGAGGTAGCCGCGCGCCAGGCCGGCGCCGGCGAGGCAGATCTCGCCCTCGTCGCCGGGGCCCACCGGCTTCAGGTCCGCGTCGAGCAGGTACACCTGGGTGCCCGGGAGCGGGCGCCCGCAGGTCGGAGGTTGGCCAGCCGGCACCTCGGCGGCCGTCGAGTAGACGGTGTCCTCGGTGGGGCCGTAGGCGTTCACGACCCGCGTCACGCCCGGCTGCCGGTGCACCTTCTCGGCGACGTCCGGCGGCAGGGTCTCGCCGCAGAAGACGGCCGTGCGCACCGAGTCCGGCAGGGTCGTGTCGGCGAGCGCGGCGGCCATCAGCGACGGCACGGTGTTGACCATGGTCGGGCGGTGCTCGCCCGCCTCCGCGATCTCGAAGAAGTTGTCGGCGAGGATCAGCGCACCGCCGGCGGCGAACGGGATCGTCAGCTCGAAGAGCGACATGTCGAAGCCGTAGGACGTGGCGGCGAAGACCCGCGCGAGCTCGTCCGGGCTGAACGTCGAGACGCCCCAGTGCACGAACGCCGCGAGGCTGCGGTGCTCGATCATCACGCCCTTCGGGTTGCCGGTCGAGCCGGACGTGTAGATCACGTAGGCCAGGTCGTCGAGGCTCGGTCCGAGCGTCGTCCCGGTCTGCCTCCCGGCGGGCCCGTCTCCCTCCCAGCTGAGCACCTCGACCGTGTCGCCGGCCAGCTCGTCCGCCCACGCGGGCGCGGTGATCAGGGCCTTTGCGTTCGTGTCGTCAAGCATGAAACGGCGGCGGGGGAGGGGCTGCGCGGCGTCGAGCGGCAGGTAGGCCGCGCCGGCCTTCCAGGTGCCGTAGATCGCCACGAGCGCGTCCAGCCGGCGCGGCAGCGAGATTCCGACGATGTCCTCGCGGCCGACGCCCAGCTCGTGCAGTTGCCACGCCACGGCGTCGGCGCGCGCGTTCAGCTCGCGGAAGGTCAGCTCCCCGTCGCGCGTGACGATCGCCACGCGCTCGGGCTCCATGTGCGCGAACCGCTCGATCCGGCGATGGACGAGTCGCTCCGCGGCGGGCGGGAGGCCGCCGCCGTCTCCGAGCGTGACCAGTCGCTCGGTCAGCTTGTTGGGTTCTGGGAGCCCTTCAAAGGTGGTCATCGCGTTCCCCTCTACGTAACGCGACCGCACCGCCGCTGAACTTCACCCGATTGTGTACCCGACTTACCTCGGCGTCAACTTGGCATACGCGAACGTGTCAATTTGGTTCGCGCCTCACCCGCGCCGACCGAAGGGCGTCCGCCGCCGGCTCTCCGGGGCCGCCTCGGCGTCCTGGGCGCCCTCGTCGGGCGCGGCGTGCTCGGTCTCCGAGCTCCCATTCCCGTTGGTCGTGGTCGCACGACCGTTGGTCCCCTCCATGCCCTCGAAGCTGTACGACGACGTGTACGCGTAGGCGTAGCTCTCGACGTCGCGGCCGAGCGAGTTCAGCACCACGCCGAGGAGGCGGGCGTCCAGGTTGGCGAGCTGGTCGCGCAGCTGGCGCAGCCCGTCGCGGTTCGTCTTGTCGCTCCTGACGACCACGATGACGCCGCTCGTCTGCGAAACCAGCGGGATCGCGTCGGACACCACCGAGGTCGGCGGCGTGTCGATGATCACGAGGTCGTACTCCTGCTCGGCCTCGCGAACGACCTGCCGCAGCCGCTCGGACTCGAGGAGGTCGGTCGGGTTCGGCGGGATCGGGCCGGAGAGCACCACGTCGAGCGCGCGCGGCGCCGACGAGCGCTCGCCGCGGCCGGGGACCCGGAGCGTCTTCATGGCCGAGCGCAGCGTCGCGCTGCCCGTGAGGACGTTCGTCAGGCCCGGGGCGGCGGGCACGCGCAGAGCCTTGGCGAGCGTGGGCCGGCGCAGGTCGGCCTCGATCAGGAGGGTGCGGGTGCCCGCGTCCGCGGCCGCGAAGGCCAGGTGCAGCGCGACCGTGCTCTTCCCGTCGCCCGGCTCGGCGGACGTGATCAGCACCGACTTGATGTCGTGGTCGACGTTGAAGTAGCGCAGCGAGGCGCGCAGCATCCGGAACGCCTCCGCGTCGGGCCCGCTGAGCGCGTCGGCCTCGAGCTGCGTGCGCGACAGCGCGCGGCTCTTCGGGATGGCCCCGAGCACCGGGCGCCGGAGTAGCTCCTCGACGTCCTCGGTGTCCCGGATGCGCGTGTCGAGCCGCTCGAGCAGAAGTGCGAGCGCGAGGCCCAGCAGCAGGCCGAAGAAGCCGGCGAGCACGCCGTTCTTCAGCGGCGTCGGCGCCGACGGCGAGGTCGGCGGCGTGGCGGGCTGGACGAGCTCCGCGTTGCCGGTCTGAAGCGAGGCGAGCGTCTCGAGCTGGTCGAGCCGCTGGCGCAGGAGGCGCGCCCGCTCGCCCTTCAGCTCGGTGGGCGACATGCCCTGGAGCTGGCGCTCCGAGAGGATCTTGGCCTGGTTGACCTTGTCGCGGTCGGCGTCGCGCCGGAACTGGACGTACTCCCTGGCGAAGGCGTTGGCAATCCGGGCGGCCTGGCGCGGCTTGCCGTCGGTGGCGTTGATGCCGACCAGGTTCGACGGGCCCTCCGAGGCGATCTCGACCTTGCTCGACAGGTCGGAGCCGGAGAGCTTCTTGCCGCCGAGCTCGCGCGCGGCGCGGTCGCCGACGACCGCCAGCGCGACGAGGCGCTCGTTGGTCGCGGCCTCGCGGGTGGCGTCCTGGACCGGGGCGAAGGCGTCGCCGCCGAGGATCGACTGGTCGAAGCCCGGGTTGCGGAAGAGGAGGACGGCCTTCGCCGTGTACTCCTTGGGCTGGGCAAGCGAGTAGACCGTGGCCGCGCCGGCGACGATCACGATGCACGCGAGGATCAGCGGGAGGCGCCGTCTGAGGCCCAGGAGCTGGCGGCGGATTCGCCGGCTGTCGATGCCGACGGGCTCGTTCGAGATGTCGTCAGGTGAAGGCATGTGTCCTTACATCGCCTGTAGATCGAGTGCCTCCGGGGACGTACCACCCAGGAGGGCCAGGAATCCAGGATAAGCACGATTGGCCGATGTGGCGAATTTTCTTTGCCAGATCGCTATTTGCGGGCCTTTCTGCGGCGTAGTCCCCAGCTCC
Source organism: Thermoleophilaceae bacterium (assembly GCA_035275105.1). Lineage (GTDB taxonomy): Bacteria > Actinomycetota > Thermoleophilia > Solirubrobacterales > Thermoleophilaceae > AC-37. The sequence goes on from DATENL010000339.1 coordinate 9,727, forward strand.
TGGACGAGCTCCGCATAGCGCTCCGCCGAGCGATCCGCGCCGAACAGCCCCGTCCTCCTAGCCGGTGAAGCAGTCGATGCCGACCACATCGTGGCCCTCGCGGCGCAAGCGATCAGCGAGGTGCGACCCGATGAAGCCGGCGGCGCCGATCACAACGAACCTCATCAGCCCGTGCGCCTTCGGAAGAGGAAGCGGTTGAGCCCGATGTCGCGGGGCGGCAGCTGGACGGTCTTGAGCTCCTCCATCTCGCACTCGGCGCGGCAGAAAGCGACGATCTCGTCCACTGTCGCGTACTCGTATGGGAACCCGCCGACCCAGTCGAAGAGATCAGTCGTCACGGCCATCCCACGCTCCTTGTACTCGCGCGCGGCCGTCCACGGATTCTTGCCGTTCTTGAGCATCTGCGCGAGCCACAGCATCCGGATCCAGACGCGCATGGCCCAGCGCACGACCTCGGGCGAGTGGTTGTAGCGCCGCTTGATCTTCCACCAGCGTTCCGAGTCGAGGAAGCGGCCGGTCACGCGGTTGTAGATCGCGATCGCGAACAGGCCCCCCGGCTTGACCAGGCTCGCCGCGTTGCGGATCGCCAGGTCCATGTCGCCGGTGTGGTGGAGCACGCCCCACGAGTAGACGACGTCCGCCTGCTCCAGCTCGGTGACGACTTGCGAGTCGAGGATCGACCCCTCGCGGACCTCCCAGTTCTCGGGCGCGCCCGCGCGCTCGCGCAGCTCGCGGGTCGCGGCCACCGAGTCCGCGTCCACGTCCATGCTGATGACGCGCTCGGCGCCCAGCTCGTAGGCCGCGAGCGAGAACAGCCCGCTGCCGGACCCGATGTCGAGGAAGAGCTTGCCCGCGAGGTCCTCGTCGAGGAACTCGGCCACCGACTCGCGCGCGATCCGCCCGCGCTCGGGATCGAGGTGGTTGGCGATGTAGCGCTTCCAGTTCTTCCCGAACGCGTAGGCGTCGTCGGGCGCCGTGATGCGCGCGGCGCTCCCTTCGCTGGCGCTCATGACGCCGACACCGCGTTCGCGGCGTCCGGGACGCGCGGGGCCTCCACGACCTCGCGGTGCCACATCTCGAGCTGGAGGAGGGCCCACAGGCGCTGCGAGTGGTCCCCTTGGGCGTTCTGATGCTCGTGAATCAACCGTTCGATCTCCTTCTTACGGAAGTAGCCCCGCTCGATCGCGCGGGGGTCGAGAAGCACGTCTGACGGCAGGTCGCGGAGCTCGTCACGGAACCAGCGCGCGAGCGGCACGCCGAAGCCCATCTTCGGGCGCTCCAGGATCTCGCGCGGCACGCGGTCGCGAAGCACGCCCCGCAGCAGCCGCTTGCCGGTCCCGCCCGCGACCTTGTGCCGCACCGGAACCGAGGCCGCGAACTCCATCAGCTTGTGGTCCAGGAAGGGCGCCCGGGCCTCGACGGAGTACGCCATCGTCGCGATGTCCATCTTTACGAGCAGGTCGCCCGGCAGGTACATCGCAACGTCGGTCGCCATCATGCGATCGAGGTCCACAGAGGCGTCGCTGTCTCGCCAGGCGCTCGTGAGGTGGTCAGCGGGATCCCCTCGGAGGCTCGCGGCCAGCTCAGGCGTGAAGAGCCTCTCGCGCCCGACGTCGTCGAACGCCGAGAACCACGACGCGTAGCGATCGGCCTGGTCCATCGCGAAGAGGCGGCTGGCGCGGTTGGCGCGCGTTCGGAAGCTGTGCCGGTGCGGGCCCTCGCCGACCGCACGCGCCACGGCTCCGAGCGGTCGCCACGGAAGGCGCGCGAGGCGGCTCATTCGCTGGTGCGTGAGGTAGCGCGCGTAGCCGCCGAACGTCTCGTCGCCCCCGTCGCCGTTGAGCGCCACGGTGACCGACCCGCTCGTCATCTCGGCCAGGTAGAACGTCGGGATCGCCGAGGAGTCCGAGAACGGCTCGCCGAAGTGCCGGGCGAGCTTGGGCATGATCTCGAGGGCGTCCGGCTCCACCACCAGCTCGTGGTGATCGGTCCCGAATTGCTCCGCGATCACGCGCGCGTAGGCGAGCTCATCGAACGCCCGTTCCTTGAAGCCGATCGTGAACGTCTTGACCGGCGCGGTCATCTGCTCGGCCATCGCGGCCACGACCGCAGTCGAGTCGATTCCCCCGGACAGGAACGCCCCCAGCGGCACCTCGCTCATCAGCCGGATCCGCGTGGCCTCGCGAATCTCCTCCCAGAGCCGCTCCTCCAGCTCGGGGACGGGCACGTCGTCGAGCTGCTCGGAGCGATCGAGCGTCCAGTAGCGGCGGATCTCCTCGCCGTGCTCGTCGATCACGAGCGTCGAGGCCGGCGGCAGCTTGCGGATGCCCTTGAACGCGGACATCGGGTGTGGCACGTACTGGAGTGCGAGGAAGGTGCCGATCGCCTCGAGGTCGACCTCGCGGCCAAGCGCCGGGTCCTCGAGCAGGGCGCGGATCTCGGACGCGAACCAGACGCAAGCGCCGTCCCGCGCCCAGAAGAGCGGCTTCTTCCCGACCCGGTCGCGGGCACAGAAGAGCCGGCGTCGGCGCTGGTCCCAGATGGCGAACGCGAACATCCCGCGCAGGTGGCCGACCATCTGCTCGCCGTGCTCCTCGTACAGGTGGACGAGCACCTCGGTGTCGGAGCGCGACGAGAACCGGTGCCCGCGTCGGATCAGCTCGGAGCGCAGCTCGGGAAAGTTGTAGATCTCGCCGTTCATCACGACCGCCAGCGTGCGGTCCTCGTTGAAGATCGGCTGATCGCCGCCCTCGACGTCGATGATCGCGAGCCGCTGTATCCCCAGCCCGACGCCGGCGTCTACGAAGACGCCGCGCGAGTCCGGGCCGCGATGCTCGATGGCGGCACACATCCGGTGGAGCAGGGCCTCGTCCACCGGCCCTCGAAAGTCGATCTTTCCGGCGATTCCACACATGGCGAACCGACCCCCCGAGCAATCCGTTGGTCGAGAGGGCCGCGTGAGTCCACTAAAGCAGCAATCGGATGGTATTGCCAGTGCTCTAGAACTAACGGCCGCGATGGACTCCGCCCTGCAACTTTTCGTGCGCAAAGCCCGAGCCGCGAGGCGCCAGGCCGGCGCCCGCGTGGCCGGCTACGCGCACGCCCTGCGGCGGCCGCCGGCGGACCCGGAGCTGCTGCGTCAAGCGCTCCACGACAGCTGCGACGTGGCAACGCTGCTCGACGGACTGCGCACGCAGCGGGCCCCGTTCTTCTTCGGCCGGGGAGAGGCGAGCGCAATCGCTGCGGAGCTCGAGACGAGCGTCCCGGGCTGGCGTGAGCGCACGCTCCGCGACGCCGATCGGATCGCGACGGGCGTCGTGCGATTGCTGGGGCACGACCGGGTCGATCTGCGCGCGCGGGGCACCGCGGTCGACGGCGCGCATCGGATCCCGTGGCACGAGGACCCCGGCAGCGGCTTCCGCTGGGATCCGCGCGCCTACTACCGGCTGATCGACGTCCCCTACGACTCGGGCGCGGACATCAAGCTTCCGTGGGAGCTCTCCCGCTGCCAGCACCTGCCCACACTCGGCATGGCGTACGCCGCGTCCGGCGACGAGCGCTACGCCGGCGCGCTGACCGCCCAGATCGACGACTGGATCGGCGCCAACCCGCCCGGCTACGGCGTCAACTGGGTGTGCACGATGGACGTGGCGATCCGCGTGGTCAACTGGCTGTGGGCCTGCCGCCTGGTCGCCGATGCGGCGGCGTCGACCGACGCGTTCCTCACGCGGCTCGCCGCGAGCCTCGTCGCCCACGGCCGCCACATTGCCCGCAACATCGAGCGCTACGAGGGCGGAGTCACGACCAACCACACGCTCGCGGACTACACCGGCCTTCTGTACCTCGGGATCGCGCTCCCTGACCTCCGCGAGTCGGACGGATGGGTGACGAGCGCGATGGCGGGCGTCGCGGACTGCATGCGCACGCAGGTGCTTCCCGACGGCGCGGCGTTCGAGAGCTCGATCCCCTACCACCGGCTCGTGCTCGAGATGTTCCTCGGCTGCCACGTCTTGGCCGAGCGCAACGGCCGTCCGTTCGACGCCGACTACCGCGCGTCGCTCGAGCGCATGCTCGAGTTCGTGCTCCACTACAGCCGACCCGACGGCCTTGCCCCCGTGATCGGCGACAGCGACGACGGGCGCCTGCAGATCCTGAGCGACTACTTCGACTGGCGGCCGCAGGACCACCGCTATCTGCTGGGCGCCGGCGCCGCGCTCCTTGGCCGGGCCGACTTCGCCGCGGCCGCCGAGGGCGCCTCTGGTGCCGCGGAGGAGGCCGCATGGCTGCTCGGCCCCGGCAGCCGCACGCCTCCGCCCGCCGCCCGCGCCCGCGGCTCTCGGCGGTTTGGGCCGTCGGGGCGCTACGTGATGCGCGACGGCGAGAGCTACGCGATCGTCTGCGCCGACCCGGTCGGCACCGCCGGCCTGGGCAACCACAAGCACAACGACATCCTCGCCTTCGAGCTGGTCCTGGACGGTGCGCCGATCGTGGTCGACCCCGGCTCGTACCTCTACACGAGCGACCTCAGCGCCCGCGACTCGTTCCGCGCGACCAGCGCCCACAGCACCGTCCGCGTGGACGGCGCCGAGCAGAACCGCTTCGCGGGGGCGTTCGGCATGTCGCCGGACGCGCGCGTGGAGGTCGAGCGCTGGGAGACCGGCGCGGCGCTCGACCTGCTCGGCGCACGGCACTCCGGCTACGAGCGGCTGCCAGCCCCGGTGTCGCACCGGCGCGTCGCGGCGCTGATCAAGCAGCCGCTCGCGTGGATCGTCCTCGACTCGCTCGAAGGCGCCGGCGAGCACCGCGTGGAGAGCTTCGTGCACCTGGCGCCCGGTGGCAGCGCGGCCGCCTCGCCGCCGGGTGAGGGCGCGCTGGAGGCGGCCCGCACGGCGCTCGCCACACTCGACGTCGACGCCGCCGCGCTGCAGCCGGAGCTCGCCATTCGCTACGCGAACGTGGCGATCGTGCCGCTCGGCTGCGAGGGGAGCGAGGTCGAGTCCGGCTGGGTGGCAGCGCGCTACGGTCAGCGCGTGGCCGCGCCTGTGGTGCGGCTCGCGGGCCCGTCGGCTCCTGGCCTCACGTTCGGCTACGTCGTCGTTCCCACCACGAGCCCTTGAACCTGACCGGTCGCGACATCGTCTGCCTGTCGACCCACTACTGGGACGACCGCTGGTTCCGCAAGCAGGAGTTCATGTCGCGGTTCGCCACGGCCAACCGCATCCTTTTCGTGGAGCCCTCGGCCTCGATGGTGCGGGCGCCGGAGACCTTTCTGCGGGACGTGGCCACGAACCGCCACCTCCGGCCGACGCTCGAGCAGCGCGCGGAGCGGCTGTACCTGCTGAAGCCCCCGCGCGGGCTCCCCAAGTGGAGCAACCCCGTTGTCGAGCGCGCGAACTATCGCTGGTACGGCTCGATCGTCGGCCGCGCGGTGAGACGGCTCGGCTTCCACGACGCGATCGTCTGGGTCTACCGGCCAAGCTTCCTCTACGGGCTCGACCAGATCCCGCACGAGCACCTGGTGTTCGACCTCGTGGACGACCTCGCCGCGTACGACCCCGCGCAGGCGGAGCGGGTCGAGGCGCAGGTGACCGCGCTCGCGGAGCGGAGCGACCTGCTCGTGGCGACCGCGCAGCCGCTGCTCGAGCGCTACGGGAGCCTGGCCCGCGCCACCGCGTACGTGCCGAACGGCTTCGACCCCGCGATCTTCTCCCCCGCCGGAGTGGACGGCGCTCCCGACGCGCTGCGTGACATCCCCCGCCCCATCATCGGCTACCTCGGGGCCCTGTTCCTGTTCCTCGACTTTCCGCTGCTCGAGGCTGTGGCGCGGGCGCACCGCGACAAGTCGCTCGTCCTGCTCGGGCCGCTCGAGGCAACGGCCGCGGACGCTGCGGAGCGCCTGATCCAGCACCCGAACGTCTTCTACCTCGAGCCGCGCCCCAAGCCGGAGGTGCCCTCCTACGTCGCTCAGTTCGACGTCGGTCTCAGCCCGTTCCGGGTCGGGCGCGTAGCGGACAGCGTAAGCCCGCTGAAGGTCTACGAATACCTCGCGATGGGGCGGCCCGTGGTCTCGGTCCCGATGCAGGCGCTTCAGGCGGACGAGGCCGGTCGTGTCGTCACCTTCGCCGAGGGCCACGAGGATTTCTGCGGTGCGATCGACCGCTGCCTCGACCCGACCGTCCAGGCGGCCACGCAGGAGCGCATCGACGTCGTCGCGCCGTACACGTGGGACCGCCTCTTCGCCCGCCTCGACGCGGCGTGCGCGACGGCGCTCGGGTGAGCGCGCCGCGGCGCATCCGCCTTCTCGCCGTTATGGCCTCGCTGATGGGCGGCGGGGCGGAGCGGCAGATGGGGCTGCTGCTGAACCGGCTCGATCGCGCCCACTTCGATCCCGCGCTCAGCCTGTTCGAGAAGCGCGGCGAGTTCCTGTCGCGGCTGGCCGACGACGTCCCCGTGAGCGGACTCGGCAAACGTTCGGCGCGCGATGCTCCGCTGATGGTTACCCGACTCGCGAAGCAGATGCGCGAGGTGCAGCCGGACGTGGTCTTCTCGAAGGTCGACTACACCAACGTCGTCGTCGCCCTCGCCGCGTGGCTCGCGCGGAGCGATGCGGCGCTCGTTCTCGGCGAGGTGTCGCTCCAGTCCGGCGCCCTCCAGAACATGTCGTACCCGGCGCTCCGGCGCGCGCTGCTGCGCTGGTCGTACCCGCGCGCCGCGAGCGTCGTCGTATCGACACCCGGCGTCGCCCGCGACCTCGAGGAGCTCGGGGTGTCGGCGCGCTTCGACGTCGTGCCGAACATGCTGGCGCTTGCCGAAGCGCAGGACTCCGCGGCTGAGCAGCAGCCGCATCCGTTCGACGGCGGCGGCGCGGCGGTCGTCTCGGCCGTCGGACGGCTCGCCGCGGGCAAGGGCCACGCGGACCTCCTGAGGGCGTTCGAGCTGCTGCGCCGGCGCCGGCCCTGCAAGCTCCTTCTCATCGGCGACGGGCCGGAGCGCCAGTCCCTCGAGGCGCTCGCCGCCCAGCTCGAGCTGGGCGGCGACGTCGCGTTCATGGGCTTCGTGGAGAACCCGCATGCCGTCGTCGCAGAGACCGACGTATTCGTCTCGCCCTCGCACTTCGAGTCGTTCGGCAACGCGATCGTCGAAGCGATGGCGCTGGGCGTGCCCGTCGTGTCGACGCGCGTGCCTGCCGGCCCCGAGTGGCTGATCGAGGACCGGCGGTCCGGCGTCTTCGCGAACGCCCACGATCCCGAGGACCTCGCGCAGAAGACCGAGCTGGTGCTCGACGACGCGCAGCTCCGAGCCGAGATCGCGGCCGGCGGTCGCAAGGCGGCGCGCCGCTTCGACATCCCGACGGTCGTGGCCGCCTACGAGGCGGTGTTCGAGCGCGTGGCCGCCGACCGCGTGGCCGGGAGGCTTGCCGGGGACCGGGACCTCGCCTAGACCGGCCATGTTCCGGCGGCGCTCATCCGGCGCGCAAGGCTAGCCAGCTACCATCGCCCGGTGCCCGGGCCGCGGCCTCGCGACGAGATCCCGCTCCGCTACGTGCGCACGGGCTCCCGCCTGCCAGCCCCGGTCGAGCTCGTCCTCAACGCCGTCCTCTCACGCGGCGCGGGCTACGAGCCGGTGCCGGCCGGCAGCGCCTGGGACGACAGCTCCGTGCGGGGCTACTACATCGACTACAGCGCCAAGACCGGGTCGCCCGCGTTCCGCGATCCCGCGCGGCTGAACGCCGTCGACCTCATCCAGCTCGGCCTCGCCTGGCACGAGCGCGAGCTGGCGGGCGACGCCTCGGCCCGCGACCGGTTCATCGGCGTCTGCAAGCTCGTCGAGGACCGGGCGGAGCCCGCCGGCGACGAGCTGCGCTGGTGGATTCGCTACCCGGTGCCGAAGTACCGCGTCCCGCCGCCGTGGTGCTCGGCGCTCTCGCAGGGTCAGGCGGCCTCGCTGTTCGTTCGCGCGCACCTCGCCACCGGCGACGACCGTTACGCCGAGCTCGCGATCCGGGCCGCGGCGCCGCTCCTGTCGGAGCACGGCTCGGACCTCGTGACGCACACCGGCGCGGGCCCGGTGCTCCAGGAGTACCCGAGCGACCCGCCGAGCCACGTGCTCAACGGCTGGATCAGCGCGCTCTGGGGCCTCTGGGACGTGCGACTCGGCCTCACCGACGCCCGCGCCGACGCCGCGACGACGGCCACGCTGGCGTGCCTCGTGGCGAACCTCGACGCCTACGACACGGGCTGGTGGACTCGCTACAGCCTCTACCCGTTCGCCCTCCAGGACCTGGCCAAGCCGATCTACCAGACGTTCCACGTCGCGCAGCTCCGCGTGCTGCACGGGCTGACCGGCGACGACCGCATCCGCACGGTCGCCGAGCGCTGGGCCGGCTACGACCGGCCCGCCCCGCGGCTGGCCGCCCTCGGTCAGAAGGCCCTGTTCGCGGCGGCGGACTTCCCCCGCCGCCGGCGCTGGAGCCCCGATGCCCCTGCGTGACCGCGACATCGTCTGCTTCTCGACCCACTACTGGGACGACCGGCGCTTCCGCAAGCAGGAGTTCATGGCGCGCTTCGCCGAGGCGAACCGCGTGCTGTTCGTGGAGCCCAGCTTCTCGATGGCGCGCCGCCCCGATCCACACCTGCGGGAGGTGGCGTCGAACGGTGTCCTGCTCCCGCGGGGCGAGTCGCGCGGCCCGAGCCTGCACCTGCTCAAGCCGCCGCGCGCGCTCCCGAAGTGGACCAACCCGACGGTGGAGCGGCTCACCTACGCCTGGCACGGGGCCGTCGTGGCCCGCGAGGTCCGCCGGCTCCGCTTCCGTGACCCGATCCTGTGGGTCTACCGGCCCGGCTACGTGCACGCGCTCGACGCGATCCCGCACGCACAGCTCGTGTTCGACCTGGTGGACGACCTCTCGGCGTACGGCGGCGGGAGCGACCCGAACGTGGAGGCGGGTGTCATGGAGCTCGTGCGCCGCGCCGACCTGCTCGTGGTCACGGCCGTCACCCTGGCCGAGCGCTACGGCGCGGAGGCGAGGCGCGTGGCGCACATCGCCAACGGGTTCGACGCCGACCGGTTCGCGCCCGAGCGGACCGGCCCGGTCCCACCGGAGCTCGAGGGGCTGCCGCGGCCCATCCTCGGCTTCATCGGGACGCTGTTCCCGTTCCTCGACTTCGAGCTGCTCCACGACGTGGCCGCACGCCACCCGGACAAGTCGCTGGTGCTCGTCGGCCCGGTCGAGTCGGGCTCCACGCAGGAGGTGGAGCGGCTCGTCCGGCGGCCGAACGTGCACCACGTCGGACGGCAGCCCCAGGACGCGATCCCGGCGTTCGTCGCGGCGTTCGACGTCTGCCTGAACGTCTTCAAGCGGAGTCGCATGTCCGACAGCGTCAATCCGCTCAAGGTCTACGAGTACCTGGCCACCGGGCGGCCGGTCGTGTCGTCCGCGATGGAGGCGCTCAGGCGCGAGGACGCCGGGCGGCTCGTGGCGTTCGCCGACGGCGCGGACGAGTTCTCGAATCAGATCGAGCGCTGCCTGGCGAAGGACGGCCCCGAGGCCGCCGAACGGCGGCGAGCCGCCGTGGAGCCGTACTCGTGGCAGCGGCTGTTCGAGCGCCTCTCCGAGGCGGCGGAGGAGGCGCTGGCTACTCCGCCGGGGGCGGAGGCGGCTGCTGCTCTGCCGGGGACGGCGCGGGAGCGCCGTTGACGTAGACCGGCGTGCTCGAGAGCGTCGTCTGAATGCGCTGCTCGAGCTCCCCGAACTGCTTGGGGTAGAGCGTGACGGGCTCCTGCGGATGCTCGCCGATGATGTTGCCGTCGTCGTCCTTCTCGATCACGACGAGCTGGTAGACGACCTTCAGGGCCTCGACGCTCAATTGAAGAAGCCCAGGCTCTTGCACAGCGTGTAGAGGCGGTTCAGCATCTGCTGCTCCGTCGGACCCCACTTGTTGCTGGCCGTGGCCCAGCCCCACGTGGGGACGACGAACGGCTTCGCGCCGTTGAAGGCGATGCCGAGGTTGTCCATCGCGATCCGCTCCGCGAAGGTGCCGGAGCCGTTGGCCACCTGGAGGCTCAGCTTTCCGCCGGGGTAGCTGTAGTAGGTCCCGTCGATGCGCGCGACGGTGAAGCCGTCGACCATCAGCGACATGCCGGTGCCGTCGCCGTGGGACTTCTTACGGGTGTTGTGGAGGATGAGCGTTCGCGAGATGCCGGTCGTGTCGCCGCCCTGGGAGATGCGCAGCCCATTGCCGGACGAGCGTTCGAGCGTGACGCCGGTCGCGCCCAGCTTGCCGCCCGGCTCGGCCGTGCCGCCGCCCCAGCTCTGCGTGCCGTCGCGGTCGATGCCCCAGCGAGGCTGGCCCTCGGTGAGCGCCTTGATGACCATGGCGTTGCCGATCAGGCCGGCGTTCGGCCGGAGCATGAGCATCGGCGGGTCGCCCTGCCGGTTCTCCCGGCCGTTGATGGCCATCGAGGCGTTGACGGGGTAGGAGGGGCCGGCGGGGAAGATGTCGATCGACCCCGGGTTGCCCGCGCCGTTGTTCCAGATGTAGATGATGTCGCGGACCGTGTCGTCGGCCTCGACCTTGGCGATGAAGAAGTCCCGGTTGTAGGGCGGGACGGCGACATCGACGCCGACCTGCCAGGCGGCTCCGCCGGTGCCGAGCCCGTTGCTCCCGTACAGCATGAGGACGCCCGCCACCTCGCCGGCGTTGGCGCTGCTCCCGATCCTGGCGATGTCCTTGCCCGTGCCGCGGTCGCTGACGAGGAACGGGTAGCCGGGGGAGCTGCCGGCGACCGTGAGCGGGGGCGGGCCCCCCGGGCTCGAGATCTTCTGCGGCTGGGTGAACGTGTTCGGCTGGTCCGTGTAGGCGGGAGTGTTGGCCGCCTGGGCGGTGCCGGTCCGGGTGAGGACCGGCGCAGCCGCGGCGGCGCCCAAGGACGCCAGACCGACCCGGCGTAGGAAGGACCTGCGGTCGCCGTTCTCGGCAGGCCGGAGCTCATCGAGCATCTGCGTCCGTGCGTCGCTCACGGGTCTCAAGATAGCCCGACCTTTCGATTCCCGCCAGCGGTCCTCGCATTTCGGGCGCGAGTGAGATGGTCGACCCGGGCCGCGGCCACGCCCAGGAGCAGCGCGACGTACATGAAGGCCGGCGGCTCGTAGAGCTCGCTGAAGGTCATCGACAGGAACAGCGAGCCGACGACCCCGCCGATGAGGACGGCCCGGAAGACGGAGTCCTCGTGCGTGACGGCCAGCTTCTTGCACGCCCTGACGATGCGGGTGGCTGTGTAGGCGATCGCCACGAGCGGGAGGGTAACGAGCAGGCCGCCCTCGGCCAGGATGCTCAGGAAGGTGTTGTGCGCGCTCGGCACGGGCAGGACGCCACCGACCGTGGGGCGCCCGACCAGGAGCTGCCCGCCGATGAACTGCTCGACGCCGACCCCGTAGAGCGGCCAGCTCTGGAACATCTCGAGCGCCTGCTGCCAGGTGGCCACGCGGCCGAGGAAGTTGTCCTGGGAGGCCGTGCTGGTGACGCGGGCGGCCACGACCGGCGAGCTCTTGATGAAGAAGTAGATGACGGCGACCGTCGTCAGGCCGTAGATGGCGACCAGGGCCGTGCGCGAGGACACGCGGCGTCGGAGGCCGATCCCAAGGACGATCATGACGAACGCCGCGGCCCACACGGTCTTCGTCAGCCCTGGGAAGAGGCCGACGACCTCGATCGCGAGAGCCGTTACGCCAAGCAGGTACTGCCGCTCCGTCTGGAGCCAGTACAGCGTGCCCACCATGCAGATGACCATCACCGAGCCGAGCGCCGAGGGCGTGGGGAACGGGCCCCCGGACCGCACGACGCCCGCCGCGCCGTCGAAGAGGGCGTTCACGCCGGCGAGGCTGGCGACCTCGAAGTTGAAGACCCACTCGAGCACCGCGAAGACCGCGAGCATGACGCCGGACACCGTGAGCGCCTTCGCGACGGCGGGCCAGCGGCGCGGGGTGACCGTACGTGCCGCCACCAGGAAGGCGATGAACGGCAGCAGCGCGCTGTCGAGCCAGTCGGCGATCGGCTGGAGCGAGGAGCTCGGAACGCTGCCCACGGGCAGCAGGAGCTGGTCGGTGGTGATCGCTCGCAGGCCGAAGCCGATCGTGAACAGCCCCATCGCGATCGCGAGCTGCCTGGTGAGCTTCGACATCGGCGGGCCCCGCTGCAGGAGGAGCGCGCCGCCGAGCGCCAGCAGCACGTAGCGGTCGAACGTCATGAGCGGAGCGGCGTGGTATGGGTAGCGGATAAAGGGGAAGGCGACGCCCTCCAGCACGACCCAGACGAGCAGCACCTCGTAGACCGCGCCCGCGAACAGCAGCGCGCCAACCGCCACGGCGGCCGCGCCCAGGACGAGCAAGCCCGCTCTGCCACCGCGCTCCAGCAGCACGACCTCCGCCATGGCGATCACCAGCACGCCGGCGGCCGCGACGAGGGTCGCCGGGCTCAGCCGCAGCCCCAGCGGCCCGCCCGAGCTCAGGGCGGGCGGTCGCATCATCGAGCCTGTTCCATTCGCAAGTGCACTTCCACGCGGACGTCCTCCGTGCCGTCGCCCCCCGCCTCCGAACCTCGATGGTAGGTCATGGATTCCCGTAATGCGAGCGCACGACTGCAACCGGCGCTGGCGGGGCCGGGATCCATGCTCTAGATTCGAGCGAGGCGGGATCTCGTGCCCAAGGAGGGGCAGGCAGCTCATGTGCGGAATCGTCGGAGTCTTCGAGCACGGACGTAGCCGGGGTGGCGTCACGCCGGACCTCGTGATCCGCATGCGCGAGACGCTGCACCACCGCGGCCCCGACGGCGAGGGCCTGTTCGTGACCGAGGACGGCCGGCTCGGCTTCGGGCACCGCCGGCTCAGCATCGTCGACCTCGAGGCTGGGGCGCAGCCGATGTTCGACGCCGCTGGGGCGTGCCTGGTCTTCAACGGGGAGATCTACAACTACCCGGCGCTCAGGCGCGAGCTGGAAGCCGACGGGGTCCGCTTTCGCACCCACTGCGACACCGAGGTGATCCTCCACCTCTACCGCCGCTACGGCGAGCGCTGCGTGGACCACATGACCGGGATGTTCGCGTTCGCGCTCTGGGATCCGGACCGCGACGAGGTGTTCTTCGCCCGCGACCCGATCGGCGAGAAGCCCCTCTACTGGGCCGACCGCGACGGCACGTTTCTGTTCGGGTCCGAGATCAAGGCGATCCTCGAGCATCCGCTGGCACCGCGGGCGGTCAACGAGGACGCGATCGGTCCGTACCTCGCCAACCTCGTCACGCCCGGACCGGAGACCCTCTACCGCGGCATCAACAAGCTCGCCCCCGGTCACGCCGGGCGGTGCGGCAGGGACGGGGTCCGCACCTGGCGCTACTGGTCCGCCGCGGAGCCCCGCGCCTTCGCCGACGTGGGGGACGAGGCCGTGGACCGCGTGCGCGAGCTGCTCGACAAGTCGATCCACGACCGGCTGATGTCCGACGTCCCGGTCGGCGTCCTCCTCAGCGGCGGGATGGACTCCTCGACGGTCGTCGCGCTGCTTCGCGAGCAGGCGCGCGGGCTCGCGAGCTTCACCGTGGGCTTCCCCGGCTATGAGGACGTGGACGAACGGCGCGAGGCCCGCTGGGTGGCGGAGCGCTTCGGAACCGACCATCACGAGGTCACGCTGAGCGAGACCGACGCCCTCGGCATGCTCGGCCCGCTGATCCACCATCAGGACGAGCCGCTCGCCGACCCGGTCTGCATCCCGCTCCACGCGGTCTGCCGGCTCGCGCGCGAGAACGGGATCAAGGTCGTGCTCGCGGGGGAGGGGGCGGACGAGCTCTTCTGGGGCTACCACGGCTACCACGGCGCCCTCGAGCGCTGGCGGCTGCACCGCGCCGCCCTGGCGGCTCCGCGCGTGCTGCGGCGGCTGGCCGCCGCGGTCACCTCGCCGCGCACCGCGCCGCTCCGCCGCGAGCAGCTCGAGGGGTTCGCTCGGGGGCGGCTGAAGCCGATCCACTGCCCGGTCGGAATGACCCGCCACCAGCGGGCGAGCCTCCTCCTGTCGGGCGACGAGGATGTGGGATGGGGTCCCACCGCCGGCATCGACGGCGAGGACCCGCTGACGACGCTCGGGTTCGACACCCAGGAGTACGAGTTCCAGGTGCGGCTCCCCGAGCTCCTGCTCATGCGGATCGATCGCTTCTCGATGGCGAACAGCGTCGAGGCCCGCGTGCCGTTCCTCGATCCGGCGCTGGTCGACTACGTCTACCGGCTGCCGCTCAGCTCCAAGATCCGCGACGGGGTGACCAAGTGGGCGCTGAAGGAGGCGGTGGCCGACGTCGTCCCGCCCGAGGTGTCCCAGCGCCGCAAGCAGGGCTTCGGCGCCCCGACGTCGCGCTGGTTCCTCGGCAGGCACGGGAGCCTCCTCCGGGACCTCATGGGGCAGGACACGTTGCGACGCTACTTCGACATCCCGTACCTCGATTCACTGCTCGCGGGCGCGAACCCGGACTCCTGGGAGGCCGGCCAGATCCTCTGGCCCGTGCTCAACTTCGGCCTCTGGCACAAGCACTGGATCGAGGGCGAGCCGCTGGACGAGATCGTCGAGCGGGCTTCCGCGGACCCGCACGGCGCGGCGCCGGCGCTCGCCTAGCGATGCCTCAGGCCGGTGCGGCCGGGCGGTAGCGCCCCTCGCGGAGCTTCCGCTCGACCGCCTCGCGGAAGACGGGGTGCATCCGGTAGTACTGCCGGCCCTCCCCGGGCTGCTGGGGGAGCGACTGGGCATCGCCCTCCGCCACGGCCCGCACCACGCCGACGAGCATCTCCGCCGACTTCTCCTGCTGCTTGGCGCGGACCGCGTCCAGGTCGTCGCCGGGCTCGAGCGGGATCTCCTCCCGCGCCGCGATCGCTCCCGTGTCGATCCCGGGGTCGACCCAGTGGATCGTCACGCCGACCGGGTCGTCCTGGTAGATCGCCCACTCGGCCACGTTCATGCCGCGGTAGCGCGGCAGCAGCCCGTAGTGGCAGTTGAGCGTCCCGATCCGCGGGGTGGCCAGCACCGACGCCGGCACGATGTCGCTTCCGACGAGCAGGATCAGGTCGGGGTCGAAGGACTCGAGGGCCGCGATCGCCTCGGCGTCGCCGAGCCGGTCGTGGCGCGCCACCGGGATGCCGCGCGCCTCGGCCCACGCGGCGAGCGTCCCCTCGCTCGCCGACTCGCCCGGCGTCTCCTCCTGCGACTTCGTGCGCGCCTTCAGGTAGGAGCCCACCATCCCGAGCCCGTACTCCTCGAGCCCGGCGCGGGCGTGGTCGAGTACCGAGCAGCGGCTGTAGAGGACCATCTGCTCGTGGCCCATCTCGTGCACCGCCGACGCGACCCGCCGCTTCCACGCCGGTACGTCGGCGCGCGGGAAGCGCGACAGGAGGACGACCCTCACGCGATCTCCCCGAGCACGTCCGCGCGCAGCATCAGCGAGTCGGCCAGGAACTTCGCGGCCCAGTTCGGGAACTGCATCGGCGCGTAGCGGCCGTAGATCGGGAACGAGCCGGGCACCGCGCCGTCGATCGCGCGTGCCGGCCCGCGGTACTGCTGGCGCGCGGCGATGTCGACGGCCTTCAGCCCGGCGTTGGCGAAGCGCGGGTCGGACGTGAGCTGGTAGAGCCGCAGCCAGACGCCGCCGAGCTGCGCGTTGCCGGTCACGCACTCGTGAGCCGACGCGGGGCGCCAGTCGGCGTCCCAGTTGGCCGGCACCCGCCCGAGCACCTCGAGCTTGCGGATCAGCACCTCGGAGGTCGCGAGCGCCGCCTGGAGGTAGCGCGGCTCGTCGAGGAGCGCGTGGCTCTCCAAGAGCCCCCGGAGCGTGTACGCGATGCCGTGCGTGCTCGGTACTCCGTCCGGCTTGAAGACGCATGAGTCGAACCAGCCGTTGTCGCGCTGCCTGGCCGCGACCCAGTCGAGCTGCCGGACGGCCGTCTCGCGCAGCTCGGCGTCGTCCGTCAGCTCCGCCAGCCTGAGCATCGCCCACGAGACGCGCGAGTTGTAGGTGTGGGGCATCGAGGAGTACTCGACGGAGGGGTCCCAGGTCCCGTCCGGCAGGGCCGTGTCGACCAGGAAGCGGCCGGCGCGGGCCGCGGCGTCGAGGAAGCGGTCGCCGTGGCCGGCCTCGAACAGGTCGACCCAGCCGTGCATCACCATCCCCGTGTTGAAGACGACGGCGCGGTCGGCGCCGACCTCCACGTGCCCCTCGCCGATGCCGCCGTCGGGGCGCTGCACCTCGATCTCCCAGTCGCCCATCCGGACGGCCTCCGCCACCAGCCCGTCGTCGCCCTCCCGGGCGGCGTAGGCGAGCATCGTCCCGATCACGTAACCGGTCGTCTCGGGGTAGGCGGGGAGCCAGCCGTGCAGCAGGTGGAAGCCCTTCGACGATCCCCTGAACCCGGTGGCCGCGTGCGTCTGGCGCAGCCACCGCAGCGCGGCCTCGAGCGATCCGGCCGGGGCGTCCGTGGGCGGGAGCACGGTCCTGGCGCGGGCGCTCGCCGTGTCGCGGGCCGACAGCCAGGCCGCCAGAGCCGCCCGTGCGGGCGCCGGCGGCGTCACGGCGGGCGTCGTGGGCCCGGGGGCGGCGATGGGGGCTACCTCGGCCACGGCTTCTGTTGGCAATCCATCCTCCTTGACGTGCTGGCTCGTCGGGCGCAGGGGCCCCTGCCGGCGACTGCCGTCCTGCGAACGTAACACGCCCCGCCGCCGCCGCGCGAGCGCTGGGCGGAATCCTGTGCAACGTGCCCATGCAGGCTGGCGCGAAGCCCGGTGGATCGCCTACATTCGGGCCGATGACCTTCGTCTACGTGGTCGGTGCGCGGCCGAACTTCGTGAAGACGGCGCCGGTGCTCGCCGAGATGCGGCGCCGGCTGCCCGACGCACGGCACGTGCTCGTGCACACCGGTCAGCACTACGACCAGATGATGTCCGAGGTGTTCCTCGCGGAGCTCGGAGTGGGGGAGCCCGACCACATGCTCGGCGTCGGCTCGGGCTCGCACGCGGTCCAGACGGCTCGCGTGATGGAGCGGGTCGAGCCGGTGCTCGAGGAGGAGCGCCCCGACCTCGTGCTCGTGCCCGGCGACGTGAACTCCACCCTCGCTGTGGCGCTCGTCGCGGTCAAGATGGGGATCCCGCTGGCGCACATCGAGTCGGGCCTGCGCAGCTTCGACCGCGGCATGCCCGAGGAGATCAACCGGATCGTGGCCGACGAGTTCTCCGACCTGCTGTTCGTGCACAGCGACGAGGCGATCCTGAACCTCGGCCGCGAGGGGATCGAGGAGGAGCGGATCCACTTCGTCGGCAACACGATGATCGACAGCCTCGTGGCGGTGGAGCACCGCTTCCGCGCCGCCGCCGCGGCGTCGCGGCTAGGCGTGAGACCGGGCGACTACCTGCTCGTGACGCTGCACCGGCCGGCGCTGGTCGACGGGCCGCTGCTGCACGACGTGATGGACCGGCTCGGCGCGCTCGCCCGCGAGCTGCCGGTGGTCTTCCCCGTGCATCCGCGCACCCGGAAGATGCTCGAGGGCGCCGACCTCGGCCCCGGCCTGACCCTGATCGACCCCGTCGGCTACCTGGACTTCCTCTCGCTCGAGGCCGACGCCGCCGCGGTGCTGACGGACTCCGGCGGCGTCCAGGAGGAGACGACCTACCTGGGCGTGCCGTGCTTCACGCTGCGCGACTCGACCGAGCGCCCGGTCACGATCCGCGCCGGCACGAACACCCTCCTGGGGCTCGAGCCGGGGCGCATCGACGACGTGCTGCCGGCCCTGCGCGCGCTCGACGGCGCCGCACCGGCGCCCCCGCCGCCGCTCTGGGACGGCGCGGCCGCCGCGCGCGTGACCGACGTGATCGAGCGCACCCAGGCGGCCCCGGTCGCCGAGGCCGTCACGTGAAGCAGGTGCTCCAGACGCCGGCGGGCCCCACTGTCAGGGAGGTGCCGCCGCCGGCGGTCCCGCGCGGCAACGTGCTGGTCCGCAACGAGTTCTCGGTGATCAGCTCGGGCACCGAGCGGGCCTTCCGCGAGAACAGCGAGAAGTCGATCGTCGCGCGCGTGGCCGAGCGGCCCGAGCTCGCGCGCAAGGCCGTCGAGAGGGTCCGCCGCGAGGGCCTCCGGAGCACGCTCGAGACCGTGCGCGGCAGCCTGCCGGGCGAGAGCCCCACGGGCTACAGCTGTGCCGGGGTCGTGGTCGAGACCGGGTCGGCCGTGCGCGGCCTCTCGGTGGGCGATCGCGTCGCGTGCGCCGGGGCCGGCCACGCCAACCACGCGTCGCTCGTGAGCGTGCCGAGCAACCTCTGCGCGAAGGTGCCCGACGGCGTGCCGATGGACGCCGCCGCGCTCACGACGATCGCGTCGATCGCTCTGCACGGCGTGCGCATCGCCGACGTGAGGCTCGGCGAGAGCGTCGCCGTGATCGGCTGCGGGCTCGTGGGCCAGATCACGGTTCGCCTGCTGGTCGCGTCGGGCGCGACGGTGTTCGCGGTCGACCTCGACCAGGCGCGGGTCGACGCGGCCGTCGCCGCCGGCGCCCGTCACGGCGTGACGGTCGGTCCGGACGCGGCGGAGGCGATCCTCGACGCGACCGGCGGCGTCGGCGTCGACGCGGCGCTGGTCACGGCCGCGGCGCCGACGAGCGACCCCCTGCTGCTTGCCACCGACGTCGCGCGCGACCGCGGCGCGGTCGTCCTCGTCGGCGACGCGCCGATCGACGTGCCCCGCGACGCGTTCTTCCAGAAGGAGCTGTCGTTCAGGGTCTCGCGCTCGTACGGCCCGGGGCGCTACGACCCCGACTACGAGGAGCGCGGCCTCGACTACCCCATCGCCTACGTGCGCTGGACCGAGCAGCGCAACATGCAGGCCGTGCTCGACCTCCAGGCGGCGGGCGCCCTCAGGCTCGCCGACCTGATCGAGGAAGTGCTGCCGATCGATCGGGCGGCCGATGCGTACGCTCGGCTCTCGCTGCCGCCCGACGAGCGCCCGCGTGGCGCGCTGGCGCTCAGCTACCCCGCCGACGACGTGACGCCCGCCCGCCCGGTGGCCGCGGCGGAGCCCGCACCCGAGGCCCTCGGCCCGGGTGC
>DATENL010000340.1:0-14255 GCA_035275105.1 Thermoleophilaceae bacterium
CGCGCCGCGCCGTCGACCTGCCACGGTGGTGCTCCTGGCTGGTTGTCAGCGGGCGCGGGCGCTCGCGGGCGAAGCGGTCGAGCACGGCGTCCTCGAGCGCCTCGGGCGGCTTCTCGGCGACGGGCTCGGCGGAGCCGGCGACGTCGAGCAGCGCTGGCAGCGGCGCCAGCGACACCAGCTCGCGCGTGCACTCGGAGCACGTGCGGACGTGAGCGCTGACCGCCTCCATCTCCTCCGGCTCGAGCGCCGAGAGGACATAGCCGCCGAGCAGGGAGCGGCAGTCGTCGCAGGCAAACGCGTGGCGCGAGCTCACGGCTCCACCCCCAGCTCCTCGAGCGCGAGCCGCATGCTTCGCAGCGCGTACGACACGCGGCTCTTGACGGTTCCCAGCGGCAGACCGGTCAGCTCCGCGATCTCGCGCAGCCGCAGACCCTGGAAGTGCGCGAGCCGGATCACCTGCCGGTGCTCGGGCGTCAGCCGCTCGAGCGCCGCCGAGACCTGCCACGACAGCAGCGCTTGGTCGAGCGCGTTCTCGCCGGGACCCTCGTCGAGCTCCTCGGGCGCGGTGACGATGGCGGGCCGCACAGCGCTCCTGCGCTTCAGGTCGATGATCGCGTTGCGGGCGATCCCGTAGATCCAGGTGCGGAAGCTGGCGCGCGACGGATCGAAGCTGTCCGCGTGCCGCCAGACCCGCGTGAAGACGTCCTGCACGACTTCCTCCGCGAGCTGACGGTCGCCCAGGGCGTTGACGGCGAACCCATAGAGCTCCGGGCCGTAGGTCCGGTACAGGGTCCGCATGCCGTCCTCTCCGTGCGGAGCGTTGAGTGTCTTCAGGATCGCCGCTGACAAGGCCCGCTCCAGAGCGGTTTACGCACTGCGACCTTAGATGGTTGACGTCAGCTAGCCGGGGGCAGTGCGAAAACCGAGCCTGGGGCGGACGCAGGGAGCGACGCGCGCGCTGCACGCGAGGCGACCGAGGACTCCGCCAGGCGATGGTTTGCAGCCCTGCCGGCGAAGTTCTCGGTCTGGCCGTGGCAGTTGGGGCACAGCAGCCGCAGGTTCTCGAGCCGGTTGTCCCGCCCGTCGCCGTTCACGTGGTGCAGCGCCATCGACAGCGGCCGGCCCCGCCAGTCGGCGACGCCGCACTCCTCGCAGCTGCCGTCCTTGAGGCCGGCGCGCACCGTTCGGTTCTTGAGGTTCATGCGGTTGCGCGTCGTGTCGTCCGCGAGCAGACGGTCGAGCGGGATTGCCCGCGGGCGCGACCGCAGGCGTAGTGCCATACCGTCGAGATGGTCACGTCGAGACGACGGGCAATCTCCGCCAGGCCAAGGCCCGCGTCGAGCATCTCGGCCACGCGGGCGCGCCTCACCGGGTTCGTCTTTCTTCCCATCGCGTCTCCCCGGCCTCGCGGGCGCGGTCGGCTCCTCCTTCTAGAATCCGGCGCCGAGCTGCGGGGTCGTCTAATGGCAAGACGTCCGGCTCTGGACCGGGAAATTGGGGTTCGAGTCCCTGCCCCGCAATGACATTCAACCGCCAGCGCCGGACATCAAACCCGCTGGAAACGGTGGGTTTTTTAGTTCCGTAACGCTCGTCGCGCAGTTGTAACGCTCGTGACCAAGATGTAACGGAGGCGCGGCCCCTACAGGGCCGCCAGGTCCGTGCCGTCGTCCGCCAGCGCCGCCGGGTCCGGCTTCGCCCGCTCCTTGATCAGCCGCTTGGCCTCGTCGATGTCGTCGTCGCGACCGACCGCCAGGCACGAGACGACGCGGCCGTCCTCGGCCAGCCCCCAGGCGCTGAACTGGCCGTCGTCCAGCGAGCCGCGGATCGCCGGCGCGCCCGCGGCGCTGCCGACGCCGACGTAGCTGAGGCTCGTCCAGTCCGAGAAGTCCGACCAGAAGTACGGGACCGTCTCGTGCGGGGCCTCGCCCCCCGCCATGTTGAGACCGGCGGTCCGGCCCTGCTCCTTGGCCACGTCCCAGTGCTCGATCCGCGCCGGGCCACCGTGCAGCGGCGAGTCGTACTCCGCCACGTCGCCGGCGGCGTAGACGCCGGAGACCGACGTCTCGAGCCGCGCCGAGCAGCGCACGCCGCCGCCGTCGCCGATCTCGAGGCCGGCTCCGCGCGCCAGCATCAGGTCGGGCGCGACGCCGGCGCCGACCACGACAAGCCCGCAGTCGATCGACAGACCGCCCTTCGTGACCACCCGCTCGACGCGCCCGTTCGACCCCTCGTAGCGCTCGAGCTCGTCGCCGCCGTGCACCTCGATCCCGTGCTCCTCGAGGACACCCTGGAAGAACCGGCCGACCCGGGGGCCGAACTGCCGCTCGAGCGTCACGTCCTCCTGCATCAGGATCGCGCAGCGGCGCCCGAGCGCGGTGAGCGTGGCGGCCACCTCGCAGCCGATGTAGCTGCCGCCGACCAGCACCACCCGCTCGGCCTCGGAGGCCTCCGCTCGAATGGCGTCGGAGTTGCCGAACGAGCGCAGGTAGTGGATCCCCTCGAGGTCGCCGCCGTCGACGCGGAGCCGCCTCACGTTCGCGCCCGTCGCCACCAGCGCCTTGCCGAACGACACCTCCTCGCGCGTCGACAGCTTCGCGACGCGCTCCTCGCTGTCGAGCTTCATCACGCTCGTTCGCGTCATGAGCTCCACGCCGTTCTCGGCGTACCAGTCCGGCGGCAGCTCGAAGGCCTCCTCGCGCGGCAGCTCGCCGGCCAGGTACTCCTTCGACAGCGGCGGCCGGTTGTACGGCGGATCGGGCTCGCGCGCGACCACGAGCACGGACCCCTCGGCGCCCTCCTCCCGCAGCGTGCGCGCGCAGCTCGCCGCCGCGACCCCGCCGCCGATCAGCAGGAAGTCGACCTCCCGATCGGCCACGCCGGCAGCCTAGGCCGCCGCCTCGGGCGCCCTGAAGCGCGCGCTCACCTTGTCCTCGAGCCCCGTGTCGAGCACCACGAGCACCTCGTCGCCGGACTCGACCACCGAGTCGGCGAGCGGCACGAACCCGGTCCCGTCGCGCAGGATCGAGATCGCGAGCGAGCCGTCCGGCAGCCCGAGGTCCTTGACCATCGCGCCGTCGGCGGGCGACCCCTTGGACACCTCGACCTCGATGATCTCGAGCCGCTCCTGCGGCAGGTCGAGCAGGTGCAGCAGCCCGTAGCGGGGGACCTCGTGCTCGATCAGCCGGAGGATCAGGTCGGTCGCCGACACGGCCGGCTTGATCCCGAGCAGCTCGAAGTGCTGGAGGTTGCGCGGGTTGTTGCAGCGCGCGATCACCCGTTCGACGCCGTACTTCTCGCGCGCGACCTGGCAGATCAGCAGGTTGTCCTCGTCGTCGCCGGTCACCGCGATCACCATGTCCGCGCGCTCGATCCCGCCGCGCTCGAGCACCCAAAGCTCTGACCCGTCGCCGTAATGCGCGGCGTGCTCGAGCTCCTCCTCGACGGTCGTGAACCGGGCCGGATCGCGCTCGATCACCGTGACCTCGTTCCCGCGGCCGATCAGCTCGCGCGTGAGATTCCAGCCGACCTTGCCGGCTCCGACCACGAGGACGTACACGGCTACCCGATTCCCTCTGTGACAGCGTCCTCGAGCATCTCGATCGCGATCTTCGTCGGGCAGACCGTCCGCAGGCCCTGCTGCTCGTACCACGACGCGCGCGCCGGGTCGAGCACGCGCACGACGACGGTCTTGATGTTGAACCGCTTCTGCGCGATCTGCGCGATCACCAGGTTGGTGTTGTCGCCGTCGGTCGACGCGACGAACGCGTCGGCGCGCTCGATCCCGGCCTCCTCCAGCGCGTCCATCTCGAGGGCGGTCCCGACGGTGAACAGCCCGCCGGAATCGACCCAGCTGTCGATCATGCCCTTCTCGAGCTGCGCGATCGCCTCGGGGTCCTCGTCGAGCACGGACACCTCGTGCCCCTGCTCCAGCATCTTCCGCGCTATGGACGAGCCCACGCGCCCGGATCCGACGATCATCACGAACACCGCGCGCACTCTATAACCGGGGCTCTACGGGGCGACGCCCTCCCTCAGGCCGTCCTCGCCCTCGGGAGGCGCGGTGAGCACCACCCGGCAGGGCGCCTTCTCGAGCACGTAGCGCGTCGTCTCGCCGACCGACCGGTCCCTTGGCCCACCGCGACCCCCGAGCAGCTTGCCGCCGCGCATCCTGGTCGGCTTCTCGGCGGCCAGCACGATCGCCTCCACCCCGCGCCGGCGCGCCTCGGCGACGATCGCCTCGCCCGCCGCCCGCGCCCGCACCATCGCCGTCGCCACCACCACGCCCTCGTACTCCTCCCCGACCTCCTTCGCGCGCGACACCGCCCGCTTGGCCGCGTTGATCTCCTCGTCCGGCACGCGCGCGTCGAGCGGCAGCGACATCGGGACCTCGACCACGTACAGCGCCTCGATCACCGCGCCGCCCTCGCCGTCGTCCGACTCGTCCGCCGCGAGTCGCCCGGCCGTCCCGACGATGTCGTCGTCGAGCTCCGAGCCGAACACCGGGACGAGGATGCTCCCGTACTCGGCGTCCTCGACGTCCTGGAGCGCCGCGTCCGGGATCGTGAAGCGCTTCCGCAGCGGCTTGTCCTGGCCGAGCCGGTAGACCACGTACAGGACGAGCCCGCTGAGCATCCATAGCCCACCGACCGATCGGGCGCCCTCGTGCAGCACCAGCACGCTGACCCACGCCGCGAACGAGCCGACCGCCCCGACGAGCGCCGGGATCGGCACCGTCCCGCCGCGGAACGGCACCGACAACGGAATCCGGAAGGCCCGCGGCGCGTCGCGCTCGCGAAAGCGCATCACGATCACCGACGCGTGCGCGATCGTGAACGCCAGCGTCGCGCCGAACGCGAAGATCCCGGCCAGGAACTGGATGTCGGCGCTGTACGAGAGCCCCGTGGCGAGGACGCCGGCGACCGCGACCGCCACGTACGGCGTCGAGCGCTTCGAGTGGAGCCGGCCCAGCAGGCTCGGGATCTGGCGGTTGGTCGCGAGCGAGTAGCTGAGCCGCGAGAGCCCAAGCATCGTCCCGTTGACGGCCTGGATCAGCACGAGCGCGCCGACCACGCCGAGCGTGTAGCGCAGCAGCCGCGCGAGCCAGTCCGGGTCGAACGCCGACACGACCCCGAGGAGCGGCGCGTCCACGTAGCGCCCCCCCAGCGCCGTCGAATCGCCCACGACCGGGACGGCCATCAGCGCCACGGCCGAGATGCCGACGAGCACGATCGCGGGGACGGTCCCCGCGATCACCGCGAGTCGGCGCAGGCCGCGGCGCGGCACCTGCACGTCCGACGCGAGCCCCGACGCGGCCTCGATGCCGAGGAACGCCACGGTCGCGAGCACCGTCGCGAACCACAGGTCGCCCCACTCGGGCGCCGTGCCGAGGTCGATCGAGTCGATCACTCGGCCGGGGTGGAACTCGGTCGCCAGGCCGATCACCACGATCACGGCCATCAGGGCGAT
Organism: Thermoleophilaceae bacterium; assembly: GCA_035275105.1. Lineage (GTDB taxonomy): Bacteria > Actinomycetota > Thermoleophilia > Solirubrobacterales > Thermoleophilaceae > AC-37. Next base: position 5,467 of record DATENL010000340.1, read on the forward strand.
GTTGACCAGCCCGAGCTGGATCACCCGCCGGTAGCGCGCGGGCGTCGGGCCGCGGATGTTGGCCCATACCGCGAACGCGATCGCGGCCGTGGCGACGACGAACTCGAGCGGCGACGTGCCCAGCTCTCCCCAGATCGCCTCGAGGTAGTTCGAGGTGACGAACGCGCAGATCGCCATCACGATCAGGTAGTCGAGGATCACCGCCCAGCCGGCGACGAAGCTCCAGAGCTCGTCGAACGCGTAGCGCGCCAGCGTCGACGCCCCGCCCCGCTCGGGGTGGATCGAGTTCCCCTCGAGGTACGTCATCGTCGTGACGGCGAAGAAGAACGTCGCGATCACGAAGACGACCGGCGTCATCCCGAGCGCGTGGTCGGCGACCACGCCGAGGATGAAGTAGATCGACGCGCCGACCGCGCTCAGCCCGATCGCCAGGAGCCGCGGCACGCCGAGGCCCCGCGCGATCCGGATCCGCGTCCCGGCGGGCAGCGACGGCAGCGAGGGGCGCGAGGGGCGCGGTCCCCTCACGCGCCGCCGTCCGGCGGGTCGTGCCGCGTCGCGAGGTACAGCCGTGCCGCGCCCAAGAGCGCGAACAGCACGCCGACCACCACGCCGATCGCCAGCGGCCCGCCGCCGCGCGCGATCGACAGGACGACCATCGCCACCCCGAGCACGAGCAGGGCCGCCGCGAGCCCGCGAGTCGACTGCCGGTAGGCCCGCTCCACGAGCCCGGATTCTAGACCTGGGCGGCGGTCGTCCCGCGCCGGTCGCCGTCGCGGATCAGGCCGCGACCGAGCGGGTGACCTGGCCCGGCGGCGCCTCGACGATCACCCTGCACGGACGCTCGGCGAGCAGGTACTCCAACGTCCGGTTGAAGACGGGCGCGCCGCTGCGACGCGGCGGCAGGGGCATCACGACCGCGCGGGCGCGGATCTCGCGCGCCTCGGCGACGATCCGGCGGCCCGCCTCCCCGGGCCGGACCTTCTCCCAGTGCCCGGTCACGCGCCGGCCGCCGCGGACGCGCGCGGAGTCGATCATCTCCTGCGCCTTCGCCTCCTGCCGCGGCATCGCCGCGTCGATCGGCGCGCTCGCCGGGACGCTGATCGTCACGAGCACGTGGATGCCGCGCCGGCGCGTGGCCGCGAGCTTCGCGGCGGTCGCCACCGCCTGGGGCGAATACTCGTCGTCCTCGAACGCGACCAGGATCGACTCGTACTCCACCTCGTGCTCGACGACGGGCTTCGGCACGACCACCTTCGCCGTCTGCGTCAGGCTCAGCCCCTGGCGGCGCCGGTACGCCACATAGGTGGCGATCCCGATCGTGAGCCAGACGGCTCCGGAGATCAGCGTCGTGACGTTGAGGACCGTGACGACGATCCACGCGGTGCCCGTCCCGAACACGCCGAAGAGCGCGAACAGCGGCAGCGGCCTCCCCGCGATCGTCACCTGGCCCGGGCCGCGGTAGGGCCGCTCGCGGTCGGGCTGCTTGATGCGCAGGGCGATCACCGCCAGGTGCGCGATCGTGAACGACAGCATCGCCCCGAACGCGTAGACCGTGCCCAGGAAGTCGGCCTGGCCCGGCAGGATCGTCAGGCACGCGATGAACCCGAAGATCAGGATGGCGATGTACGGGGTCCGAAAGCGCGGGTGGAGCTGCCGCAGCCGCTCGGGCAGCTGGCGGTACTGGCCCATCGAGTACGTGAGCCGGGACACCCCGATCAGCCCGGCGTTGGTGGCGATGAAGAGGATCGTGGCCGCGAGGATGCCCACGTACGCCTCCGCCGGCCCCTGGAGCCCGCCCAGGTCGAGGTTCTTCACGACGCCGAGGATCGGGTCCCCCGCGAACTCGCCGGCGAGGGCGGTCTCGCCGTTCACGACGGGCATCGCGGACAGCGCGACGATCGGCAGGAACGCGTAGATCACCGCGACGGCGATCACCACCCCGCCGATCGCACGCGGGATCGTGCGGCCGAAGTCGCGCGCCTCCTCGGCGAGGTTCGAGACGGTCTCGATCCCCGTGTAGGCCACCATCCCGACCGGGATCGCGATCAGGAAGTCGGAGACCGTCGGCGAGGTCCCGAAGTCCACGTTGTCCACCAGCGTCTGGGGCGAGAGGACGAGCACGCAGCCGACGATCACGAGCAGGACCTGGGTGATGAAGTCGGCGACCGCGAGGAAGATGTTCAGGTTGGCGGCCTCCTTGACCCCGACCACGTTCACGGCCGCCAGCACCGCGACGATCACGATCCCGCCGACCACGTCGCCCGGCGAGTGACGGAGCGGCTCCCAGAAGACCCCGAGGTAGTGCGGCACGAAGAACGCCGAGATCGAGACCGTGATGATGTAGTTGAGCATCTGGCCCCAGGCGGCGAAGAAGGACCAGAACTCGTTGAAGGCGTGCCGGGCGAACGACGACGACCCGCCGGCCTCGGGGTACATCGCGGTCGCCTCGGCGTAGGTGGCGGCGGTCGCGGCGAAGATCAGGCCGGAGATCACGAACACGACCGGCGTCATCCCGAGCGCGAAGACCGCGACCAGGCCGAGCGCGTAGTAGATCGAGCTGCCCACGTTCCCGTAGGCGGTGCTGAAGAGCGCGCCCGTGCCGAGGACGCGCTCGAGCCCGGCGTGCTTGGGGCGGCGTTCGGCCATCGCGGCGAACGCTACCCGCGGAGGGGGTCCGACCCGCGCTGGTCGGAGCTCAGGCGGTCGCGGCGCCCGCGGCCGACGCGATCTCCTCGATCGCCGCCCGCTCGGCCTCGCTCACCTCGACGCCGTCCTCGCGGTGCGCGGCGGCGACCCGCTCCGCCAGCGTTACGACGAAGCCCCGGTACGCGTCGACCTCGTCCGCCGCCGCCCTGTCCTCGAGAAGGGACACGGCCGCGCGGATGCGCTCGAGCCCGTGCTGCTTCAGCTCCTCGAAGGACGAGACGCCCTTGTGCTCGACCTTCGGCCTGGCGTGCGTGATCTCGTCGAGGAGCTCGCTCTGGCCGTGCTGCTTGCGCGCCTCGCCGTACGCCTTGCCCATCGCGAGCGACTCGCGGAAGGTCCCGCCGCGCTGCGCGGTGGCGACGATCAGCCCCGCCAGCGGCGGCGCCCCGGTCACGAGCTCCCACTCCTCCTCGGTGAAGTCCGCCCGGCCGGTCATCGCCCGCTCCCTACGATCGCTATTTCCCGGTCTCGACCGACGACGCGTCGATCGAGCCGGACTCGTCCTCGAACTCGAAGCTGACCCGCCCGACTCCCCCGCCGGCGCCCTTGACCGGACAGGTGACGGTCGTGCCCGTCTTCACCTCGACGACCTCGGGGCACTCGGCCTGAGCGCCGTTCACGCCGCTCTGCTGGAGCTCGCGCTCGACCGCCGCGTCGACCGACTCGCCCGAGAGCTCCACGGTCCCCGGCTTGAAGGCGTACGTGAACCTGTCCGGCGCCTGGGTCTCGGTGACCTCCACCTCGCCCTTCCCGCCGCCCTCGAGCTTCGCCTTGCAGGTGAACTTCGCCCCGGTCTTGCTCTCCACGTCACCGGGACAGTCGACCGACGTCACCTTCGCGGTCGCCGTGGAGAGGCTCCGCTCGATCTGGCTCTCGATCTGCTGCTCGTCGACCGTCCGCGCCTTGCCGTCGTCGCCACAGCCGGCGCCCGCCACGGCGACGAGCAGGAGGCCGAGGAGGAAGCAACGAGCGACCATGACGGCAGGCTAATGGGTAGCGCACCACCCGGCGGTGGCGGGGCGAGCACCGTTTCGTCGCGCGCAGCTCGCGAAGCGAGCGAGCACGGACGAAATGGTGTCGCCGCGCCGGGCCCCGCCCGCCACGGCAAGGAACCCCTAGACCAGGAAAGGAATGATCAGCAGCGCCACGATGTTCGCCACCTTGATCATGGGGTTGATCGCCGGCCCCGCCGTGTCCTTGTAGGGATCGCCGACGGTGTCGCCGGTCACCGAGGCCGCGTGCGCGTCGGAGCCCTTGCCGCCGTACTCGCCGTCCTCGATCAGCTTCTTGGCGTTGTCCCACGCCCCGCCGCCGGACGTCATCGACACGGCCGCGAAGAACCCGACCACGATCACGCCGATCAGGAGCCCGCCGAGCGCCTTGTAGGACAGCAGCCCGACGATCACCGTCACCCCGATCGGGATCAGCGACGGCGCGATCATCTCGCGCTGCGCCGCCGCGGTCACGATGCCCACCGCGCGGGCGTAGTCGGGACGCTCGGTGCCCTCCATGATCCCCGGCTTCTCGCGGAACTGGGCCCGAACCTCCTCGACCACGCCGCCGCCGGCGCGGCCGACGGCCTCGATCGCCAGCGCGGCGAACAGGTAGACCATCATGCCGCCGATCAGCAGCCCGACCAGCACGGGCGGGTCGAATAGCGAGAACGAGAGGTCGAGGTCCTTGCCCTTGTCGACCGCCTCGTCCGAGAGCTCCTGGATGAAGGCGGCGAACAGCACGAGGGCCGCGAGCACGGCCGAGCCGATCGCGTACCCCTTCGTGACCGCCTTGGTGGTGTTGCCGACGGCGTCCAGCGGATCGGTGACGTCACGGACCTCCTGCGGCAGGTCCGCCATCTCCGCGATGCCGCCGGCGTTGTCGGTGATCGGGCCGAACGCGTCGAGCGCGACGATCAGGCCGGTCAGCGACAGCTGCGCCATCACGGCCACGGCGACGCCGTAGATGCCGGCGAGCTCGTTGGCGGCGAAGATCGCGAGCACGATCACCAGCGCGGGCAGCGCCGTGGCCTGGAGGCCCTGGGCGAGGCCCTGGATGATGTTGGTCGCGTGGCCCGTCTCCGACGCGGCGGCCGTCTTCTTGACCGGCGAGAAGCGGGTCGACGTGTAGTAGTCGGTGATCACGAACAGCAGGCCCGTGACGACGAGGCCGATCAGCGAGCAGAGGTAGATGTCGCCGACCGAGGGGCCCTCGGCGCCGCCCACCCGCGTGAGACCGTCCATCATCCAGTTGGTGATCGGGTAGAAGGCGATCGCGGCGATGATGCCCGCGAGCACGACGCCCTGGTAGAGCGCGCGCTCGACGTTGCCGCTGGCCGACTTGACGGCGAAGGTGCCGATGATCGACGCGATGATCGAGACGCCGCCGAGCACCAGCGGGTACAGGACGACCTGCGTCGCCTGCTCCGCGCTGAAGGTCAGGATGCCGAGCAGCATGACCGCCACGGCGGTCACGGCGTAGGTCTCGAACAGGTCGGCCGCCATGCCGGCGCAGTCGCCGACGTTGTCGCCCACGTTGTCGGCGATCACGGCCGGGTTGCGCGGGTCGTCCTCCGGGATGCCGGCCTCGACCTTGCCGACGAGGTCGGCGCCGACATCGGCCGCCTTCGTGAAGATGCCACCGCCGAGGCGGGCGAAGACCGAGATCAGCGAGCCGCCGAAGCCAAGGCCGATGAGCGCGTCGACGGCCTCCTTCTGCGACTTGTCGAAGAAGGCGGTGAGGATGCCGTAGTAGCCGGCGACGCCGAGCAGCGCGAGGCCCACCACGAGCAGGCCGGTGATGGCCCCGCCGCGGAAGGCGACCTCGAGGGCGGGCGAGACGCCGCCGCGGGCCGCCTCGGCCACGCGGGCATTGGCGCGCACCGAGACGTTCATCCCGATGTAGCCGGTCGACCCGGACAGGATGCCGCCGATGGCGAAGCCGATCGCCACCGACAGGTCCTGGATGAAGATGAGCGCGATGCACAGGATCACGCCGACGACGGCGATCGTCGTGTACTGGCGGTTCAGATACGCGCGCGCGCCTTCCTGGACGGCGCCGGAGATGCGGACCATCTCCGCGTTGCCGGGGGACAGCGCGAGCAGCGAGCGTGTCGTAAGGACTCCATAGGCCACGGCACCCAGCGCGCAGACCAGCGCGACGATGACCCCGTGGTCGGTCAGAAAATCACTCAAGGGTTAAGTTCCTCCGAGACTTATGTGAGCCGCGTGCGGCGCGCGGAATGCAGTACGCCGAACGCGTGAGCGAACGGCAAGAGGCGCCCGGACGGCGCCGTGCCCCGGCTCAAGAGCGCCGGTCATGGTACTGCGCCCGCCACCCGGAACCCCCGTCGAGGTTCGAACGCGACCGCGCGGGCGCTACTGGCCCGGAATCCAGAGCCTGCCGCTGCGCTGCGCCGGTCCCGGCTCGCCCGGCTTCTGACCCTCCTGCGGGGGCGGCTCGGGCGGCTGCTCGGGGCGCTGCTCCGGCGGCGCCTCGCCCTCGGGCCCGGGCTCCGGTGTGGGCGCGCCGCTGGCGCGGGCGTACATCATCTGCAGCTGCGCGAGCGCGTCGCGGATCGTGCTCGCCTCGGGCCCGAGCTCGGCCTCGATGAGCGGCAGGAGCGCCCGCACGCCCTCGACCGCCAGGCGGACCTGGTCCAGGTCGCGCTCGTCCTCGGCGCCCGGGACGAAGCCCGCGCGCCGACCGCCGAGGTTAACGAGCGACACGATCGTCTGGACGATGATGTCCTCGATGCGCATGCGCTTGATCTCCGCCTCGTAGGCGGCGCGCAGCTCCTCCTCGGTCGGCTCGCGGCCGGGATCGCCCGTGGGTGGTCCTTGCTCGCTCATGCGGCCTTCGCCTCCTGGACGTAGGTCTGTCGCGTCTCCTTCACCGACGCCGCGTACACCTCGCGCATGTCGGCGCCCGCATCGATCGCGCGGCGCTGGCGCTGGGCGCCGTTCATCGCCGGGAACACGGGTTCGATGCCGAGCTCGGCGCGCACCGGAGCGGTCCAGGCGAGCAGGCGCTCGCCCGCCGACGCGGCCGGGAACTCGACGCCCCGGTCGAGGTCGATGAGCGCGCCGTCCTGGCCATGGCGGATCGCGCGCCAGAAGTTCTCCTCGAGGAACCGCCGCGGGTGGTCGGCGAACGGCACGCGCTCGTCCTCGTCGCGCGCCGCCTGCGCCACGCACGCGACGATCAGGCCGCTCAGGGCCTCCGCCTCGGGCGCCGAGGACTGGGCGTCGCAGATGCGCACCTCGACGGTGCCGAAGGTGAAGTGCGGGCGGATCGACCACCACACCTGCGTGTATTCGACGATCGAGTTCGTGCGCACGAGGAAGCGGACGTAGTCGGCGTAGGCCTGCCAGGTCCCGAAGGCGTCGGGGATGCCGCAGCGCGGGAAGCTCTTCGTAAAGGCCTGCGAGCGCGCGGAGTGGAGGCCGGCGTCGCGCGCGTCGAGGTACGGCGAGTTGGCGCTGATCGCGAGCAGCAGCGGCAGCACGGGCCGCAGGCGGTCGCAGACCCGGATCGCGCGGTCGGCGCCGCGGACGCCGACGTGGACGTGCAGCGAGAAGGTGTTGTTGCGCCGCGCGACGTACTGCAGGCCGTCGACCACGCGGCGGTAGTGCTCGGTGTCGATGTTGCGCTGCTCGCGGTAGTCGGCCCACGGGTGGGTGCCGGTCGCGCCCAGCGCGATCCCGCGCGCCTCGGCCAGCGCGAAGAGGCGGTTGCGGACGTCGCGCTGGCGGCGCAGGGCGTCGTGGACGTCCTCGCCGCGGCCGGAGCGGATCTCGATCTCGCTCGAGATGAGCTCGCCGGCGATCGACTCGGCCAGCACCGGATCGTCGGCGGCGGCGAGGTCGCGCAGCTCCTCGAAGCGCGGCACGAGGTCGAGCGAGGCCGCGTCGAGGACCATGAACTCCTCCTCGATCCCGACGGTGGCGTCGGTCGAGGCGGCGAAGAGCTCCTCCGCTGCGGCCAGGTCGATGCTCATGGCCTAAAGGCCCACTAGGTCAGGTAGAAGTAGAGCGCGTAGAGGAGGTCCACGGCCGGGCTGGACGTGTGGACGGTGACCTCGGGCGGGACCTGCACCAGCGCCTCGGAGTAGTTGAAGATGATCTTCACGCCGGCGTCGACGAGGTCGTCGGCCAGCGGCTGCGCCGCCGCGTTGGGCACCGCGAGGACGCCGACGACGATGTCCTCCTCCTCGACGACCTGCTTGAGGTCGCGCACGTGGCGCACGGCCTGGTTGCCCACCGTGTGGCCGACCTTGCGCGGGTCGGCGTCGAAGATGGCCACGACGCGGAAGCCGTGGTCGGCGAAGATGTCCGAGCTGGCGATCGCGCGCCCCAGGTGGCCGGCGCCGAACAGCGCGATGTTGTGCTGGCCGGCGGTGCGCAGGATCTTGCGGATCTGCGAGACGAGCGAGTCGACGTTGTAGCCGACGCCGCGCTTGCCGAACTTGCCGAAGCCGGAGAGGTCGCGGCGGATCTGCGTCGAGTTGACGTGGGTGTAGTCGCTGAGCTCCTGCGAGGAGATGGTCTCCTTGCCCATCTTCTTGGCCTGCGTCAGGACCTGCAGGTAGCGCGACAGGCGCGCGGCGACGCCCAGCGACAGCCGCTCCGGCATCGGAGGCGCGTCCCCTGGGTCGGCCGCAGTGTGGATGGCGTCGCCGACGCTCATGCCCGTCGCACTCTAGCGTCGAGCCGAGTGCGAAGCTCGGCCTCGTCCACAAAGAGGTCATACAGCTCGACTCCGTCGAGCGCGACGACCGGGATGCGCTCGAGGTAGCGCGCGAGCAGCTCGTCGTCGGCCTCGATGTCGACCTCGTCGAACGGGTGGCCGATCCGCTGCAGGACGACGCGGGCGTCGTCGCACAGGTGACACCCCGGCCGCCCGTAGAGGACGAGGCTCACAGCCCCCGCTCCCCGCTGGCGTACGCGTCCAGGGCGGCGAAGTCGCGCAGCGGCGTCACCCAGCGCGCCGCCGAGCCGATCATCGCCGCGTTGTCGGTGCAGAGCTCGGAGGGCGGGACCTTGAGCTCGACGCCCAGCCCGGCGGCGCGCTCGCGCAGCAGCCGGTTC
>DATENL010000341.1:0-9558 GCA_035275105.1 Thermoleophilaceae bacterium
CCACGACCGCGGACGCGCGCAGCGCCATCGCGCCGCGCTGGAGCTCGGCGGCGACGCGGACCGGCCCGGCCAGCATCCACCCCACGTCCTCGTCGGATGCGCCGGGGGCGCGCTGCACCGTCGCCCGGCGACCGTCCTCCACCAGCACACGCGCCACCGACGGAAGGTCGATCAGCGCGCGCCCGGGCGCCGCCTGGTGAATCGGGCCGGCGCCGGCGGCCTTGTCGAGACGCGCGTCCACCGCGCGGTACACGACCTCCACGTCGGGGGCGCGCATCGCGCCAGTATCCCAGCGGGCCGGCAAACACGGGGGTGGCGGCGCCGGCCCCGAAGCTACACTTTCGCGCCCAAGAGGCGTCAACTGGATGGGATGGAGATGTGATGAGTGACGAGCGGATCGAACAGGGGCAGCCGGAGCGCAGCGAGTGGAACGCGCCGCGGCTGGAGCGACTCGAGCTGGAGGAGACCGAGTTCGCCAAGATCCCCGGCTTCGGAGAGAACCCCACCTCCCTCCCGCCCAGCTAGGGCTTGCTCGGGCGCCCCTCCTGGGGCTACACTGCCGCGCAACAGGCGTCAACGGGGATGGAGAGGCGATGAGCGACGACCGGATCGACGGAGTGCAGCCGGAGCGCAGCGGGTGGATCGCGCCGCGACTCGAGCGGCTCGAGCTGGAGGAGACCGCGTTCGCCAAGATCACCGGCACCGGCGAGAACTCCACCTCCCTCCCGCCCAGCTGACCCTCGCCCGCCGCGCGGCGGCGGGCACCCGCTCATGACGTCGTGAGCGGAATACTCGGCATCGTGCGCGGCCCGCGCGCGCCGGTGTCCGCTCGGGATCTCGCGCCCATGCGCGACGCGATGTCGTTCTGGGGCGGCGACGGCGAGCGCACCACGACCGCGGGCGGCGTCGGGCTCGCCCATCTGCTCCAGACGGTCACGATCGGCGCGGCGCGCCCCCCGGCCGCGACGCTCCCCGAGGTCGCGGGGGTGACCGTGACCGCTGACGTCCGGCTCGACAATCGGAACGAGATACGCCGCCTCCTCGGAGCGCAGGACGAGGCCGACACCGACGAGGAGCTCGTGCTGCGCGCCTACCTGCGCTGGGGGGACGACTGCGTCGCCCGGCTGCGGGGCGCCTTCGCATTCGCGCTCTGGGACGCGCCACGCCAGCGGCTGCTGTGCGCGCGCGACCACGCCGGCTTCCGCCCGTTCCACTACTGGGAGGGAGCCGCGGGCTTCGTGTTCGCGACCGACGCCGAGGCCGTCCTTCGGTGCGCCGGCGTCCCCCGGCGACCCGACGAGGACGCCGTGGTGGCCCGATTCGTGCAGAACGCGCCGCTGCTTCGCGAGCACTCGTTCTTCGAGGGCGTCAGGAAGCTGCCGCCCGGCGAGCTGCTGGTGGTCGAGCCCGGCCGGCCCACCCGCCGCCGCAGGCACTGGTCGCCTGAGCGATCGGCGGCGCCGGGACCGCGCACCGCGGACGACTGGGCCGAGGCCCTGCGCTCGACCCTGACGGAATCGACCGCCGACGCGGTGGACGGCGACGCGCCGGTGGGAGCGCACCTGAGCGGCGGGCTCGACTCCTCGGTCGTCGCCGTGCTCGCGCAGCAGGCGCTCGAGCGCCGCGGCCGCTCGCTGGCGCGTACGTTCTCGTGGTCGCCGCCGCGCGATCCCGTGTCGGGCCGGGCGGCCGAGTACCAGCGCCTCGAGGCCGTCGCAGCCGCCCTCGACGTGCCGGTGGAGTTCACGGCCCTCGACGAGGAGGACGTGCTCACGAACGCCGCCCGCGACCAGGCGCTCGAGCCGAACGAGACGCTGATCTACGAGAGCGCCGTGCTGGCGAGCGCCGTTCGACACGGCATCGGGGTCCTCCTGACCGGCTGGGGAGGCGACGAGGTGGCGAGCTTCAACGGTCGCGGCCAGCTCGCCTGGCTCGCGCGTCACGGCCGGCTGGCCACGCTGTGGCGGGAGGCCGCCGGCCCCGCTCGCCGCACCGGCGACCCCCAGGTCGTCAGGCGCGCCCTCGGTCGCATCGCGAAGCAGGCGCTGCCGCCACTCCTCCCGGACGCCGTCTACGGCGCGCTGCGGTTGGGTGAGCTTCCGATGGAACGCCGGCTGCGGCGGCGCGGATTCGACTGGGGAAGCATCGACCGGCGCGCGCCCGCACAGCGCCGCGAGCTGCGGCGCCGGGTCCGCACCAGGCCGTCGCCGCGGGCAAGCCAGATCGCGCAGCTCGACGCGGGCCACCTGACCAACCGGATCGAGTCGTGGGCCCGGGCCGGCGCTCGGGCCGGGATCGACCACCGCTACCCGCTCCTCGACAGGCGCGTGCTCGAGCTGGCCCTGTCGATGCCCGCCGACGTCTGGCTCAGGGAGGGCTGGACCCGCTGGGTGTTCCGGAAGGCGGTCGACCCCCTTCTGCCCGCCGGGATCGCGTGGAGCGAGGCGAAGCACGAGCCCGCCCGGATGGACTCGTGGCTGGCCCTGTCGGCCGAGGTTGGGCTCGGCGAGGACGCGGGCTTCGACCAGATGGTGCGCGCCCATCGCCGCCGGCAGCAGGAGGTCGCCCGGCTACTCACCCCCCGGCGCTGACGGCCGGGGCCGGCCCGCTCAGCGGAACGCGGCCAGCTCGGTCGCCTGGACCGGCCCGCCGACCACCACACGTCCCGCCACCGTGACCCACGCGTGCGCCTCGAGCGGGGCCGTGGACACGATCCCCAGGTGCCCCTCGCAGGCGATCCCGCGCCGCCTCAGCATCGCGCGCGTCGCGATCGCCTGGGGAAGGCAGCTCGGCCGCCACGGGAGCGCCGCGGCCACGCGCTCCACCACCCGCCCGACACCCCGCGCACGCGAGTCGATCTCGCCGACGACGACGCGCTCCACGCTTCCGACGCGCCCGAGCAGGCGGCTCGAGCTCCCGCGCATCACGCGGAGCGCGAGCGATGCGAGCGCGAGCGCCAGCGCGGCCTCGACGAGCATCCCCGCGCGGCGGACCGAGCTCACGCCGCGTCCCTCACGAGGTTGGCCTCCCGAAGCTCGTCGATCAGCACGCCGACGTCCGTGCGGCAGGTGTCCGGGTCGACGTCGTACTCGTCGCCGAGGATCGCGCACAGCTCCTCGATCGACCTCGGCTCGCTCAGCAGGTCCCATACCCGCGACCCGATCGGGTCGAGCCCGAAGTACGCGCCCTGGTCCGGCGAGAACATCACCGTCTCGCCGTCGACGACGGCCGTCAGCGGCTCGTCCCTCCTGATGAGCCTTGTGCCGGCTTCCATGCCGCAAAAGCTAGCTGGGGTGGGCCAGTTTCACCCCCAGGGTGCCTATTCGAGAGGCCGGAACGGCAGGAGCATCGGTTCTGCAACCGACCGAGAGGAACGAAAATGCAGACCGGCTCCTACACCATCGCCTACATCGCCACCGACATCGAGCCCGGCATGACGCTGGACGAGTACCGCCGCTCGCTGCCGCGCTCCGAGCCCTCGCCGCTCCGCCGCGCCGCCCGCGCGATGCGCCGCACCGCCTCCCGCTACCTCGACGACCCGAGCGGCGACTACGAGACCACGAGCGGGGTCTGGTAGCCGAGCGTCAGAATCCGGCGGATGCGCAGAGCCTCGCTCGTGCCGGAGCTGGTCGAGGACGCCGTCCCGGATCGGTTGCCGGGCGCCGTCGTCCGCGAGCCGCTCGTGGAAGCGACCCGCGAGACGTTCCTCCTGCACATGCCCCCCGCCGGCCGCTTCCTGGTGCGCAGGGGAGAGCCGACCCGGGTGCAGCGCGCGCCGGGCGCCACGGACTCCGACGTCCGCTGCTTCCTGGACGGCCCCGTGGCCGCCGCCGCCGCACTCGTGCGCGGACTCGTTCCCCTGCGCGCGAGCACGGTGCTCGTACGGGGCCGTGCCGTGGCGATCGCAGGCCCCTCCGGGGCGGGGAAGTCCGCGCTGGCCGCCGCCCTGGCGCTGCGCGGGCACCCGGTGCTCGCGGACGCCGTGACGCCGGTCGCGACCGGCTCCGCTGCGCCGACCGTAGAGCCGCACCGCCCGGAGCCGGTCCTCTGGCCCGACACGATCGCGGAGCTCGGCCTCGACCCAGAGGCGGGGCGCCGTGTGCGTCCCGCGCTGACCAAGCGTGCGTTTCGCATCGGCACTCCGGCCTCGTCGCCGGCGCCGCTCGCGGCCGTGATCTTCCTGCGGCAGGACACTCGCTGGCCAGCCCCGCGCACCGAGCCCGTGATGGGGAGCGCCAAGGTGGCGCGGCTCCTGATGGCGGCTTGGCACCGTCCGCTGATCGCACCGCTCGGACTCGCCCCGCTGCGGTTCCCCCGCCTGGTGGGGGTGGCATCGGCGGGCGTGTTCGTGGAGCTGACGCGCCCTCACGCGGATGTGTCGCCGGGGGAGCTGGCGGCCCTCGTCGAGGAGCTCGTCGAATGACGGGGCAGACGGTGTGGCTGGCGTCGTACCCGAAGTCGGGGAACACCTGGCTGCGGGCCGTCTACAGCGCGTGGCTGACCGGAGAGCCGCCGGACCTCAACGAGCTCGACGGCTCGCTGATCGCCTCGGCGCGCCACCTGTTCGACGACGCCCTCGGGATCCCGAGCTCGGACCTGACGCCCGATGAGATCGAGGTCCTCCGGCCGCGCGCCGACGAGGTACGGGCGAGGGACGCGACCGGCCCGCTGCTGCGGAAGGTCCACGATGCGTTCTTCACCGGGCCGGCGGGCGAGCCCGTGCTCTCGGTTGCCGCCACGCGCTCTGCCGTCTACGTGATCCGGGATCCGCGTGACGTGGCGGTCTCGCTCGCGCACCACGACGGCAAGTCCGTGGAGCAGGCGGCCGGGCAGCTCGCCAACCCGAAGGCCAACGCCGGGGGCCTGCACGGATTCGCCGGGCAGGTCCGGCAGCGGCTGGGAACCTGGTCCGAGCACGTCCGGAGCTGGACAGACCACGCCCCTTTTCCCGTGCACGTCCTGCGCTACGAGGACTGCCTGACGGACCCTGTCCCGGCGTTCGAGACCGCCCTGCGCGCCGCCGGACTGGAACCGGTTGACCACGGGCGGGTCGCCGCCGCCGTCGAGCTGGCGGACTTCCACCGGCTGCGTGCCGCCGAGGCGCGCGACGGCTTCCGCGAGCGGTCGCCGGCCTCGGACCGCTTCTTCCGCAGCGGTCGCGCAGGGTCCTGGCGCGAGGAGATGAGCGCTGACGTGGCCGCCTCGATCAGCGAGGCCCACGCCGATCAGATGAAGCGCTTCGGCTACGCCTGAGCGGCGGTCAGGGCCGCAGCCCGGAGAGGGTCAGCGCCTCGCGGTAGAAGGAGTCCCGGGCGGCGAGGTCGGCCGGGGCGCCCAGCGCGACGAGCCGTCCGCCGTCGACTACGGCGACCCGATCGCAGGCGTCGAGCGTCGACAGGCGGTGCGCGATCGTGACGACCGTCGTTCGCCCGCGCAGCTCCGCGATCGCGTCGCGAACGGCGACCTCCGTGTGGACGTCGAGCGCGCTCGTGGGCTCGTCGAGCACGAGCAGGTCAGGCTCGCCCGCGAGTGCGCGCGCGAGCACGATGCGCTGGCGCTGACCGAGCGAGAGAGCTGCGCCCCCCGGCCCCACGTGGTGGTCCAGGCCGTCCGGCCACGCCGCGAGCTCCGGACCCAGGCCGGCGGCCTCGGCGGCCACCCGCACGGCCTCGTCGCGCACCCCCTCCCGGAGGAAGTGGATGTTCTCGCGCGCAGTGCCCGTCAGGAGACGCGGCTCCTGCGGCACCCACGCGATCCGCCGCTGCCAGTCCGCACCGCGCAGCTCGGTCAACGGCGCGTCGTCGACCAGCACCTCGCCGGCGTCGGGGACGATCAGGCCGAGCGCGACCAGCGCGAGCGTCGACTTGCCCGCGCCCGTGCGCCCGACGAGCCCGATCTGCTCGCCCGGCTCGAGCGCCAGGCTGACGTCGGACAGCGCCGCGCTCGCGCCGCCCGGGTAGGTGTAGGAGACCGACCTCAGAGCCACGCGCCGAACGCGCGCGCAGCGGCGGGTGCCGTCCGGCCGCGCCGACGCGTCCCAGCGGTCCAGGAAGCCCCTGATGCGCTCGACGTTGGCGGCGCGCTCCTGCATCTGCGCCGAGATGCCGGAGAGGCCCTGCGCGAAGCTCAGCGCGCGCAGCAGGAGCAGCACGGACGCCCCGAGCGCGGGCAGGGACACCTCACCGCTGCTCGCCACCGTCGCCACCGCGACGATCACGACCGCGATCGTCACGTCTCGCATCAGCGCCGGAACCGCGCCGGCCGACAGGTGCACCGACTCGAAGAGCCTGCGGGCCGCGAGCACGCGCTCCTCCAGCCGGGCCCGAGCGGCGCCCACCACCCCCGCCACGCGCAGCTCGGGCGCGAGCGTCGCGGCCTCGGTCACGTCGGTCGCGAGCACGCTGGAGGCCTCCGCCGACTCGCGCGCCATCCGCCGCGTGCGAGCCCTGAACGGCCTGACGACCAGCACCGACAGCACGGCCACCGCCACGAGCCCGAGGGTCGCCCAGACGCTCACGAGCACCGCGGCCGAGACGACCACGACGAGGTTGAACGACATCGTTAGGGCTCGCGCGGCCTGCTGCGTGCCGAGCGCGACCTGGGTCGCGCCCGTCATCACCAGCTCCTGGAGCTGACCGGTGCGCTCCCGCGCCTGCGCCTGGGCGCCCGCGCGGAGATACGCGTCCAGGAGCAGCCCTCGCACGGTCTGCTGGGACTCGGCGGCCGTTCGCGCGGTGACCCAGGCCGAACCGAGGTGCGATGCGGCGAGCACCACTACCACCGCCAGCGCGAGCGCCGCCCGAGCCCACGTGCCGTCCGGGAGGGATCCCAGCAGCGGAAGGTCGCCGCGGAGTCGATCCGACGCGATGGCCACGACGAGGATCACGACGATCGCCTCGCCCAGTCCCGTGATCACCCCGAGCACGGTCAGCGCGCCCACCCGCCGGGCTGGACGGTCGGTGGCGAAGGTCAACGCGGTCCACCACGCGCTTGCCCGAGCCCTCAGGCGCCGCATTCGACAATCGTATGCGTCGGGAGCTAGGCTGCGCGACATGAGCGACGGACCGACCGACAAGACCCCGTGGCAGGCACCGAGGCTGACAGCGCTCGGCGAGCTCGACTCGCATACGGCCTTTGACATCGGCGCCGGTACCGACGGCGACGGGTCCGAGACGATCGTCTCCGTCTCCGCGTAGACGGCGCGTGGCGACTGCGGCAACCGATGGGGGCCGGCAGGCGGAGCGGCATGTGGCAGAGCGCTCCCGCACCTGGCACCCGCCGAAGCTGACCGAGCTGGGCGAGCTCGACTCGCACACCGGGGCGGCGACCGTCAGCAACTCCGACGGCCTGCTCGGCGGCACCCTCCCCGGCCTCTCCGACAGCACGTCCTAGGCGGGAATCCGGCCATCGCGCCCGGTCACGGCGCGGCCGGCCGACGCGCGACCCTCGAACCAGCGCAGGTAGCGGCTGACGAGCATCGCCCGGAAGAGCGCGAGCCGGTAGTCCCGAAGCACGCTTGGAGTCGCGCTCTCGCCTCGCTCCGGCCAGCTCTCGAGAAGGCTCCGCAGCCGCGGCACGTCGATCAGATCGCGCGATGGCCCGTGGTCGGCGATGGCCGCGACCTCGGCGTCGATCTCCGCGCGCGCGCCCGTCAGGTGGTCGAGCCAGTCGGGAAGCTGATCGCCCCTGCGCGTCCGCCCCACGATCGATGCGGGAAGCCTGTCGCGCATCGCCTCGCGCGCGATCGCGCGGGTCCTGCCGTCGCACCGCCGCAGCCACTCGGGCTGGCGCATCGCCGCCTCGATCACGCGGCGGTCGGCGGTCGGGTCGCGCCGCTCGACGCCGAGCAGCGCCTCGAGCGCCGCGTCCGTCTCGGCCTGGGCGCCGCCGACGCGCGCCGCGCCCAGCTTGCGGGCGTAGACGTCATGCGGCCCGCGCTCGTCGAGCCTCGGGAGGAAGGACGGGAGGTCGAGGCCGGCGGCTGCATCCGGACGCAGGGCCGTGGAGACCAGCCATTCGTCGACCGGGTCCGCGCCTCCCATGACGATCCGGCGGATGCGCCGCACGCTCGCCGGGGCGAGCGGTCCGACCAGGTGGCGGCGCACCACTCGACTGCGGCCGTGGCCCGTCGTTCGCGTCCACGCCGACAGCTCGGCCAGGAGCCGCCGCGGACGCCCGGCGCGCAGCAGCGCCGCGAGCCAGTCCGGGGCGTCGGCGCTGAAGAAGAAGTTGCCCCTGTTGCCGGTCAGGAGCACGCTCGCCCCGTCCGAGGCCGCGCGCTCGACCACGGCGCGCTGCCAGATCATGTTGGCGGGGTTGCGCACCGGGCCCGCTCCGAGCTCCCAGAGCTCCTCGTGCCGGTCGAGCAGCCCGCCGCCAGGATCGACGTGTACGAAGCTGGGGTCGATGTTGCGATGCATGGCGGCCAGGTCCCGCACGAGCGGCGTCTCGTCCGCATCGAAGTTCGGGCGGGTGGGGCCGGTCCAGCCCGGTGGCGGAACCGACGTGTAGGTGCGGAGCGTCCGGGGAGCCAGCAGCCGCGCCGCGGTGGCGGCGACCGACGGCGAGTCGATGCCTCCGCTTGCCACCGACGCCACGGGGCCCGCCGCCCGCAGGCGCGCCCCCACGGCGGCGTCGAGCGTCTCGCGGAGCTCGCGCTCGTAGAGCTCGGGAGGCCCCGCGTCCCGCCCGGAGACAGGCTCGGGCCGCCACCAGGAGCGGCGGCGAACTCCGCCGCCGTCCACCCAGAGGGCGGTTCCGGGGGGCACCCAGCGCACCCCCTCGACGAACGTGCGCTCGGAGTCGTACGCCAGCGCCAGCACCTCCGCCGCGCGGCGGAGGTCGAGTGCGTGACCGACGCCGTCGAGGGCGGTGAGCGACAGGGCCGTGGAGGCGAACGCGACGACCCCGCGGCGCTCGTGCACGACCAGCGGCCTGAGGCCAAGGTGGTCGCGGGCCACCAGCACCCCGCCGCGACGGCGGTCAACGATCGCCATCGCGAACGCCCCCAGGATCCGATCGAGGCACGCCTCGCCCCATCGCTCGTAGGCGGCGAGCGCGTAGCGGGAGTCGGGAACGCCGACCTCGTCGGCGATCCCGAGCGACGCCGAGAGCTCCGCGCGGTTGTCCAGCCGCAGGTCCCCGACGAGCACGAGCGAGTCGTCCGGGGCGCGGGCCGGCTGGTGGTCGGCGAGGTCCTCCGGCGTCCCGTGCCGGAGCGCGGCGCCGAGCGCGACGCCGCAGCGCCCGCACTCCCCCGACCAGGAGCCCTGCAGGTCGCGGCCCAGCGGAGCGAGCTCGCACATGACGCCGTTCAGGTCGGCCGCCGTCCACGGGCGGCCGTCGAGCCCGACCACTCCGCAGATTGCGCTCACGAGCCGCGGTGAGCGCCCAGCGCGACCGCCTCGACGGCGTCCGCGACCTCGTCGCCGCTCCAGACGCCCGGGGGCCGGCGCACCTCGTGCACCGGGACCCCGCCGGCGATCGCGCCCGCCCACGCGAACAGCTCGGGCCGCCAGATCCGGCTCAGCAGGCGGACGCGGTACGCGTTCGCGAGCG
>DATENL010000342.1:0-3300 GCA_035275105.1 Thermoleophilaceae bacterium
CCACGACCGCGCGCCGGCCGGCGGCGTCGACGCCGAGGACCGCCACCCGCAGGGCCCGCATCGCGGCGCCGCAGTCGATGGCGACCGCGGCCTCGGCCGCGTGGGTGGGCGTCGAGCAGCAGACCGCGGCGACGTCGTCGATCAGCGTGCGGTCGACGTCGTGGCCGACGGCGCTGATGACCGGCACCGGCGTGAGCGCGACGGTCCGGCAGAGCGTCTCGTCGCAGAACGCCCACAGGTCGGCGATGCTCCCGCCGCCTCGGGTGACGACGATCGTGTCCACGCGCGCGTACGCCGCGAGGTCGCGGATCGCCGCGGCGATGGCGGGCGCCGCGCGGCGGTCCTGCACCGGGGCGTAGCCCCAGACGATCGTGCCGCGCCACGAGCGGCGCTCGAGGCCGGCGAGGAAGTCGCGCCGGGCGGCGCTGCCCGCGGCCGTGACGACGCCGATCCGCCGCGGGAGGAGCGGCCGCTCCAGCCCCTTCTGTGGCTCGAAGAGGCCCTCCGTGGCGAGCTGGCGCCGCAGGCGGGCGAGCCGGGCGAGCAGGTCCCCCTCCCCCGCGAGCCGCAGGTCCTGGACGCGGAAGGCGAAGCGGGGCGACGCGCTGGCGCTGCCGGGGTAGAAGTCCGGCCCGCCGGCCGCCACGACCTCGACTCCGTCGTGCAGCTCGTCGGCCCTGAGCCCGAGCTTCTCGAAGTCGGTGCGCCACATCGCGCACGGCATCGCGCCGTCGGCGTCGCGCAGCTCGAAGTACACGTTCGGGCCGGCGCCGATCCGGACCCCGGTGACCTCGCCGATCAGGCACACCCGCGCGCGCTCGCGCATCCACCCCCGCAGCTTGGTGGCGTAGCGGCCGACCGCGAAGGGGCCGGGATAGCCGGGCACGGCCGCCTGGGACCGCGCGTCCGCCGGCACGGCGGTGCCGTCGCGAGGCTGGCTCTGGACCGGGTCGCTCACCTCACGAGGGTATGGCCGGGCTCGGATGCTCTCGCAACGTGCGCTCGGGGCCCCAGGAGCAGAGCGCGGCCCGCCCGGGGCACGTGAGGCAGAGCTCCCGATGGGGCTCGGCGGTCGGATCGAAGCGGCCCTGGACGACCCCTGCGGCGAGCTCGAGCAGGCGCGCCTCGAGCTCCTCCGCGTCCGCCGCCGCGAAGGTCGCCTCGACCGGGTCGCCGGGCGCCTCGAGGAAGCTGTACGCCACGTCCACGCGCGGAGCGCCGGAGCGCAGAGCGGCTAGCGCGTAGACCAGGCGCTGCGTCGCGTAGCGGACCTCGACGATCGGCGCGGGGTCCGCGCCGTCCAGCGGATCGGTCTTGTAGTCGACCACCAGCACGCCGTCCGGCTCCTCGACGTGGACGTCGACCACGCCGTTGACGAGGATCGAGCGTGGGTCCCCCGGGTCCGGCTGGAGCTCGAACGAGAACGGGAGCTCGCGCCTGACCCGCAGGCCGGCGGCCGCACGCGCCCGCAGCTCCGACCGCGCGAAGCCCTCGATCAGGCCGCGCACCCGCTCGACCTCCTCGCCGCTGACCGGCGCGTCGTGAGCCTCCAGCAGCTCCTCGACCTCGGCGGGGGCCGGTACCTCCGCGCGCTCGAAGTCGAAGCGCTCGAGCAGCTGGTGGACGATCGTGCCGCGCAGGAGCGGCGTGACGCCCGGCTCCCGCTCGGGGGCGGGCTCCTGGAGGTTGAGGACGAGCTGCCCGTTCCGCGCCGGGGGCGCGAGCCGAACCGCCTCCGTCCGGCTCTGCTCGCGCAGCCCCGCCACGCGCTTCAGGTAGAAGCGATACCCGCACCGCTTGTACTCCTCGAGCGCCGAGTAGCTCAGCCGAGAAACCGGCAACGACCGAGGAGCAGCGACGGCGCCAAACGCCGATCGGGCGGGTGGCGAGGCGAGCACCGTTTCGTCGCGCGCAGCGGAGCGCAGCGGAGCGAGCACGGACGAAATGGTGTCGCCTCGCCGGGCCCCGCCCGCCACGGCATCAGGGCCAACGACGTGAACGCGAACGCCAGACATGACCGTAGGAGTGCCGACCGGCGCCTCTTTCGCCCCCGGCGCCACCCCGCGCCAGAGCCAGTCGACGGGCGGACACAGGAGCTTCTCCTCAGGCCACCTATGAAGATCCACCGCCCCGCTCAGCACGAGCCGCTCGCGCGCCCGCGTCATCGCCACGTGGAAGATCCGCTTCTCCTCCTCGTCCGCGCGCAGCCTCTGCTCCGCCTTCAGCTCCTCCATGTCGAGCGAGTCGTGGGTCTCCCCGGAAGCCGAGGCGAGGCGCAGCCCCAGCCGCCCGTCCTCCGACAGCTCGAGCCCCTCGCCCTGGTCGCGCGCGGGCGGGCGCGCCAGGTCGGCCACGCACACCACCGGGAACTCGAGCCCCTTGGCGGCGTGGATCGTCATGAGGCGGACGGCCGGCTCGGACGACTCGCCCTCGACCGGCGCCTCGCCCTCCCGCCCGCCGAGCAGGCGGCGCTCGTCGAGGTGGTCGATGAAGCAGCGCAGGTCGCGCCCGGACTCGGCCTCGTAGGCGCGGGCGAGCCGCATCAGCTTGCGCACGTTCGCGAGGCGCCGCTCGCCCGCCGGCATGGCGAGCACGGCCACGTCGTAGCCGGTCTCCGTGAGCGCGCGGTCCACGAGCGCCTCGAGCGACAGCCGCGCGGCCCGGCCGCGCTCGTCGTGCAGAAGGCGGACGAACCCCTCGACGCGGGCGCGCTGGTCCGGCTCCAGCGCGCCGGCCAGGCCACCCGACCCGTCGCCGTCGGGCAGGAAGGACTGCTCGAGCGCCCACCACAGCGTGCGCCCGAGCGCCCGCGCCCGGAGCCGGATGCAGGCGATCGTGCCGAGCGTCGCGCCCACGAGCGGCGACGCGAGCACCATGACCAGCGCCAGCTCGTCGCGCGGGTTGGCCAGCGCGGCGAGGTACGAGCGCAGGTCGAGCACCTGCTGCGCCTCCCACCAGCCGCCGCCGCCGTGCGCGTACGTCGGGATGCCGAGCTCCGCGATCGCGCGCTCGTAGGCGGGCATGTCGGTGGCCG
Organism: Thermoleophilaceae bacterium; assembly: GCA_035275105.1. Classification (GTDB taxonomy): domain Bacteria; phylum Actinomycetota; class Thermoleophilia; order Solirubrobacterales; family Thermoleophilaceae; genus AC-37. The sequence continues at coordinate 3,035 of DATENL010000342.1, forward strand.
CCCGGAACAGCACGGCCACGTCGCCGTAGCCGAAGGGCCGGCCCGGACCGGCGATCTCGCCGATCCGCCGCGCCAGGAGGCGCGCCTCGGCCGCCCGCCACGGCGCCACCGTGGCGAGCGACTCGCCCAGCGGATCGCCGAGATCGCCGGGCCCGGCCGGCCGTTCGGCTACGGCGACGTCGCGGTCCTGTTCCGCGCGGCGACCGACATGGGCGCGTACGAGCGGGCGATCGCGGAGCTCGGGATCCCCACCTACGCCCACGGGG
>DATENL010000343.1:0-2040 GCA_035275105.1 Thermoleophilaceae bacterium
CGAGCCGCGCGCGCTGCCCGGCGGGCGCCGGCGCCTCGAGCGGCTCGAGCTGCGGCCTCCGCCCGAGGGTCCGCAGCTTGTCGTGGACCGTCACGACCATCCGCCGCAGCTTGTCGGTGCCGTAGGAGGCGGCCAGGTCGAGTGCCGCCGTGCCGCGCGCCTCGTCCAGGAACAGCTCGAGCGCGTGGTCGAACGCGTCGAGCTCGAGCCGCTTCGCCGCCGTCTCGTCGAGCACCGAGTACTCGGGGTCGAGCCCGGCGTCCAGCGCGTGCGCGCGCAGGAGGCTCGAGCAGAAGGAGTGGATCGTGGATATCGCGGCCGCCTCGGCCTCGCGCGCGCGGTCGCGGCGGCCGAGCTCGAGCAGGCGGGCGCGCACGCGCGAGCGCATCTCCGCGGCGGCCTTCTCGGTGAACGTGATCGCGAGGAGGCGCTCCACCGGCAGGTCGTCCTCCACCACCGCGGCCACGAAGCGCTCGACGAGCACGCGGGTCTTGCCGCTTCCGGCGCCCGCCGTGACGAACAGCGAGCCGTCGCGGCGCTCGACCGCGTCCCGCTGCTCAGGCGTGAGCGGGACGCTCACCGCTCCACCCGGCAGATCGACGGGTAGGTGCAGCCGCCGCCCGCCTTCCACGAGCACGTGGACGGACACGGGCGGACCTCGCCGCCGCGGAGCCGCCCGGCCAGCTCGATCGCGCGCTCACGAGCCGCGTCGAGCTGCCGCTCGATCTCCTCGCCGCTCACGCGGTCGTTGTCGAAGAACCCGTCGCCCAGCTCGTCACGCAGGTCCTCGCGGACCAGGCCGCGTGGCCGCCGGTCCCTGCTCCCGAGCGGCACGTAGACGCCGCCGGCGGGCTCGAGCCGCGTCAGCTCGCGTACGGCGAGCATGTAGAGGGCCACCTGGAGGCGCCTGTCCTTCTCCCAGTCCGCGCCCTTCGGCGCCCGGCTGCCGCCCTTGTAGTCGCGCACCAGGAAGTGCCCGTTCGACGTGTCGACCCGGTCGATCCTGCCGCGGATCGCCAGGTCGTCCGTGAGCCGGAGCGGCCGGTCCTCGAGCGACTCCGGCATCCCGAACTCGAGCTCCAGCTCGGTCGGCTCGAACGAGCCCCCCGCCTCGGCCTCGAACCGGAGGTGCCCGATCAGGTCGAACTCCAGCCGCCGCACGGCGGTGCGCACCCTCACGGCCGTGGGCGATATCGGGAACTCGCCCTGGCGCTCGCGCAGCGCCTCGACCAGGATCGCCTCCGCCTCCGCCAGGTTCTCGCTCGTCACGCGGCGGTCGCCCGTGCGCTCGCGCAGCCGGCGGTAGGTCTGCTCGAGGACGGCGTGCGCGTACCGGCCGCGTACCAGCGGCTCGGGGTCCGGCTCGAGCGCCTCGGGGTCCAGGAGGCGATCGACCATCCACTTGACCGGGCAGTCCGCGTAGGACTCGAGCGCGGCCGCGGACAGCCGGTCCCGGGCGCGCAGGTTGTCGAGGACCTCGCGGGAGTCGATCCGGTCGGGGCGGCGCGGCGGTACGTCCGGGCCCGCCAGGGCCGCGGCGCGGCGCCACTCCGCCTCCGTCGGGGCCTGGTCAAGCGGCCAGGCGACCTGCGCCAGCGGCCGCGAGCGCAGCGTGCGGTCGAGCGCGTCCCCGTCGAGCGCGTCGCGCACGTCGTCCACGAGGAACGACCGGACGAGCGGCCGTCCCTCCTCGTCGGTCTCGCGCCAGCTCAGGGCGAGCAGCCGCTCGGCGCGGGAGGCGCACGCGTAGAAGAGGTAGCGCTCGCGGTCGGGGCGGTGCTCGCGAAGCGGCAGCAGGAGCCCCGTGGCGGCGGCGAGGTCGCGCCGCTCGTCGTCCGAGAGGAACGGCTCGGCCCGCGGCGGCCGCGGGAACTCGCCCTCCTGGAGGCCGCAGACGAACAGCGCCTGGAAGCGGCGCGCCCGGATGTCCTCGGGGCGTGCGACCTGGACGCGGTCCGGCGCCGGCTCGGCGCCCAGCCGGACGCCGACGTCGGCGAGCAGGTCGTGCAGCCGCGTGCGGTCGGGCGCGAGCTCCGGCGC
>DATENL010000344.1:0-6268 GCA_035275105.1 Thermoleophilaceae bacterium
GCTGACCGGCGCGCTACGCGGAGGCCGGCGCGGCCGCGGCGGGCTCCGCGGTGGGCGCCTCGCGCCCGCGGATGAGGTCGGCGGCCTTCTCGGCCAGCGCGATCGTCGGCGCGTTCGTGTTGCCGCGCGGCACGGTCGGCATCACCGACGCGTCGACGACCCGTAGTCCCTCGACGCCGCGCACGCGCAGCTCGGGGTCGACGACGGCCATCTCGTCGGTGCCCATCTTGCACGTGCCGACCGGGTGGTAGAGCGTCTGCACGTTCATCCGGATGTGGGCGACGAGGTCCTCCTCGGAGTCCGACTCCGGCGCGTTGTACGGGCCGGTCGCGTAGTCGCCGAGCGGGCTCGTGCGCGCGATCTCGAGGCTCAGCCGCAGCCCCGCGACGGCCGACGCCAGGTCGTCCGGCTCGGCGTAGTAGTTGTGCACGATCAGCGGCTTGGCGGTCGGGTCCGGCGACGCGAGCGCCACCAATCCCCGGCTCTTGGGCTTGAGGACGCAGGCGCCGAGCGCGAAGCCGTGCTCCTGGCCCGGCACCAGTCCCTCGGCGTCGAAGATCGACGGCGCGAAGTGAAGCTGGACGTCCGGCGCCTCGAGGCCCTCGCGCGTGCGCGCGAAACCACCCGCCTCAGCGACGTTCGAGGTCAGCGGTCCGCGCCCCTCTGTCTGGAAGCGCTCCAGGTTCTCGTCGTTCAGCGCGCCGAACAGGCTGACCTCCTCGGCGATCCGGAAGCTCGCGCCGGCGTTGGGGTGGTCGTGCAGGTTCTGCCCGATGCCCGGCGACTCGGCCACGACGTCGATCTGGAGCGCCTCGAGCTCGTCGGGGCGGCCGATCCCGGAGAGCATCAGGAGCTGCGGCGAGTTGTAGGTGCCGCAGGCGACGATCACCTCGCGTCCGGCCCGGAACTCGAGCGGCTCGCTGAGCCTCACCCCCTGGACGCCGACCGCCCGGTCGCCGTCGAACAGCAGCTTGACCACCTCGACGTGCGTCTCGACGTCGAGGTTGGGCCGCTCCATCGCGGGGTGCAGGTAGGTCACGGCGGTGCTGGCGCGCGCACCGTCGCGCTGCGTCACCTGGTACTGGCCGCAGCCCTCCTGGCGCGCGCCGTTGAAGTCGGCGTTCGGCGGCATGCCGCAGGCCTCGGCCGCCGCCACGAACGCCTGCGTGAGCGGGTTGTCCGAGCGACCCTCCGACACCGGGAGCGGACCGCCCGCCCCGTGCCACTCGTCGGCGCCGCGCTCGTTGTCCTCGGCGCGCTTGAAGTACGGCAGCAGGTCGTCGTAGCCCCAGCCGTCGCCGGCCAGGTCGCGCCACTCGTCGTAGTCGGCGCGGTTGCCGCGGATGTAGACCATCGCATTGATCGACGAGCTGCCGCCGAGCACCCGCCCGCGCGGGAGGAAGATGCGCCGGTTGCCGCAGTGCGGCTCGTAGCCGGTCGAGTGGTCCCAGTCCTGCGCCGTGCGGTACAGCGCCGAGAACGCCGCGGGGATGTGCACGAGGTCGTTCGAGTCCGGTCCGCCGGCCTCGATCAGGAGCACGCTCGTGTCGGGGTCCTCGCTCAGCCGGCTGGCGAGGACACACCCCGCCGACCCCGCACCGACGATCACGTAGTCGTGCACGGGGTCGGACCCTACGCGGCGCGCCGCCCCGAGTCAACGCTTTACCATCGGTAGCCGGTGGGGCCGGGGGAGACGAGAGAGAGGAACCGCAGCCGGGGGCCGCGCGCGCTTCGCGCGATCGCCGCGACCACGCTCGCGCTGCTCGCGCCCGGTGCGGCGATCGCGCTCGCCAGCGACTTCGAGAACCCCGCGTCGAGCGACACGTCGCAGCAGTTCACGGTGCCGCCCGCGCCCAACCCGCAGCGGCAGGACAAGCCGAGCGACCCCGAGTACGACCGCGCCGAGCCCGACGGCAACACCCCGCACACGACCAACCTCTACGACGAGCGCTTCGACCTCTTCGGCTTCCCGACGTCGCTCGCCCCGCTCGCCCTCTACAGCGACGGGCCGAACGCGAACTGCGGCGTTCCGCCGTGCCACCAGATAGCCGGCTTCAACGCCGGAGGCGCGTGGAAGCGCACGCGCGGGCGCCCCGACGTGGTCATCGCGATCCTCGACACCGGCATCAAGTGGGACCGCGAGGGACTGCGCACGCAGATCCACCTGCACACGCAGGAGCTGCCGCTGCCCCAGGACCCGTCCGGCAACACGCACCCCGACGCCGGCAACGGCGGCTTCGACTTAAACGCCAACGGCGCGGTCGACGTGGACGACTTCAAGGACGACCCGCGCGTGACCGAGCACACCGGCAGCCCGGCGGGGAGCATCACGGCGCAGGACCTGATCAAGCGCTTCAGCGACGGAACCGACGCCGACAAGAACGGCTTCGTGGACGACATCGCCGGCTGGGACTTCTTCGACGACGACAACGACCCGTTCGACCAATCCTCCTACTTCGCCGCCGGCAACCACGGCTCGGGCCGCGCGAGCGACGCCGCCGAGCGCGTGAACGACGGCAAGGGCGGGCTCGGCACCTGCCCGCACTGCCAGATCATGCCGCTGCGGATCTGGGACACGTTCGTCTCCGACGGCAACACCTTCGCGCAGGGCATCGTCTACGCGACCGACAACGGCGCGAAGGTGATCGAGGGCGCCAACGGCAGCCTCGACCACACGGCGTTCGCGGAGCACGCGTCCGAGTACGCGTATCAGCACAACGTCACCCAGACGTTCTCCGGCGACGACCTCAACACCGCCAACCACAACTACCCGTCTGCGTACGGCCACGCCATGCTGATCGAGGGCACGGTCCCCGACGCCGTCGGGCTGGGCCAGGACTGCGCCGAGGGCCAGCCGTTCTGCGACTTCGTGCACGGGCAGATCCCCGCGTTCGGATCGAACGTCCCGCCCGAGACCTTCTTCCGCGGCGCCAACACAACCCAGTTCGGCGGCAAGAGCTCCATCTCGATGGAGGGCCCGACGGGCTCGATCAACACCGGCAAGGCGTCCGGTGCGGCGGGCCTCGTGGTCAGCTCGGCCCGCGACGCCGGGATCGCGCTGCGGTCCGACGAGGTGCGCGAGATCCTCGAGCAGACCGCCGAGGACGTCACGCCCGGGAACACCGGCGGAATCGGCAACCCCGACCCCGCGCAGCCCGGCTGGGACTCGCACTTCGGCTGGGGCCGGGCGAACCTGGGCGCCGCGGTCTCCGCGGCCGCGAGCGTGGGACGGATCCCGGACGAGGCGGCCATCAACTCGCCCGACTGGTACGCGCCGCTGACCGGCAAGACGCTCCGGCTCACCGGCCGGCTCGACGCGCGCTTCACCGCCGGCCGCAAGCTGCACTACAAGGTGGAGTGGGGGCCGGGCCAGTCGCCGACCAGCTGGAAGAAGGTGGCCGAGGCGACCGCGACCGGACCGATCACGGGGCTCGGCACGATCGACCTTGACGCCGTCCGCGCCGCGCTCAAGAGCTACAACGTCCCGCTGGACCCGGCGGGGCCGACGTTCTCGCCCACCGCGCCGAACCCGTTCCAGCAGGAGTTCGCGGTGCGCGTCACCGTGACCGACCCGACGGCCGGCAGCAACCGGATCGCCGGCGTGGACCGGCGCGTGTTCGCCGCGCTGGCCGACCCCGACCTGCGCACGAAGCAGGGGTTCCCGAAGCGGATGGGCACGGGCGGCGAGGCACAGCCGCGCTACGCGGACCTGAACGGCGACAACGTGCCCGAGCTGATCGTCCCGACCGAGGACGGGACGATGCACGCCTACAGGCCGGACGGCACGGAGCTGCCGGGCTGGCCGGTGCACACGCAGCTCCAGTGGACCGCCGCCAAGCACGTGAACGCGCCCGGCATGAAGGCGGTGGCGAAGCCGCACCCGCCGCGCGAGGCGCCGCGCGGCCCGGCGGTCGCCGACCTCGACGGGGACGGCGAGCCCGAGGTGATCACGGTCGCCGGCATCCACGTGTACGTCTGGGAGCCGGACGGCTCGATGCGCAAGGGCTTCCCGGTCTCATCGAACCGCGCGTTCTGCGGCTCGGCGCTCGAGGTCCAGGAGCACCTGCACCCGAAGTGCGGTTTCGTCGCCAGCCCGGCGATCGGGCACCTCGAGGGGAAGGACGGGCCGCCCAGCATCGTGATCCCCTCGCTCGACGGCCACGTCTACGCGCTGCGGCCGAACGGCAAGAGCGTGCCGCACTTCCCGCGCCTGCTCCAGACGCCGGTCAAGCCGGCGGACGAGCCGAAGCAGATAGCCGAGTCCATCAACGGCGCCGCGATCGTCGACCTGAACAAGGACGGCTTCGACGACCTCATCGCCGCGACCAACGAGGCCTACGGCAGCGGGACCGGCGGCGACACCGACGTGAGCTTCGCCGGCGCGCTCGGCAGCCAGGGCCAGTCCACCCGTGTCTACGCGGTCAACGGCAAGACGGGCGACTACATGGCGGGCTGGCCGATCTCGATCTCGGGCCTGATCATGAACGTCCTCCCGTTCATCGGCCCGGGCCACGACCCGGCGGTGCTCGACCTGGGCGGACCGAAGGTCTTCGCGTCCGGTACGAGCGGCTCGCTCTCGAGCTACAACCCGAACGGCTCGCTCAACACCACGATGCGCCAGGAGGCCTACGGGCCGGCGTCGAACGCGACCGACAAGACCCCGGCGCTGAACCTGTTCGAGTCGGCGGCGATCGGCAAGCTCACTCCGGCATCCGCCAACCCCGACGTCGTGAAGTACGAGATCTCGGCGAGCGCCGCCGTCAACCTCCTGCTGGTCGGGCAGAACCAGCCCTACAACCACCTGATCGGCGCCTGGAGCTCGGCCACCGGGGATCCGAAGCCCGCCTTCCCGACGATCACCGACGACTTCCAGTTCGTCTCGAGCTCGCTGATAGCGAAGGTCGTGCGCGGCAGCAACACCAACCAGGTGCTCGCGGGCACCGGGCTCGGCCTGCTGCACGCCTACGACGGAGCCACCGGGCAGGACGTGGCCCACTTCCCGAAGGTCACGGGCGGCTGGCTCATCGCGCCGCCGGCACTGGCGGACGACGGCTCGCGCGTGGCGGCGATCACGCGCGAGGGCTACCTGTTCGAGTGGAACGTCCCGATCGCGGAGTGCCAGACCGAGTGGCCGACCTTCAGGCACGACAACCAGAACACCGGCGACTACAACGCCGACGGCACGGCGCCGGGCGCACCGAGCGGGCTGTCGCTGCGCTCGCTGGGCGGCGGCCGCTACCACCTGACCTTCACGTCGCCCGGCGACGACCGGATGTGCGGCACTCCTGCTCGCTACCGGACGCTGGTGGACGGCAAGCCGGTCGCGATCAACCTGGGCGCGCCCGTCGCGGGCGGCAAGGCCGTCTCCAAGGACATCCGCCTCCCGGACGGCGCGGGCGTGCTGTCGATCCAGGCGGCCGACGACGGCAAGCCGGGCAGCGGGACGAAGCAGAACGTGAACGGCGGGAACATGGGACCGCGAGCCGAGGTCGCCGTGCCGGGACGCAAGCCCAAGCCTCCGCCGTGCAAGGGCCCCGCTCCGAGCTCGAGCATCAAGAAGGAGGCGATCCACGTGGAGCGCCGCCAGATCAGGCTCTACGGGCACGCCATCGGCGCGAAGTGCGTGGGCGGCAAGGCGGTGCGCGTGCGCGTGCGAAGCGTCCGGGTCAGCGTCGCCCGCGTGGGCGTCGGCAGGTGCCGCTACCTGGGCCCGAAGGGCCAGCTCGGGAAGCCCGCCCCCTGCGCCAGGCGGCGCTTCCTCACCGCGCACCTGACCGCGGGCGTCGGGAGGAAGCTCCGCACGCGCTGGTCGGTCAAGCGCAAGGTGCAGCTGCCGCCGGGCCGCTACACGATCGCCACGCGCGCGATCGGCCGCGACGGGCTGGTGGAGCGCACGTTCCGCTCGTCCAACACGGCGAGCGCACACCTGCGCTGACGATCCGGCTCGTACCATCTCCGTCGTGACGCACCGTCGTCTCCGACCGCGCGCCGCGGCTCTCCTGACGGCCGGCTCGTACGCCGTGCACCAGCTCCGCTACGTGCTCGGGTACGGTCACCACTCGCACGACGAGCTCGCCGGCCAGGGCCACGCGTACATGGCCCTGCTCGCGCCGGTGCTCGCGGTGGCGCTGGTCGTGCTCCTGGCCGACCTCGGGGCGAGGCTCGTGCAGGCGCGGACGAGCCGCGCGCGGCCGGGCACCGGCTCCGATCCCGCCCGCGCGTCGCAGGCGATCGGCTTCGCCGGCGCGTGGGCGCTCGCCACCGCGTG
>DATENL010000345.1:0-6715 GCA_035275105.1 Thermoleophilaceae bacterium
CGACGCGCGGGCCTCGGAGACGGCCGCGCTCCGCGCCCGCGGCCCGGCCGTCCCGGGTCGGCCCAACACCCGCGGCCCCGCCGCGCTCCTCCTCGGTCTCGCGGCGATAGCGCTCGCGGCCGCGCTCGTCCTCAAGCTCGCCGGTCTCGACTACCTATTCCCGCGGAACCTGATCGAGGCCTTCGTGCCGTTCCTGATCGCGGTCGCGGGCGGGTTCGCGACCCTGCGCGCCGGGACGGCGGTGGCTGTCGCCGTCGCGGTCGCGGGCGCGGCGCTCACGATCCAGGTCTCCCTGAACGAGAGCCTCCAGCGCGACGACTGGCGCGGCCTGGTCGAGGCGCTCGGGCCCGCGCGCGGCACCCGGACGATCGTGATCTCGCCCGAGGTGGGAAAGACACCGCTGCGCCTGTATGCGGGCCCGATGAGGTGGATCGGGGTGCACGGCGTCGACGCCGCCGAGATCGACCTCGTGGCCAACGCCCGGCCGCCGCGCTTCGGGACCCCGCGCCCACCGGTGGGCTTCCGCGTCACCCAGCTCCGGACCACCGCGAGCTGGCAGCTGATCCGCTACCGCGCGCACGCGCCGGCGCGGGTCGGCCCGAACCTCCTTCACGAGATGCGCCTCGACCGCTCGAAGGCGGCGGCGGTGCTGGTCCAGAGGCCAGGCTAGGCTGACCGGCCCATGAGCGATCCGGACTGGGAGGACGTCACGGTCACGGACCCGGCCCGGCTGGACGAGGTCGAGGCCCAGATCCACGACTGCCCGTTCGAGCCCGACGACGTGCGCTTCGACGAGCCGGCCCGCACCCTGACGATCCCGTTCCGCCGATACGGCTGGGACCAGGAGCGCAGGGTGGGCGGAACGCCGATCCGAGCCGACTACGAGTTCCCGTGGCGGCGCTCGTTCCTGCGCGTACTGCACGCGACCGCGGTGCGCATCGACGACCGCGCCCAGGTCGGGACGTCCGAGCTGCTCGGGGTGGAGTACCGCGCCGACCCGCCCACGGTTCGCCTCCACTCGATGCCGGATCACGAGGTCGAGGTCGCCGTCGACGCGCTCGCGGTCGCCGTCGAGCACACCGGCGAGGTCCTCGGCTCCGGCCGCCGCCAGGCGTACCTCGGCATGATCTACCGCGCCGACGACGCCGTGCACCCGTCGTGAGCGCGCCGCCCTACCGCATCGTCGCCCTGCCCGGCGACGGCATCGGCCCCGAGATCATGGCCGCCGCGCGCGAGCTGCTCGACCGCGTGGGCGCGTTCGAGGTGGAGGAGCTCCTGGCCGGGGGCGCCTCGATCGACGCGCACGGCACCGCGCTCACGCCGGAGGTCATGGACGCCTGCCGCAGAGCCGACGCCGTGCTGCTCGCCGCGGTCGGGGGGCCGAAGTGGGACACGACGGACCCCGACGCGCCGCGTCCCGAGCAGGGGCTGCTCGCGCTCCGCAAGGGACTGGGCCTGTTCGCCAACCTGCGGCCGGTGCGGCCCAGCGCCGCCCTGCTCGACGCCAGCCCGCTCCGCCGCGAGCGGATCGAGGGCACCGACCTGCTGGTGGTGCGCGAGCTCACCGGCGGCATCTACTTCGGCGACCGCGGCCGCCGCGACGGCGTCGCGTTCGACACCTGCACCTACGACGCCGGCGAGATCGAGCGGATCGCGGAGGTGGCCTTCCGCTTCGCGCGCCGCCGGGTGACGAGCGTGGACAAGGCGAACATCCTCGAGACGTCCCGCCTCTGGCGCGAGGTCGTGGGCCGCGTGGCCGCGGAGCACCCCGACACGGAGCTCGAGCACCTGCTCGTGGACAACGCCGCGATGCAGCTCGTCTCGCGGCCCGCGGACTTCGACGTGATCCTCACGGAGAACCTGTTCGGCGACATCCTCAGCGACGAGGCGGCGATGCTCACGGGGTCGATCGGGATGCTCCCGAGCGCCTCCGTCGGCGCCGGCGGACCGGGCCTGTTCGAGCCCGTCCACGGCTCCGCGCCCGACATCACGGGCACCGGCCGCGCCAACCCGCTGGCGATGTTCGGCTCGGTCGCGATGATGCTCCGCTACGGACTCGGTCGCGATGACGAGGCCGCGGCAATAGAATTGGCTCTGGATCGCGCGCTCGAGGCGGGGTTGAGGACTCCGGACCTCGGCGGCGAAGCGACAACGGAGGACGCCACCCGGGCGGTCCTCGCAAACCTCTAACCGAAGGGGCGTACGTGAACACCGCCGACCTCATCTGGGCCAACGGAGAGCTGGTTCCCTGGGAGGACGCGAAGGTGCACGTACTCACGCACGCGCTCCACTACGGGACCGGCGTCTTCGAGGGCATCCGGGCCTACGAGACCGACGAGGGCCCGGCGATCTTCCGCCACCGCGAGCACCTGGAGCGGCTCGAGAGGTCGGCCCGGCTGTACTACATGGACCTGCCGTTCTCGCTCGACGAGCTGCGCGAGGCCACGCACGAGCTGATCGCGCAGAACGGGCTCAAGAGCTGCTACATCCGGCCGCTCGTCGTGCGCGGCTACGGCGAGATGGGGCTCAACCCGCTCGCCAACCAGGTCGAGGTCTACATCGCTGTCTGGGAGTGGGGGGCGTACCTGGGCGAGGAGGGCAAGGCCAACGGCGTGCGCGCGAAGACCTCCTCGTACCGGCGGATCTCCCCCGAGTCGCTGATCCCGCACTCGAAGGCCAGCGGCCAGTACCTCAACTCGGTGCTGGCGAAGATCGAGGCGACCAAGGCCGGCTACGACGAGGCGATCCTGCTCGACGACAAGGGCACGGTCTGCGAGGGCACCGGCGAGAACGTGTTCGTGGTGCGCGACGGCACCATCACCACGCCCGGACACACGGCGAGCATCCTCGACGGCATCAACCGCCGCTCGGTGATCGAGATCGCCACCGACCTCGGCTACGGCGTGGTCGAGCGCGACGTGGCCCGCGCCGAGCTGCCGCTGGCCGACGAGGTCTTCCTCACCGGCACGGCCGCCGAGCTGACCCCGCTGCGCGAGATCGACGACATCGAGATCGGCCCGCCCGGGGAGATCACGCGCCAGATCCAGCGCGTCTTCGACGACGCCCTGCACGGCCGGGTCGACCGGTACCGCGAGTGGCTCGACCACGTGCGCGTACCGTCCAAGGCGTGACCGCGGTACAGATCTACGACACGACCCTGCGCGACGGGATGCAGGGGGAGGGCATGTCGCTCTCGACCGACGAGAAGCTGCGCGTCGCGCACGCCGTCGACGGCCTGGGCGTGCACTACATCGAGGGCGGCTTCCTCGGCTCGAACCCCAAGGACACGGAGCTGTTCGGGCTCCTGGCGCGGGAGTCGTTCGAGCACGCCGAGCTCGCCGCCTTCGGGATGACCCGCCGCCGGGGCGTCGCCGCGTCCGACGACCCCGCGCTGCGTGAGCTGGCCGACTCGGCGGCGCCGGTCTGCACGCTGGTCGGCAAGACGTGGCGGCTGCACCTCGAGAAGGTGACGAAGGTCGACCCGGACGAGAACCTGGCGATGATCGCCGACTCGATCGCCTTCCTGCGCGACGAGGGCAAGCGGCCGATGTACGACGCGGAGCACTTCTTCGACGCGTACCGCGAGGACCCCGAGTACGCGACGCGCTGCCTGCGCGCGGCGATCGAGGCGGGCGCCGAGGCGGTCGTGCTCTGCGACACGAACGGCGCGACGCTGCCCGACGAGTTGGCCCGCGCGGTCCGCGCGGTGGCGATGGAGCTGGCGGACCACGCCACGGTCGGCATCCACACGCACGACGACTCGGGCTGCGGCGTGGCGAACTCGCTCGTGGCCGTCGACGCGGGCGCCCGCCAGGTGCAGGGCACGATCAACGGCTACGGCGAGCGCTGCGGCAACGCCAACCTCACGACGATCGTGCCGGACCTCCAGCTCAAGCTCGGATACGAGTGCGTGGACCCGGAGCTGCTGGCGAGCCTCACCGAGGTGTCCCACCGCGTGGACGAGATCTGCAACGTCACGCCGAACCCGAACCAGCCGTACGTGGGGCGGAACGCGTTCGCGCACAAGGGCGGGATGCACGTCGCCGGCATCATGCGCGACGCCCGCACGTTCGAGCACGTCGATCCGGCGAGGGTGGGCGCGGACCGCACGTTCCTCGTCTCCGAGCTGTCCGGCAAGGGCACCGTGAAGGCGCGCGCCGAGCAGACCGGCATGCCGCTGGCCGACGACGCGGCGGCGCGGGTGGTGGAGCGGGTGAAGGAGCAGGAGGCGCGCGGGTTCCAGTACGAGGCTGCGGACGGCTCCTTCGACCTCCTGATCCGCCGCGAGACGGGCGACTACGAGCCGCTGTTCAGGCTCGAGGGCTGGCGCGTGATCGCGGACAAGCAGGAGGGCGGCCGCGTGCGGACCGAGGCGACGATCAAGATCTGGGTCGGTGGCGAGCGCTACCTGCGCACCGCCGAGGGCAACGGTCCGGTCAACGCCCTCGACTGCGCGCTGCGAGCCGCGATCGGCGACGTCTATCCGCACCTGCGCGACATCGAGCTCGTCAACTACAAGGTCAGGATCCTGGACGAGCGCAAGGGCACCGGGGCGGTCACCCGCGTGCTCCTCGACGCGAGCGACGGCACCGACACCTGGGGCGCGATCGGCGTGTCCGAGAACATCATCGAGGCGAGCTGGGAGGCGCTCGTCGACTCGCTCGAGGCCGGCATGCTGCCGACGCGCAGCGGGCACTCGCGCGCGGCTGCGCGCAACTGGCCGGCGACGAGCAGGTGAGCGACGAGCACATCCCGCTCGCCATGCCGGTCCTGGGGGCGAGGGAGGAGGAGCTCGTCCTCGAGGTGCTGCGCTCGGGCCGCCTGTCGCTGGGGCCGCGGCTCGAGGAGTTCGAGCGCGCGTTCGCCGCTCACCTCGCGGTCGAGCGCGCGAGCGCGGTGTCGAGCGGAACCGCCGGTCTGCACCTGGCCGTGCGCGCGGCGGGGATCGAGCGCGGCGACCACGTCGTCACGACCCCGTTCAGCTTCGTCGCGTCCGCGAACTGCGTCGTCTACGAGGGCGCGACGCCCGTCTTCTGCGACATCGACCCGCTGACGCTGAACGTCGACCCGGCCGCGGCGGACGCCGCCGTGACCGACCGCACCGTCGGCCTGCTGCCGGTGCACGTGTTCGGCTACCCGGTCGACATGCCGGCGCTCGAGCGGCTCGCCGAGGCGCGCGGCCTCTGGATCGTCGAGGACGCCTGCGAGGCGCTGGGCGGGCGGCACGCGGACGGCGCGGCGGTGGGCGCGCGCGGCAACCTCGCCGTCTTCGGCTTCTACGCGAACAAGCAGATGACCACCGGCGAGGGCGGCATGGTCGTCTGCCCGATCGAGGCGCACAAGGAGCGGATCGACTCCGAGCGCAACCAGGGCCGCGCCCCGGACATGGGCTGGCTCGACCACGACCGCCTCGGCTTCAACTACCGCCTCTCGGACCTCGCGTGCGCGCTCGGGATCGCGCAGCTCGAGCGGCTCGGCGACCTCCTCGGCGCCCGCGCCGCCGCCGCGGCGCTGTACGGCGAGGCCCTGGCCGAGCTGGACGGCGTCCAGCTCCCGTGCCCCGACGCGGGCGGCGACGTGCGCGGCTGGTTCGTGTACGTCGTGCAGCTTCCGCCGGGAGTGGACCGCGACCGCGTGGTCGAGGCCCTGCGCGAGCGCGGCATCGACTCGAAGCCCTACCTGCCCGCGATCCACCTGATGAGCTACTACCGCGAGCGCTTCGGCCACCGCGAGGGCGAGTTCCCCATCTGCGAGGACGTCGCCGCCCGCTCGCTGGCGCTGCCGTTCTTCCCGGGGCTCAGCCAATCACAGGCGGCCCGCGTGGCTCAGGGCCTTTCTGCCGCCATCGAATCCGCCCGCCCGACCGCCAGACAGCCGCAATAACGGCGGCTGGAGGGGTCTCAGTCTCCGACTGGTCGCCTGAAGGTCAGGAGCGCCGGGGCTCCGGAGCGCCCCGGGGCCACCTGCGTCACCTCGAACCCGGCCTTCCTGTAGAGCCCCACCGCCGGGACGTTGGTCTCGGCGGTGTCGAGGGACACGCTGCGCAGGCCGTCACCGGCCGCAGTCGACGCCGCGTGCTCCAGCAATGCCAGCGCGACGCCGCGGCGCCGGAAGCGCGCGTCGACCGCCAGCGCGTCCACGTAGAGCGAGTCCGCCGGGTGGAGGGACCCGTGTCGCGCGCCGTGCCAGAACACCCGCGCGATCGCGGGCCAGCGCCAGGGCGGCGACCGCCGGAGCACGACCAGCAGCAGCGCCCGCACTCTCGCCGCGTCTTCCCGATGCGGGTAGACGACCATCGCGCCGGCGACGGCGTCGTCCACCTCGGCGATCCACGCGGAACCCACGAGGCCGCCCCGGAGATCCGCCTCGACCATCGCCAGCGCGTGCGGCCGGTCGCGTGCGATCCGCTCGAACATGCGCTCGTGGGGCAGGTGCACGAGCGGCGCCAGCTCGGAGATGTCCTCCTCGCGCGCCCGCCGGACGCGGAGGCCGTCAGTCACGCAGCGCCTTGACGGCGACCCGGACGCCCTCCTCGATCGGCGTCGGCTCCCAGCCGAGCTCGTCCTGGGCCTTCGACGAGTCCGGCCACGCGTCCCAGGCGAAGAAGTGGACCTGCCCGCTCGAGCCCTGGGGCGGGATGCCGGCGACCCGCGCGACCAGCTCGCCGAGCGCCGCGAACCCGCGCGCGACGCCGAGCGGTACCGGCGGCGGCACG
>DATENL010000346.1:0-3677 GCA_035275105.1 Thermoleophilaceae bacterium
TAGGCCGCGAACCGGCTCGGCGCGCAGCCGAGCCGCGCCGTCCGGCCGAGCACCCCGCGCGCCGCTCCGAGCACGCCGTCGACGCCGCCGTGGATCCCGCGCAGCCCGTCGACGCCGAAGAACGCCTGGCCGGGGCTGTCCGACTCGCAGTCGGCGCCGATCCCGGCGAGCCGGTCGAGGACCCGTCCCCACGCCGATCGCACGCCCTCGGGATCGGGCGGGACGAGCCGCAGCTCCGGACAGCGCGCCAGCGCCTCCCCGACCCTCATCCCGGCGACGATCCCGAACGCCTCGGCGGACGCGGAGACCTCTCCCACGAGCTGGCGGCCGCCCGGCTCTGGCGCGAGCGCGGCGGGCGCGCTGAGCAGCTCGCCACGGCCCTCCAGCGCCGCGAGCAGCGCGAATCGCGGATAGAGGACGCAGGCGATCATACGAACACATGTTCGCACACGACGCAAGGCCGCACACCCGGCCGGCGCCCCGCGCGAAGCGGGGAGTCCCATGGTGTCGCGGCCCTACCCAAAAAAACGCTGCAGGCGAGCTAAAGCGTCACCGGTCAGCCGCCGATAAGCGCAACAAGCTGGCGCCTCGACCCCGGCAAGCCGGCCCACCACCAATCGAACCTGCTGCATGACCCAAAAGGACTCTCCCTTGCTCTCGAACCTCAACAAGCGGCTCCGCGACGCCCGCGGGTTCACGCTCATCGAGCTCCTCGTCGTGGTGCTCCTGATTGGGATCCTGGCCGCGATCGCCATCCCCGCCTACATGGAGCACCAGAAGAAGGGCAAGGACGCGGACGCCGAGTCGAACGCGCGCAACCTCGTCTCGAAGGTGGAGCTCTGCTACGCCACCAACGAGGACTACCGGCTGTGCGACGACGTCACGAAGCTCGGTGGCCCCGGCGAGCTGGGAGTGCCCTACGGCACCGCCGAGGGTGAGGCGAGCGTGATCTCGACCACCAAGACGACCTTCCAGGTCACCGCCGTCTCGCGCGCCGAGACCGACGGCTCGAAGCACACCTACTCGATCACGAAGGGTCCCTCCGGCGTGAGCGACAAGACCTGCACCGCGGGCGCCACGAACAACAACGGCGCCTGCAAGAACGGCAACTGGTAGGCGCTACGAGGTCCTCGTCAGCTCCTTCGGGACGCTGCTGAGGATCTCGGGCCCGTCGTCCGTCACGACGACGAGGTCCTCGATCCGGACGCCGAACTCCTCCGGCACGTAGACGCCCGGCTCGACGGTCACGACGTTCCCGGCGCGCAGCTCGCCCTCGCCCGCGCGCGACAGCGTCGGCGGCTCGTGCACCTCGAGCCCGACGCCGTGGCCGAGTCCGTGGCCGAAGCGCTCGCCGTGCCCCGCGTCCGCGATCCGCTCGCGCGCGAAGGCGTCGACCTCGACGCACGCCTCCCCCACCCTCACGCGCTCGAGCGTGGCCACCTGCGTCCCGAGCACGAGGTCGTACACGGCGGCGGCGTCGTCGCCGAGCTCACCGGTCGCGAACGTGCGCGTGCAGTCCGAGCAGTAGCCGTCGAGCTGAGCGCCCATGTCGACCACGACGAGGGTGTCGCGCGCGATCTCGTCGTCGCCCGGGGCGTGGTGCGGCAGCGCCCCGTTCGCTCCGCCCGCGACGATCGACGGGAACGACGGCTCAGCGCCCCGGCGACGCAGCTCGGTCTCGATCTCGAACGCGACCTCGTGCTCGGTGCGGCCGGCCAGCCCGCGCTCCGGAACGGCGCCCAGAACCTCGTCGGCGAGCGCGGCGGCGGCGCGGATCGCGTCGAGCTCGGCCGGCTCCTTCACGGCCCGCAGGCGCTCGACGATCCGGCCGGCGGGGACCAGCTCGGCGCCGTCGGCCACGAAGCCGCCGAGCCGCGAGTGCGCCCGCACGGTCATCGTGTAGTCCTCGAAGCCGATCCGCCCGCCGGCATGCGCGGCGGCGTCCTCGAGCAGGTCCTGGCGCCCCTGCTGGACGTCGAACCCGTCCACCTGGCGCGCGGCCTGGGTCATGTAGCGGAAGTCGGTCAGGAACACGCGCCGGCCGCCGCCCAGCACCGCCACCCCGTTCGTCCCCGTGAAGCCGGTGAGGTAGCGGACGTTCACCAGGTTCGTCACGACGATCGAGTCGAGCTCGCGCTCGCGCAGCAGCTCCTCGAGCCGGTCGGCGCGCGTCACGACCGCTCCTGGAGCGCGTCGCGCAGGATCGCCAGCGCGTCGCGGTAGCCGTCGACGCCCTTGCCCTGGACGGTCCCGACGCACAGCTCGCGGATCACCGACACGCGCCGCCAGTCCTCGCGCTCGTCGACCGCCGACAGGTGCACCTCGACGGCGGGGAGCGCGGCGACGTCGAGCGCGTCGCGGATCGCGTACGAGTAGTGCGTCCACGCGCCGGGGTTGAGGATCAGCCCGTGCACCGTGTCCGAGACCTCGTGCAGCCGCTCGCAGAACTCGCCCTCGTGGTTGGTCTGCGAGAACGACGGCTCGAGCCCTAGCTCGCGCGCGAAGCGCCCGATCCGGACCTCGAGCTCGGTGAGCGTGATCCGCGGGTAGTGCACCGGGTCGCGCCGGCCGAGCTGGTCGAGGTTGACGCCGTGCATGACCTCGACGCGGTTCCTCACGGCGCGCACGCCTCCTCGACCGCCGCGCGCAGCTCGGCGGGGTCGACGTCGTGGCCCGGCGTGACCTGCCCGGGCGACTCCACCAGCACGAACGGGACCCGTCCGCCGCGGCGCTTCTTGTCGCGCTCGACGAGCGCGAGCACGGCCTCCGGGTCGACGCCCTCGGCGCGCTCGGGGAGCCCGGCGGCGCGGAACAGCTCGGCGACCTCCCTGCGGAGCGCCTCGCGGCCCGAGAGCTGCAGCGCGCAGAGCAGGCCCACGGCGACCGCCTCGCCGTGACGGAAGCGCGCGTAGCCCGTTGCGGCCTCGATCGCGTGACCGACCGTGTGGCCCAGGTTCAGCACCTGCCGGCGGCCCTCGTCGCGCTCGTCCTCCGCGACCACCGCGAGCTTCGTGCGCAGGCAGCCGAGCACCACGTCGGCGTCGACCTCGCCGCCGCGGCGCACCCGCGACCAGAGCCGGCCGCCGGCGATCAGCGCCGTCTTGACGACCTCGGCGTAGCCCGCCGCATGCTCCTCGGGCGGCAGCGTCGCAAGCGCCGCGTGGTCGACGAGCACCGCCGCCGGCTGGTGGTACGCGCCGGCGTAGTTCTTTCCCTCGGGCAGGTCGACGCCGGTCTTGCCGCCGTACGCGGAGTCGACCTGCGCCACCAGGCTGGTGGGCACCTGCACGTGCCGGATCCCGCGCTGGTAGATCGCGGCGCAGAAGCCCGCGGTGTCGCCGATCACGCCGCCCCCGACCGCCACGACCAGGTCGTCGCGCGAGACGCCGGCGGTCGCCATCGCGCGAAGGACCTCCTCCGCGCGGGCGAGGTTCTTCTCGCTCTCGCCGGGGGGCAGCTCGCGGGCCCAGTCCGACTCGACCCGGTGGTGGCGCGCGACGTTCACGTCGGTGACCGCGAAGCGGCGTCCCTCCACCGCCGGGAAGAACCCGCCCGCGATCAGCCCGGCGCCGACCACGACCGGGTAGTCGCCGGACGCGGACGACGCCCAGACGAGCCGCGTGCCGGCGGGCGCCTCGCGCAGCGCGGACAGCGACTCGGCCGCGCGCGCCGCGGCG
>DATENL010000347.1:0-4352 GCA_035275105.1 Thermoleophilaceae bacterium
CGCCACCGCGCGCCCCGCCGCCAGCACGCGCGGCTGCCGCTCCTTGGCGAGCTCCGTCAGCCGCGACGCCTCGTTCACCGCGTCGCCGATGACCGTGTACTCGAACCGGTGCGCGGCGCCGACGTTGCCCGCCACGACCTCGCCGGCCGACACCCCGACGCCGGCGGCGAGCGGACTCTCGTCCTCTATCCGCGCGGCCAGCTCGCGCGCCGCCGCGAGCGCGCGCCCCGCGGGGTCGGAGATCGGGGTCGGCACGCCGAAGACGCACAGGGCCGCGTCGCCCTCGAACTTGTTGACCCAGCCGCCGCAGCCGCGAACCACCTCGAGCACCAGTCCGAAGAACCCGTTGAGCCTGCGGACCACCTCCTCGGGCGGGACCTCGCCCGCCAGGGCGGTCGAGCCCACGACGTCCACGAACACGACCGCCGCCTCGCGCACCTCGCCGCCCAGCTCGACCCCCGACTCGAGCGCCTGGCGCGCCACGTCCTCGCCCACATGGCGGCCGAACAGGTCGCGCAGCTGCTCGCGCTCGCGCAGCCCGGCGGCCATCCGGTTGAACCCCGCCTGGAGCAACCCGACCTCGCTGGCGTCGTCGACCTCCACCTCGACGTCGATGTCGCCCTCCTGCACGCGGGCGAGCGCGCGCCGCACGGCGCGGATCGGCTCGGCGATCGACTTGGCCGCGATGACGATCGCGATCGCGCCGCTGACGAGCGCGAGCGCGGCGAGGACGATCAGGCTCCACGCAGTGGCGTTGGTACGCGGCGTGTCGCCGCGGATCACGCCGCCCGCGACCTCCATGATCCCGGCGAGCGGGACGCCGGTCGCGAGTGCCCACGCGAGGACGGTGCGGGCGACGACCCCGGGGGCGACCGGGCGCTCGGGCGGGCCGCACTCGAGCGCCCGCGCGGTGATCGGCCGCAGCACGCGCTCCGCCAGCAGGTAGGAGATGGCGCAGGTGACGACGCCGCCCATGGCGATGCCGGTGGCCACGTTGCCCGCGAAATTCGGCGAGAAGTGCAGGTTGAGGAGCCCGAACGTGCAGACGCCCACGGCCCACAGCACGGCCACGGCCTTGATCTGCACGACGGGCAACCGGAGCGACCGGCGCTGCTCCTCGGGAGTCGGCGGCCGGTCCTCGACCAGCCAGTCGAGCCGCTTCCGGCCAAGCCGGCGCCCCCACCACGGCCCGATCAACGATCCGGCGACGATGTACGCGAACCCGAGCGGCCAGTTCCAGAGGATCACCTCGTCGAGCGGCGGCGCGTCCTGCACCGGCAGAACGACGGTCAGGAACGTGAACACGATCACCGCGCCCGCGCCCTGGGAGACGATCATCATGATCGTGAACGCGCGGTTCACGCGCGTAAGCAGCTCCTGCCCGCTCAAGCGTTCCTGCATGCCATACGTTGTACCGGTCCGCGATGCGGATCGCGTAGCCTGCGGGCCATGGATTTCTCACCCTCTCCCAGGGTCGAGGAGCTGAGTGCCCGCATCGGCGAGTTCCTCGACGAACATGTCTACCCCGTCGAGCTCGAGGCGCTGATCGCCCTCGACCAGGAGGTCGGCCCCGGCAAGCCGTACCCGGACATCCTCGTGGACATCCGCGAGCGCGCGAAGAGCGAGGGCCTCTGGAACCTGTTCCTCCCCGACGAGGAGCACGGGACGGGTCTGACCAACTGGGAGTACGGGATGCTCTGCGAGGCGATGGGCCGCAGCCTCGTCGCGCCGATGGCGTTCAACTGCTCGGCGCCCGACACGGGCAACATCGAGATCATCGTCGACCACGGGACGCCGGAGCAGAAGGACGAGTGGCTCCGGCCGCTCCTCGACGGCGACATCCGAAGCTGCTTCTCGATGACCGAGCCGGAGACGTCGGGCTCAGACCCCACCGGCCTGCGCGGCACGGCGGTGCTGGACGGCGACGAGTGGGTGATCGACGCCCACAAGTGGTTCACCTCCGGCGCGGTGGGTGCGGCCGTGGCGATCGCGATGGTCGTGACCGATCCCGACGCGGCGCCGCACAAGCGCGCGTCGATGATCCTCGTGCCTACCGACGCGCCGGGGTTCAACCTGATCCGCCCGGTGTCCGTGATGGGGCATTCCGGCGGGCCGGGCCACTGTGAGATCCGCTACGAGGGCTGCCGCGTGCCGAAGGAGAACCTGCTCGGCGAGCGCGGCGCCGGCTTCAAGATCGCGCAGGATCGCCTCGGGCCCGGCCGGATCCACCACTGCATGCGCGCGATCGGCGCCGCGGAGCGGGCGATCGAGCTGATGTGCAAGCGCGCGAACGATCGCGTCTCGTTCGGAGGACCGCTGGCCGAGAAGCAGTTCGTCCAGGACTTCGTCGCGAAGTCGCGGATCGAGACCGACGGCGCGCGGCTGATGGTGCTCAACGCCGCCTGGCAGATGGACGAGTACGGCAAGCGCGAGGCGCGCCAGGCGATCTCGATGACCAAGGTCGTGGCGGCGAACGTCGTGATGGACGTGCTCGACCGCGCGATCCAGGTGCACGGCGCGCTCGGCGTCTCCGACGACACTCCGCTCGCCATGATGTGGCGCTCGCTGCGGATGCTCCGGCTGGCGGACGGGCCCGACGAGGTCCACAAGATGGTGATCGCGCTGCGCGAGCTGAACCGCTGGAAGGCGGAAGCCCCGGCTCCCGCGCGCCCGGCCGCCGTCGCCTCGTAGTGGTCCAGCTCACCGACGAGCAGCAGGACTTCGTCCGCTCCGTTCGCGACTTCTGCGCGAAGGAGTTCCCCTCGGACCGCCTGGCGGAGGTCACGAACGGCTACGAGGACATGCATTCGAACGACGTCGCGCGCCAGATGGCGGAGCTCGGCTGGTACGGGCTCACGATCGACGAGCAGTACGGCGGCTCGGGCGGCAGCTTCCTCGACGCCGCGCTGTTCCTCGAGGAGACGGCGTACGGCCGCGCCCCGATCGGCGGCTACGCGGTGACGCTGATCGTCGTCGGCGCGCTCAACCGCTTCGGCACCGAGGAGCAGAAGAGCGAATTGCTCGGCAGCGTCTCGCAGGGCGGCGGGCTGGCGATCGCCATGTCCGAGCCGGAGTCGGGGTCCGACGTCGCGTCGCTCAAGACCGCGGCCGCCCGCGACAACGGCGAGTGGGTCCTGAACGGGTCGAAGATGTGGTGCTCGTACGCGCACAAGGCGAGCCACATCCTCATCGTCTGCCGCACGGAGCGCGGGGAGTCGCCGCACGAGGGCATGTCGATGATCTTCGTGCCGCGCGCCGCGGACGGTCTGACGATCACGCCGATCTCGACGCTCGGCGGCGAGGAGACCAACGAGCTCTACCTCGAGGACTGCCGGGTGCCCGACGCCGCGCTGCTGGGCAACGAGGGCAACGGCTGGCTCCAGCTGATGGCGGGCCTGAACAACGAGCGCGTGATCCTCGGTGCGTCGGCGCTCGGCCTCGCGCAGCGCGCGTTCGACGACGCGCTCGCGTACGCGAAGGAGCGCAAGCAGTTCGGCCGCCCGATCGGCAACTTCCAGGCGATCCAGCACAAGTTCGCCGACCTCGCGACCGACCTCGAGCAGGCGCGTCTGCTCGTGCGCTGGGTCGCGCAGCTGACCGACGAGGACCCCGGCCGGATGCTCCCGCGCGAAGCCTCGATGGTGAAGCTCGCGTGCACGGAGCTGGCCAAGCGCTGCGCGCTCGAGGGCGTGCAGATCATGGGCGGCTACGGCTACGCGACCGAGTATCCGATGGAGCGCTACCTGCGCGCGGCCGTCGTCACGACGATCTACGGCGGCACGTCGGAGATCCAGAAGAACATCATCGCGAAGACACTCGGCTTGTAGACGCGCCAAAAACGCGAAATCCGGTCTATCCTTGGACCGGACGCGACTCGTCGAACGCATCTTGATCCTGGGGGCCGAGATGCCGATCTTCTGGTAATGGCTCGCATACGCGCTGCGCTGAGATGGCGGGGGCTCGCAGCAGCCGCCCCGGTAGCGGCCCTGCTCGCATTCGCTCCGGCCGCGTCGTCGCAACTCCCTTCGGTCGACCTCCCCGTCGATCCGCCGGTGAACGTCCCCGACGTGCCGAGCGTCCCGGTCGGCGGGCCCGTGGGCGACACGGCCAACGGAGCCGTCGGCGGCGCCAACGACTTGAAGAACGACGTCCTCGGCCAGAGCGGCGGCCCCTCAGGCGGTGGCAACACCGGCGGCGGTGACGGCGGCGATGACGGCGGCCCGAAGGGCGGCGGCTCCGGCGGCGGGCCCCAGGGCACCGACGGCCCCGGCGACGGTCCCGGCTCGAGTGGCGGCCCGAACGGGGGAGGCGGTGACGGCAGCGCTCTCGTGGGTGGCGCGCGCCTCAGCGGC
>DATENL010000348.1:0-2698 GCA_035275105.1 Thermoleophilaceae bacterium
CTCACCGCCATCGCCCACAAGAAGCACCCCGAGCTCTTCGGCAAGGACGGCATCGTCGGCCTCTCCGAGGAGACCACCACCGGAGTGCATCGCCTCTACGACATGCACAAGAAGGGCGAGCTCAAGGTGCCGGCGATCAACGTGAACGACTCGGTCACCAAGTCGAAGTTCGACAACCTGTACGGCTGCCGTCACTCGGTCATCGACGGCCTCAATCGCGCCACCGACGTGATGATCTCCGGCAAGATGGCCGTGGTCTGCGGCTTCGGCGACGTCGGCAAGGGGTGCGCGCAGGCGCTCAAGGGCTTCGGCGCGCGCGTGGTCGTCACCGAGATCGACCCGATCTGCGCGCTCCAGGCCGCGATGGAGGGCTACGAGGTCGTCACGCTCGAGGACGTGATCGAGACCGCCGACGTGTTCGTCACCGCCACCGGCAACAAGGACATCATCACCGCGGACCACATGACGCGGATGAAGCACCAGGCGATCGTGGGGAACATCGGCCACTTCGACAACGAGATCGACATGGCCGGCCTCGCGCGCGTCGACGGCGTGGAGAGGATCAACATCAAGCCGCAGGTGGACGAGTGGGTCTTCTCCGACGGGCACTCGGTGATCGTGCTGTCCGAGGGACGGCTGCTGAACCTCGGCAACGCCACCGGCCACCCGAGCTTCGTGATGTCGAACTCGTTCTCGAACCAGGTGATCGCGCAGGTCGAGCTGTTCGGGAACGAGGAGCGGTACGCGCGCGAGGTCTACGTGCTGCCGAAGCACCTCGACGAGAAGGTCGCGCGGCTGCACCTCGATGCGGTCGGCGCGAAGCTCACGCCGCTGCGGCCCGACCAGGCCGCCTACATCGGCGTACCGGTCGAGGGCCCGTACAAGCCCGACCACTACCGCTACTGAGCGGGCTCGAGGAAGCGGTAGCGAAGCTCCGCGCCGACGGGGCCTCGGACACGGCCGCCCGGACGCTCGAGCACTACCACGGGCTGCTCGAGTCCGGCGAGCGCGGGCTCTTGCCCGAGTCGGAGATCGAGCCCGTGGCCGAGGCGCCGGAGCTGGACGACCTCCCGTCGCCGTCGCCGGAGAGCGACGGCGTCGCCCGGACCGTCGTGGTCAAGCTCAACGGCGGGCTCGGCACGAGCATGGGGATGACCGGACCGAAGTCGCTCGTCGAGGTCAAGGACGGCCTCACGTTCCTCGACGTTGCGGCGCGCCAGGTGCTGGCGCTCCGCGAGTCCACCGGCGCGCGCCTGCCGCTCGTCCTGATGAACAGCTTCTACACGCGCGAGGAGTCGCTGGCGGCGCTGCGGCGTCACCCGGGGATCGAGTCGGACGTGCCGCTCGACTTCGTCCAGGGCCGCTTCCCGAAGCTCCGCGCCGACGACCTGCGGCCGGTCAGCTGGCCCGAGGACCCAGAGCTCGAGTGGGCGCCGCCCGGGCACGGCGACCTGTACACCTCGCTCGTCACGTCGGGCATGCTCGAGACGCTGCTCGAGCGCGGCTACCGGTACGCGTTCGTCTCGAACATCGACAACCTCGGGGCCGTCGTGGAGCCGCGGATCCTCGCCTGGATGGAGCGCGAGCGGCTGCCGTTCGTGATGGAGGTGGCGACCCGCACCGAGGCCGACCGCAAGGGCGGCCACCTCGCGCGGCGGCGCTCGGACGGCCGGCTCGTGCTGCGCGAGATCGCGCAGACGCCGGAGGAGGACCTCGACGCCTTCCAGACCACGGGCCGACATCCGTTCTTCAACTCGAACACGATCTGGATCGACCTCCGCCGGCTCGCGGACGGGCTCGGCGACCGGGGCGTGCTCGGGCTGCCGATGATCGCCAACTCGAAGACGGTCGACCCCACCGACCCCTCGTCGCCGGCGGTCATACAGATCGAGACCGCGATGGGCGCGGCGATCGGGGTATTCGAGGGCGCGGCCGCCGTGCACGTGCCACGTAGCCGCTTCGCCCCGGTGAAGACGACCGATCAGCTGCTGGCGCTCCGATCGGACGCATACGAGCTAACGCGCGACGCGCGCGTGCAGCTCGTGCCCGAGCGCGGCGAGACGCCGCCGATCGTCAAGCTCGATCCGCGTCACTACAGGCTGCTCGCGGACTTCGAGGCGCGCTTCCCGGCCGGGCCGCCGTCGCTCGTGCGGTGCGAGCGGCTGTCGGTCGTCGGCGACGTGGTGTTCGGCGCCGGTGTGGTCGTCCGCGGGGCCGTCGAGGTGAGCGCGGCCAACGGCGGCCAATTACGGGTGCCCGACGGGACCGTGCTGGCTTGACCGGACACTTGAGCCGGCTATGGGCGGCTTAAGTGACCACTGAACGACGAAGACCCCGCCCTCCCTGGCGGGGCCCTTGCCGGCCGGCATCCGGCCGACTTCTAGCGCACGCTCCCTGCGCGCGTGCGAGGGCACCCGGGAGCGCCCTCGCGTGGTGATAACGCGCGTGAACCCCAGAAGGTTGGGCTCTAGTCAGCGACCCGACAGCCGCGCGACGAGCTCCGCGGCCGGCGGGACGTCGTCGATCCGGGCCACCGACTCGCCCGCGTAGAGGGCGGCGGCGTCGAGCATCTCGTCCGGATCGGCGGCGGTGGGCGCCGAGGGGCCGAAGAACGGCATGCCCGGCGACTGGCGCGCCGCGAGCGCCCCGGCGTGGCGCATCGGCACCAGCCCGATGAGCGGCCCGGCCACCCGGTTGG
>DATENL010000349.1:0-2030 GCA_035275105.1 Thermoleophilaceae bacterium
AGCGCGCGAGCCGTCGCGATCCCCACGCGGAGGCCCGTGAACGTGCCCGGCCCGGCCCCGATCGCCACCGCGTCGAGGTCGGCGAATCCCAGGCCGGCGCGCTCGAGCGTCTCGTGGGCGCGCCGGAGCAGGTCGCGCGAGTGCGCCGGCGGGGCGCCCAGCTCCTCGACCGCCGGCACGGCCTCGAACGCCTCACCGTCCGAGCGCAGCACGCAGGCGGCGCTGGCCGCGGTGGAGGTGTCGAGGCCGAGGACGTTCACCGGGACGCCTCGATCTCGATCTCCCGGCTGTCGCCGCCGCGGTGCTCGATCGTCACGCGCGCGACCACGCCGTCGAGCTCCGCCCCGGCGGCGCCGGGCCACTCCACGAAGCCGACGCGCTGCGGCGTGAGGTAGTCGTCGAGCAGGGCCGGGTCCTCGCCGGCCAGCGACGGGAGGCGGTACAGGTCGAGGTGGGCGATCTCCAGGCGCCCCTCGTAGAGATGGCCGATCTCGAACGTGGGACTCGTGACGGGGCCGTCGACCCCGAGAGCGCGGGCGGCGCCCCGAACGAACGTGGTCTTGCCCGCTCCGAGCTCGCCGCTGACGACCACCACGTCGCCGGCTCGAAGGCCGTCGGCGAGCGCGGCGCCGGCGGCCTCGGTCTCAGCCGCGCTGCCGGTCGTGACGTGTCGGGTGACGCTCATGGGGGGAAATGGTTACTGTGCTTAGCCTCGTGACGAGCCTTTCGCTCGAGACTCGTGAGGAAGAGGGGGCCGTGCGCATCGCCGTATCGGGCGAGCTCGACCTCTCCAGCGCGCTCACCTTCGACGAGGAGGTGCGGCGAGCCGAGGAGCGCCTTCCCGACACGCTCGTGCTCGACCTGCGCAAGCTGCGGTTCCTCGATTCCACCGGGCTGCGCCTGATCATGAGCGCGCACGCGCGTGCGAAGACCCGCGGCCGCCGGCTGGCCGTGGTCGTCGGGAGCGAGCCCGTCAAGCGCCTGTTCCGGCTCGCGGGCGTGAACAGGCGGCTCGAGATCGTGGACCACCCGAACGCCGTACTGCCGCAGGCCTAGCCCAGCTCGAGCTGCGCCGGCTCCGGCTCGGGTGCCGGCTCAGGCTCCGCGGGCGGCCCCGCCGGCGCGGCGTCGGCCAGCAGCGCGGGGAGCCGGCTGAAGTCCTCGCGCAGGCGCTCGAGGACCGACGGGGTCCGCAGCGCCGCCGCGGGGTGGAACAGCGGGTAGATGACCACCGGCAGGCCGGCGACCTCGCGCTCCTGGGGTCGCCCGCAGCAGCGGGTGATGCCTGTCGGGGAGCCGGTGAGCAGCTTGGTGGCGAAGTTGCCGAGCGTGCAGATCACGCGCGGGCGGATCAGCTGGATCTGCCGCTCGAGGTAGGGCTGGCACGCCTCGATCTCGTCGGGCTGGGGGTCGCGGTTGCCCGGCGGGCGGCTCTTGAGGACGTTCGCGATGAAGGCGTCGCGGCGCCGGTCCATCCCGACCTCCTCGAGCAGCTGGTCGAGCAGCCTCCCGGCGCGGCCCACGAACGGCTTGCCCTGGCGGTCCTCCTCAGCACCCGGCGCCTCGCCGACGAACATCAGGTCGGCGTCGGCATTGCCGGAGCCGAACACGACCTTGGTGCGGGTCGCGTGCAGGGGGCAACGGGTGCAGGCCGAGGCCTCGCGATAGACCTCGACGAGGCGCTCGCGCCGGGTGGCGGAGTCGCTCACGTCGACTTCCCCGGCGGCTGGAACTCGTGGATCGGCACGGTGCAGGGTCATGCTAGCCCCGTCGCAGGACCCTCCGGGGCCCGGGTTCGAAGGCGGCGGACGGGGTACCCCTCTCCCTATAATCGGCCCCGGCCGCGACCCCGATCCGGGGCGTGGACCGGCCGCGACACCCCGGCTTGGCCGAAGAGCTGAAGAAGCTCCGTCTGGTATCTCCGATGCGGGAACTGGAACGGGACACGACCCGAAATAAGCGCGCCTCGGCGCTCGCGATCGTCGGACCCGGGAGGGTCGGTCGCTCGATCTCACGTGCGCTCGAGGCCG
>DATENL010000350.1:0-3492 GCA_035275105.1 Thermoleophilaceae bacterium
TCACCCGGCGCTCCCAGGTGACGCCCCCCACGAGCGGGTCGGCGCGGTGGTGGAGCCGCGCGTGCTCCGCCGTGGCGAGCGCGCCGACGACGTCGCCGCCGCCGCCGATCCCGATGACCAGCGGGCGCCGGGCCGCCCGGAGCTGCTGCTCGGCGTCGGTCACGTCGCCAGCGCCCGTCCGATCGACTCGCCGTAGGGCGGCCTGAGCACGCCTCTCTCCGTGACGATCGCGGCGACCAGCTCGGCCGGGGTGACGTCGAAGGCGAAGTTCGCGGCCGGGGTGCCCTCGGGCGCGATCGGGCGATCGGCGAGCCGCGTCACCTCGCTCGGGTCGCGCTCCTCGATCGCAATCTCGTCTCCGGTCGCGGTCGCCGCGTCGATCGTCGAGAGCGGCGCGGCGACGTAGAAGGGGACCTCGT
This sequence comes from Thermoleophilaceae bacterium, assembly GCA_035275105.1. Lineage (GTDB taxonomy): Bacteria > Actinomycetota > Thermoleophilia > Solirubrobacterales > Thermoleophilaceae > AC-37. The sequence goes on from DATENL010000350.1 coordinate 420, forward strand.
GGCGGCTCGCCAGCACCGCGACCGTGTAGGTGCCGATCTTGTTGGCGACGTCGCCGTTGCGGGCTATCCGGTCGGCGCCGACGATCACGCTGTCGACAAGCCCGCGCGACATGAGGGCGCCCACGCTCGCGTCCGTCACGAGCCGGAACGGGATGCCGGCGCGTGCCAGCTCCCAGGCCGTGAGGCGAGCGCCCTGGAGGAGTGGGCGGGTCTCGTCGACCCAGACGTGCGCGAGCCGGCCCCACTCCCACGCCCTCGCGATGACGCCGCCGGCGGTGCCGGCACCGCCGGTCGCCAGCGCGCCGGTGTTGCAGTGGGTGAGCACGCGGTCGCCCTCGCCGAGAAGCCCGGCGCCCAGGTCGGCCATCCGGCGGTCGGCGTGGAGCTGCTCGTGCGCGATCGTGTCCGCGACCACCTCGAGCGCGCCCGCCACCGCCTCGGGGCCCGCGCTCGCGTGCTCCTCGGCCGCCAGGCGGGCGCGCTCTATCGCCCAGCGGAGGTTGACCGCGGTCGGGCGCGTGCCGGCCAGCAGATCGGCGTCGCGCTCGAAGCGCTCGAGCGGCGGCTCGTCCCGGTCGGCCATGCGCATGCCCAGCGCGAGCCCGTACGCGGCCGCGACGCCGATCGCGGGAGCCCCCCGGACGGCGAGCCGCCGGATCGCGTCGGCCACCTCGTCGGGCGTCGTGCACTCGAGCCAGCGCTCCTCGGCCGGCAGCCGAGTCTGGTCGAGCAGGTGGAGCGCGCCGTCGGCGAAGCGGACGGGGGAGGTCATCGCCGCGAATCTACCCGCGCGGGGCCGCGCGCTATGCGACGCGGCGGAAGTCCGCCGAGCACGCCTGGTCGGCGGCGGCGAGGCGGTCGAGCTCGCGGACGAGCTCGCCGCGCAGGGCGTCGAGCCGGGCGTCGTCCGCCGCCGGCGCGGGGTCGTGCCGCGGAGTGGCCGGGGGCTCGGCGGCCGCGGCCGCGAGACCGCGCCGGATCGCGCGTACGAGCTGGGCCCTCTTCACGCCCGGGATGGTGGCCGGCGGGGTGGACGGCACGACGCGCGGGGGTAGGGTCGGATCGATGCGAGCCATGGTCCTCGAGGCGCCGCGGACGCCGCTCCGGCCGGCGGACGTCGCGGAGCCCGAGCCCGGCCCGGGCGAGGTGCTCCTGAGGGTCGACGCCTGCGGCGTCTGCCGCACCGACCTCCACGTGGTGGACGGCGAGCTGAGCGAGCCGAAGCTGCCGCTCGTGCCCGGTCACCAGATCGTCGGGCGGGTGGCCGGCGCGGGGGAGGGCGCGGAGCGCTACGCGGAGGGCGACCGCGTCGGGGTGCCGTGGCTCGGCTGGACGTGCGGCGAGTGCCGCTATTGCCGCTCGGGCCGCGAGAACCTCTGCGACCGCGCGCGCTTCACGGGTTACGACCTCGACGGCGGCTACGCGGAGCTCGCCGTCGCGGACGAGCGCTTCGCGTTCGCGATCCCCGAGGGCTACCCGGCGGTCCAGGCGGCGCCGCTCCTGTGCGCCGGGCTGATCGGCCATCGCGCCCTGGCGATGACCGGGGACGCCGAGCGGCTCGGGCTTTACGGGTTCGGCGCCGCCGCCCACATCGCGCTCCAGGTCGCCCGCCACGAGGGCCGGCGCGTGTTCGCGTTCGTCCGCGCCGGTGACGAGGACGCCCGCCGGTTCGCGCTCGAGCTGGGCGCGGAGTGGGCGGGCGAGTCGCTCGGCCGCGCGCCGGAGGAGCTCGACGCGGCGATCATCTTCGCCCCGGTGGGCGAGCTGGTGCCGGCGGCGCTCGCCGCCGTCGCCAAGGGCGGCAGCGTGGTGTGCGCCGGCATCCACATGAGCGACATTCCGGGCTTCCCCTACGAGCTACTCTGGGGCGAGCGCGTCCTGCGATCGGTGGCGAACCTGACGCGAGCCGACGGCGACCGCTTCATGCGGCTCGCGCCCGAGGTGCCCGTGCGGACGGAGGTCGAGCCGTACCCGCTCGAGCGTGCGAACGAGGCGCTCGACCGCCTGCGGGCGGGAGGGGTCCGCGGCGCCGCGGTGCTGGTGATGGATACAAATCAGGTCCCCGACGAGGAGCAGGCATGAAGCTCTACATCTGCCACGGCACGTTCCCCAACCCGCTTCGCCCGGGCGGCCACCCGTGCCGCAACGCGTACGAGGCGCTGCGCGAGGCCGGGCACGACCCGGAGCTGATCAAGGCGCGCGGGCTCGCGGTCCTGCCGGACGCGATCTTCAACCAGACCGACGGCCGCCAGGAGGCGAAGCGCCTGACCGGCGACACGATGGTCCCGGTGCTCGTGACCGACGACGGCGAGGTCGTGAAGGACTCGAAGAAGATCATCGAGTGGGCTCGCGCCCACCCGGCCGGCGCCGGCGCCGCGGCCTAGGAGTCCTGCGGGCGCCGCATCAGCCGCCCGCCCACCGCCAGCTGCACGCGGCGCGGCGCGAACCGGCCCGGGGCGAACCAGGCGCGCACGAGCGGGCCGCCCGGCAGGACTGCGCGCTTGCCTCGCTCCGCCGCGCGGAGCGAGTCCTCCGCGACCCGCTCGGCCGACTTGAACGTGAAGCCCGGCATGCGGTCGGTGAAGTACTCGTTGTCGGCCTCGGCCTGGAACCCGGTCTTGACGGGGCCCGGCAGAACTGACGTCATCGTCACCCCGGTGCCCTTCAGCTCGGCGTGCACCGCCTCGCTCCAGAAGTCCACGAACGCCTTTGCCCCCGAGTAGCCGGCGTTGTGCGGGAGCGGCTGGATGCCCGCTGTCGACGAGAGGTTGATGACGGCGCCGCGGCCGCGCTCGATCATGCCCGGCAGGTAGCGCGCGGCGAGGTCGACGACGGCCTCGACCAGCACGCGCACCTGCTGCACCTCGTTCTCGCGCCCGTTCTCCACGAACGGGCCGTAGTGGCCGAACCCGGCGCAGTTCACGAGGATCTCGACGGTGCGGCCGCGGCTCTCGACCTCGGCGGCGAGCGCGTCGCGGGCGCCGGGATCCGCGAGGTCGGCCGTCACGTGGTCGGCGCGGACGCCGTGCTCGCGCTCGAGCTCGCGAAAGAGGTCGGCGTGCCGATGCAGTTC
>DATENL010000351.1:0-5420 GCA_035275105.1 Thermoleophilaceae bacterium
GCCCGCCCGGCCGCCCCCACGGCTCCGTTCAGGCCGCGCTGGCCGGGTGTGCCGGTGCGCCCACGGTGGCCGGGCGCTCCCGGAAGTCCGATCCGACCGCGCTCGCCCGTCTCGCCGCGCGCTCCGCGCTCGCCCCGGAGACCCCGCTCGCCGGGCTTGGCGAAGCGGGGCATCGACGACATCTCGCGCGCGAGGGCCGCGTAGTCGACCTTCACCGAGCCGGCGTGGTCCTTCGTCTTCGGCTTGATGACGATCGCCTGGCCTCCCTCGCAGCCGCCCTGGGGCCGTGCGCGGCCCGCGGCAGGGCCGTTCTTGCACTTGATCGAGGCGTACGGGACCGAGTGGCGCTTCAGCGCGCTGCCCTCCGCGAGCAGCGAAGTGGCGAGCACGACGCCCACGAAGACAGTCGAAAGGATGGTCACCGCGCGCCGAAACCAGCGCGAGCGCGTCCAGGGCAGCATCCGGGTGTTATCGGAATGACACTCGCGGACTTGAAAGAACCCTTGCGCCGGCTCCGGCGCTAGGCGTACCGCTTGCGCTGGAAGACGTCGGTCGCCAGGGAGTCCACCCGGTCCAGGAACAGGGTGCCGTCGAGGTGGTCGAGCTCGTGGAGCAGGCAGCGCGCCTCGAATCCCTCGCTCTCCACCCGCCGCTCCTCGCCCTGCGCGTCGCGCCCCTCGATCACCGCGTGTGTCGCGCGCCGCACGTTGGCGGTCAGGTCGGGGATCGACAGGCAGCCCTCGCGCGCGACCTCGGCCCCCGACGAGCTCACCACGCGCGGGTTGACGAGCACGAGCTCGCCGTGGCAGACGGTGGCCTTGGGGTGGTCGGTCACGTCGACGACGACCATCCGCACGAGCTCGTCGATCTGCGGCGCGGCGATGCCGACGCAGCGCGGGAACGAGCGCATCGTGTCGAGGAGGTCCCGCGCGACGCGCTCGACGGTCGCGGCGTCGCCGGCGTCGACCGGGCGCGCCTCGCGCTTCAGGACCGGGTGCGGGTAGCGCAGGACCTCGCGGACGGCCATGAGCAGGCCGCTAGAGGGCGTCCGTGTCGAGCGGGCGCAGCGATACCTCGACGCCCTGGTCCGACCCGACGCGGCGGAGGGCCGCGCCGAGCTCGTCGGCGTCGGCGGACGCGGGCAGCGCGAGCTCCATCATCAGCGCGTAGAGCGGCTCGCCGCCGCCCTCGCCCGCGAGCCGCGTGGTCATGTCGGTCACGTCGACGTCGCGCTCGGCGAGCGCGGCGGTGGCGGCGTGGACGATTCCCGGGTGGTCGGCTCCGTAGAGCGTCACGATGTGCGACGGCGCCGGCCGCGCCCCGGGGTCGAGCTCCTCGAGCTCGCTCAGCACCAGCGCCTCGAGCCCGAGCCGCTCGCGAACGCCGTCCAGGTCGTCGCGCAGTCCCGCCTCGTCGGCGTCGTCCGGCGTCGCGACCACGAGCATCATCGTGAAGTGGCCGCGAAGGATCGTCGCCTGCGAGTCCTCGATGTTCAGCGAGTGACCGAGAAGGACCTCGGTGACCGCCGCGACGATTCCCGGCCGGTCGCGTCCGACCGCAGCAAGCGCGAAGTGCCGCATCGCCGGCGGACGATATCCGCTACCCGTAGACTCGCCCGCGTGCGAATCCAGGACGTCATGACCGAGCAGACGGTCACCGCGGCGGTGGACGCGACGCTCGGGGAGATCGCCGAGCTGATGCGCGACCGCTCGGTCGGCTCGGTCATCGTCACCGAGCACGACCGCCCGGTCGCGCTGATCACCGATCGCGACGTGGCCCTCGCGCTGGGCGCGGAGGGCGTGGGACGCGACGAGCCGGTCGGTCCGCACGCGAGCCGGCCGCTGGTGTCCGGCGAGCCCGAGATGGACCTCGAGGAGGCGGCCGCGCTGATGGTCCAGCACCGCGTCAGGCGCCTGCCCGTCGTGCAGCGGAACACGATCGCGGGCATCGTCACGCTCGACGACCTGGCGGTTCGGACCGGCGACCCGCAGCTCGCCCAGCGCATGACGGCGGACGTGGCCAGGGCCGCGCTGCCCGAGTTCTTCTTCCACCAGAGGGGAGGCTGAGATGCCGATCACGCCAGAGCAGCGCCGCCGGCGCGACCAGGTCGAGACGGTCATTCGGCTCATGGCGCCCGGGCTCAACCTGATGCTCGCCGCCGGCGAGCGCCTGTCGCGCCTTGTGTCGCCCGAGGACGACGAGTACTACCCGGTGCGCTCGGGCGTCGTCGACCCGGGCATCGGCCAGCGACGCGAGCCCGCGGACAGTTGAGCCACGCCGAGCAGCTCGAGTGGGAGCGCAGCGCCGGGCGCCCCGCGGGGGTCGCGGCGATCGCCTCGGCGCTCCTCGGGATGATCGCGCTCGTCGTGGCCAACAGCACGGTGCGCGGCGGGGCCGACGACGAGGCCGAGAGCATCGTGCAGGCCCACAAGCACCTCGACTCGCTCGTGCTCGGAGGCGTCCTGTCGGCGCTGTCGATGGCGCTCATGGCGCCGCTCCTGCTGTACCTCTTCCGCGCCACCAAGTACCGCCGCGCGGAGCTGCCGGAGGTCGCGCGCTACCTCGCGCTGGCCGGCCCGCTGCTCTTTGCCGCCGGCCTAGTGGCCCAGTCGTTCGCGATCCGGGACGCCGTCGAGCGCACGTTCGAGCGCTTCCCGCTGCCGCCGAAGGCCGCGAAGGACGCGGCCAACGACGCCTTCACGACGGGAGCCGTGGCGGACTGGAGCCTGGTGCTCCTCGGCGTCGGGCTGGTGGTCGGCGCGGCCACGATCCTGATCTCGCTGAACGCGCGGCGCGCGGGGCTCCTCTCGAGCTTCATGGGGATCACGGGCGTCATCGTCGGCGTCCTCATCGTCGTCCCGTTCGTCGGCCGCCCGCCGATCGTCTACTTCTTCTGGGCCGCGGCGCTCGGCCTGCTGTACCTCGGGCGCTGGCCCGGTCAGCGCGGACGCGGGCCGGCGTGGGAGAGCGGTGAGCCCGACCCGTGGCCGACCACCGCGGAGCTGCGCGCGGAGCAGGACGCCGAGCGGCTGGGGCGCACGCCCGAGCGCGCCGAGCCGGAGCCCGAGCCCGACGACGGTGACGGGGACTACGAGGACGCCGCCCCGGGCGCGCAGCACCCGCGCTCGAAGAAGCGCAAGCGCAAGCGCCGCCGCTAGCGCAACGGGGGCCAGGCCACCTGTTGCACTAGCGCAACGGGGGCCAGGCCACCTGTTGCACTAGTCCTCCTTCCCGCCGGTCACCGCCTCCTTGATCTTCTCGGTGACCGCGGGGTCGCGCAGCGTCGTCACGTCGCCCAGCTCGCGGCCCTCGGCGATGTCCTTGAGGAGCCGGCGCATGATCTTGCCCGAGCGCGTCTTGGGCAGGTCGTCGGCGTAGACGATCCGCTTCGGCCGTGCGAGCTTGCCGATCTTCTCGGCGACGTGGGAGCGGATCTCGTCGTCGAAGTCCTCCTCGTGCTCACCCGCTCCCTCGAGCGTCACGAACGCGACGATCGCCTGCCCGGTGTCCTCGTCCTGCGCGCCGATGCAGGCCGCCTCCGCGACCCGCTCGTGCGACACGATCGCCGACTCGATCTCCATCGTCGACATCCGGTGCCCCGACACGTTGATCACGTCGTCGACGCGCCCGACGATCCAGAAGTACCCGTCGGAGTCGATCTTCGCCGCGTCGCCGACGTCGTAGACGTCCTTGCCGTACTTCGACCAGTACGTCTCCACGTAGCGCTCGTCCTCGCCGTACAGCGTGCGTGCCATCGCGGGCCACGGGCGGCGCAGGGTGAGGAAGCCGCCGCCCTCCTCCACGATCGTGCCGTCCTTCTTCACGACCGCCGCCTCGGTGCCCGGGAACGGTTTGGTGGCCGAGCCGGGCTTCGTCTCGGTGATCCCCGGGAGCGGCGTGATCATGATCTGGCCGGTCTCCGTCTGCCACCAGGTGTCGACGATCGGGCAGCGCTCGCCGCCGATCACCTTGTGGTACCACGCCCAGGCGCGCGGGTTGATCGGCTCGCCGACCGAGCCGAGCAGGCGCAGCGACGACAGGTCGTGCTTGTTCGGGTACTCGTCCCCCCACTTGATGCACGCGCGGATGGCCGTCGGCGCCGTGTAGAGGATCGTGACCTTGTGGTCCTCGACGATCTGCCACCAGCGGTCCTTGTCGGGGTAGTCCGGGGCCCCCTCGTAGAGGACCGATGTCGCGCCGTTGCAGAGCGGCCCGTACACGATGTAGGAGTGGCCGGTGACCCATCCGACGTCGGCCGCGCACCAGTAGACGTCGTCGTCGGGCTTCAGGTCGAAGACGGCGTAGTGGGTCGCGGCCACGCCGGTCAGGTAGCCCCCGGTGGTGTGGAGGATGCCCTTCGGCTTCGCCGTCGACCCCGAGGTGTAGAGGATGTAGAGCGGGTGCTCCGCCTCGAGCGGCTCGGCATCACAGTCGGCGTCGGCCTCCTCGACAGCCTCGTGCCACCAGACGTCGCGCCCGTCGGTCATCGGGGCGCCGCAGTCGGCGCGCCTCACGACGACCACGTGCTCGAGGTCCGGCAGGTCGCCGAGCACCTCGTCGACCTTCTCCTTCATCGGCGTCGGCTCGCCGCGGCGCATCGTGGCGTCGGCCGTCACGAGGACCTTCGCGTTCGAGACCTCCATGCGCTCCTTGACCGACTGCACCGAGAAGCCGCCGAAGACGACGTTGTGCACCGCGCCGATGCGCGCGCAGGCGAGCATCGCGGCGGGCGTCTCCGGCACCATCGGCATGAAGATCCCGACCACGTCGCCCTTCTCGACGCCGAGCGACTTCAGGACGTTCGCGAAGCGCTTGGTCGAGTCGAGCAGGTCGGCGTAGGTGACGTCCTTCGTCTCGCCGTCCTCGCCGACCCAGTGGTAGGCGACCTTGTCGCCCTTGCCGGCGTCCACGTGGCGGTCGAGGCAGTTGTGGGAGGCGTTGATCCTGCCCTCCTTGAACCACTTGGCCCACGGCGGGTCCCAGTCGAGGACCGTCTCCCACGGCTCGAACCAGTCGAGCTTCTTGGCCCACGACTCCCACCACGCCTCGAAGTCGGACTCGGCCTCGTCGTAGACGGCGGGGTCCGAGAGGTTCGCCTGCTTGGTGAACTCCTCCGGCGGCGGGAACGTCTCCTCGTCGCGGAGCAGTACCTCGAGATCCTCGCGGTCCTCCGTGGCCTCCGGCATTCCTCGACCTCCTCCTCAGCGTGGCTGTTCGCTGGATTTGTACCCGGTTCAGGCCGCGCCGGCAGCGCCCTCATCGTCCTCTCATCGGGCCCAGCCAGGATGGGGGCATGCGAACGAAACTCGTGATCATCACCGCAGTAGCGCTGGCCGCCGCGGGCGGCGGAGCCGCAGCCGCGATCGGGAGTGGCGACGACGGGGACGCGACGGCCGCCGGCCCCGGCGCCGATCGCGCCC
>DATENL010000352.1:0-31642 GCA_035275105.1 Thermoleophilaceae bacterium
GGCCGCGGCCGCCGGGGCCAAGCCGCCGCGGCACGTGCCGCTGTGGCTCTGCCGGCTCGTAGCCGGGGAGGCCGCGGCGGTCATGATGACGAGCGTGCGCGGCGCGTCGAACGCCAGGGCGAAGCGCGAGCTGGGGTGGTCGCCGGCTCACCCGTCGTGGCGCACCGGCTTCGCCGAGCTTGCCTCCGAGCCGGGCGCCGCGCCGGGACGGCGTCCATTTCTGGCAGCTATAGGTGCCAATAAAGGACACCCCGGTGCCTGAGGACGACTGGCCGTTCGCCGGAGAGGCTCGGAAGTCGGCCTTCGCCGTCGCCTACCGGATGCTCGGCAGCGTCGCGGAGGCGGAGGACGTCGTGCAGGAGACGCTCCTGCGGGTACACGGGGCGAGCGAGCGCGGGGAGCGGATCGAGTCGCCGCGGGCCTACGCGGGGACGGTGGCGGCGCGACTCGCACTGGACGTCCTGCGCTCGGCGCGCGTCCGCCGTGAGTCGTACCAGGGCGAGTGGCTCCCCGAGCCCGTGGTCAGCGACCCGGGGCAGGATCCGCAGCAGCACGCCGAGATGGCGGACTCGCTGTCGCTGGCGTTCCTCGTGCTCCTCGAGAGCCTGTCCCCCGAGCAGCGCGCCGCGCTGCTGCTGCACGACGTATTCGGCTACGGCTACGACGAGGTCGCGCGGATCGTGGGGAAGAGCGAGGACAACGCGCGCCAGCTCGCGGCGCGCGCCCGCCGCCACGTGTCCGAGCGCCGGCCGCGCTTCCAGAGCTCGCGCGAGCAGCGGGACGAGCTCGCGCGCCGCTTCTTCGCCGCGGCGCAGGAGGGCGACCTGGCGGGCCTCGAGACGCTGCTGGCGCACGGCGTGACGCTGCACGGCGACGGCGGCGGGAAGGTCCCCGCGCTCGCGCGGTCGCTGCACGGTCGCAGCCGCGTGGCGCGGACGCTGCTGGCTTGGATGCGGGCGGGGGCGCGGATCCCCGGCGCCTCGATGCGGCAGGTGGAGGTCAACGGCCAGCAAGGCGCCGTCATGCTCGACGGCGAGAGCCGCGTGATCAGCGTGATGGCGCTCGACGTGGGGGACGACGAGATCGTCGCCGTGAGGTCGATCGTCAACCCGGAGAAGCTGGGCCATCTGGGGCCCGTGGCCGACCTGAGGGAGCTGTTGCGACCCCGCGAAGTGTGACGCACGTCACGCATATGTCATCAGAGTATGTATAATGTATGCATGGCCGCGAACAACAGGAACCAGCCAGCCCGTCGAGCTTCGTCCGAATCGGACTACTCCCTTGTCGAGTTCGTGCGGCAGTACCCCGATGACGCTGCGTGCCTAGACGCGCTGTGGCGCAAGCGCCACGCGCCGGACGGCCATCACGCTCAATGCCCGCGCTGCGAGCGCGAGCGCAAGTTCCACCGGACCAAGACGCGCGCCTCCTACACCTGCGACACCTGCGGGCTCCACGTCCACCCGATGAAGGGGACGATCTTCGAGAAGTCCACGACCGCGCTGCACCTTTGGTTCTACGCCATGTACCTGATGGCCAGCACTCGCTGCGGAATCTCGGCCAAGCAGCTAGAGCGCGAGCTTGGCGTGACCTACAAGACCGCACATCGGATGATGAAGCGCATTCGTACCGAGCTGATGAACGACGAAGGCGACGAGCCGCTGTCGGGCGATGTCGAGATTGACGAGACATCGTGGGGCGGCAAGCCGCGCCGTACTCACGCCACGCGCTCCGAGGCGATGATGTTCCGCGAGGCGAAGCCCACGGTGCTTGGGATGGTCGAGCGAGGCGGCAAGGTGCGCGCGCGCGTCATTCCGTCGCGGCGAGGCATCGCCCTTAGTAGAGAGGTCCGGGCGTACGTCAACCCGGCGTCGATGATCTTCACGGACGACTGGCCTGCCTACAAGCCGCTGCGGGGCGAGTTCCTGGCCCACAGGGTGATCAACCATTCCGCCGGCTCCTACGTCCGTGGGGACGTGCACACGAACACCATCGAAGGGTTCTTCGGGAACCTCAAGACGGGGATGCGCGGCGCGTACAAGAAGGTGTCGCCGCGTTACCTCCAGTCCTACCTTGACGAGTTCGCGTGGCGCTACAACGCGCGCTACGGCGACGGTCCGCTGTTCGAGCAGCTACTTGCTCGGGCGGCGCGTAGTTGAGCCCTTAGCGGCCTTATCTAGGAGCTTGTCGAAGTCGCCGCGCTTCGGCACGGGGATTTGGATCGGCTCGCCCTCTTTGGGCTGTGTCGGCTGCGTCTTGCGGCGATGCTGCTTAGACGCCATAGGGCGATACTACGCGGCCCGATGACGGCAAGCGACGAAGCTCGTGACGACGCCTATAGGGCGATAGGTCGGTACGTCGTTTCGTTCTCCATGCTCATCGCCTTCATGCGCGGCACGATGTGCGAGCGCCTGATGAAGCCGGGAGACGGGATCAACATGGCCGAACTAGCTCTAGGCGAGGCGAACGCCTACCAGATAACGAACTCGTTCTTTGCCATGTGCGAGTCCGCGCAGCCCTGGTTCGATGAGGATGAGGCGAAGATCGCCCGACGGCTTCGCGCCTTGGTCATCGACGCAATAGGCCGCCGGAATGACATCGCCCACGGCGACTGGTGGATTCAGGAGAGAGGCGAACACGACGTACTAGCGATCCGTCCGCCGACGCTCATTCGAGTGAAGCCCGCGCGGAGTCCTGGGCCTGAGCGGCCTGGGCCTCGCAGCGTTGAGCAAGTCACCAGCAGCGACCTCGACGCTGAGGCAGCGGCGCTAGACGCACTGAGGGGAGACGTAACGGAGTTTGGGCGGCTCGCCTTGCAGCTGCCAGCGGTTCAGCGGGTGACCATCCACCCGCGCGTACGCGACATCTTCGTGCTCAAGGGGTCGGGCAAGCAGGCACGTGTCGTCCGCGAAGGTCCGAAGGCCGAGAAGTGGCGACGCCTTCATTGATCTTCAGCTGCTGATTCCTGCGCCTCGCGCTCGATCTCGTCAAGCAAGTCGCGCTCAACGGGGTACGTCTCGGCGTCGCCTTCGCCCTCGGCGAAGTCGTCGTCCTCCGGCCGCTCACACCAGGCGACAGCCATGCGTGACGTACATCAGGCATAGCCCCAAGGCGTCGTAGTCCTCTCGCGCAGCGCACGACGGACGCTTTACGAGCGCCGCCTTGCCATGGCGATTAGAGATTACATACCTTGGTGACATATGCGTGACGCACGTCACGCTTGTCCCCCGTACGGGGGGTACCGTCACGAACGGTTGTTCTATCGGTCCAGCCGAGCCGGTGCCCTTTCCGAAGGCGCCGGGCGGGGGAACCAGTAGCCGCGATGTGACAGCGGCAGGGGCGAATCGGCCGGTCATCCGGCCGTAGCGCGATTTTCGACGCTCGCGCGAGCCCGTCAGCTAACCCCGCAGGCACGGACTGGGAAGGAGCCCAGTGAACTTGCATACCCGCGCCCGCGGGCGTCTGCGCCTTGGCGCCACGTCCGCCCTGGCGATCACGTCCCTCGGCGCCGGCGCCGGCCTCGCCGCGACCGCGACCGCCGACGACGGCCCGCCGCGCAGCGGCAGCCACTACGAGCGCCTCAGCGGCGTCGACGCCCGCAACCACATCCTCGAAGGATCCGACACCGTCGTCGAAGGCACGATGAGGCCCAAGGACAAGGGCCGCGTGGTGTGGATCGAGGCCCGCTGGCGCGGCAGCCACGGCTGGCGGATCGTCGCCAAGGACAAGACCGGCTCGAAGGGCCGCTTCCACGACAAGTGGGAGCCGCCGGACGTCGGCAAGTACAGCGTGCGCGCGGTCCTCACCGGCAGCGACGCCGAGCCGCGGCGCGTCAAGGGCGGCGTGACGGTCTACCGCGCGGCGACGGCCTCCTGGTACGGCCCGGGGCTGTACGGCAACCGCACAGCCTGCGGGCAGACCCTCGAGCCCGACACGCTCGGCGTCGCCCACAAGTCGCTGCCGTGCGGCACGAAGGTGCGCTTCCACTACCAGGGGAACACCGTGACGGCGCCCGTGATCGACCGCGGACCGTACGTCTCGGGCCGCGAGTGGGACCTGACGGCGGAGACCAAGAGCCGCCTGAACTTCCCGTCGACCGGCACCGTCTGGGCCGCGCCCCAGGGCGGCTAGGGCACTACAGCGCCAGCTCGAGCTGACCGGCCGCCGGCGCGCGCTGAGCGCGGCGGCCGGCAGGGTCCTCGTCCAGGCCGGCCACCCGAACCCCGAGCAGCCTGACCGGCCGCGGCGGGTCGAACTCGCGCAGCAGCTCGCGCGCCGTGGTCAGCACCACCGGCAGGTCGTTGGTGGGCTCGTCGCGCGTGCGCACCCGGGTGTGGGTGGAGAAGTCGTCCAGCCGGACCTTGATCCCGATCGTCCGGCCGCGCGCGTCCTGCTTGGCGAGGGTCTGGCAGAGCTCGCCCGTCAACCGCTCGAGGACCGGCTCGAGCGCCGCCAGGCCGATCAGGTCGGTGTCGAACGTCGTCTCGCGCGACTCGGACTTGGCGACCCGCACCGTGGTGACCGCGCGCTCGTCCTCGAACCGCGCCAGGTGGGCCAGGTGGGGGCCGAGGCGGTCGCCGAACCAGGCGGCGAGCGCCGACGGCGGCGTGGCCGCGAGCTGGCCGAGCGTCTCGATCCCGTGGCCGCGCAGCCGCTCCACGGTCTTCGGCCCGATCCCCGGGATCAGGCCGGGGGAGGCGTCCGCGAATCGCGCGCGCGCCTCGGGCCGGGTCAGCTCGACGAAGCCGTCCGGCTTCTCGGCGTCGGAGGCGACCTTGGCCACGAGCTTGCTCGGTCCGATCCCGATCGAGCAGCGCATGCCCGTGGCCTCGAACACAGCCGCCTTGACGCGCCGCGCCGCCGCCCGCGGGCGCTCGAGGCCGGTCAGGTCGAGGTACGCCTCGTCGAGGCCGACGACCTCGACGCGGTCGATGTGCTCGTGCAGCACCGCCATCACCTCGCGCGAGCGCGCGCGGTAGTGCTCGAAGTCGGGCGGCACGAACACCGCCTCGGGGCACAGCCGCCGCGCCCGCTCGGCGGGCGTGGCCGAGAAGACGCCGAATTTGCGCGCCTCGTAGCTCGCGGTGGTGACGACCGCGCGCGGGCCGCTGCCCGCGACGACCACCGGCCGGCCGCGCAGCTCCGGCCGCCGCTGGAGCTCCACGCTGACGTAGAAGGCGTCCATGTCCACGTGCGCGATGCAGCGGCCGTCCATGCCAGAAGAAGCTACGACGGAGGGCGGATGGGGTACACCCGGAGCATGGTTCGCGCAGCGCTCCTGGCCGTGGCCGCGGCCTGCTGCATCGCGGCGGCGCCGGCTGGCGCCGACGTGAAGTGGCTGTGCCGTCCCGGCCTGGCCGACAACCCGTGCCGCGGCGACCTCACCACTCGCTACTTCAGGCCGGACGGCTCGTCGCGCGTGCGCAAGCACGGCGTCCCGCTGTACCCGCGCGTCGACTGCTTCTACGTCTACCCGACGACCTCCAACCAGCCCTCGTTCAACGCCACGAAGGCGGCCGATCCCGAGATCAAGTCGATCGCCAAGTACCAGGCCCAGCGCTTCTCGCGGCGCTGCCGCGTCTTCGCGCCGCTCTACCGACAGGTGACGACCGCCGGCGTGGCGCGCATCACGGTCACGCACGACACCACGCCGTACACGCTCGCCTACTCCGACGTCGCGGAGGCCTGGCACGGCTACCTGAAGCGCTACAACCACGGCCGGCCGTTCGTCCTGCTCGGGCACTCGCAGGGCAGCCGGATGCTGCGGGCGCTGATCCGGCGCGAGATCGACGGCAACCGCAAGCTGAGGCGGCGCCTCGTCTCGGCGATCATCCCCGGCGCCAACGCCAACGTGGCGGACTTCAAGAACGTGCCGGCCTGCGCCTCGTCGCACAGCACGACCTGCGTCGTCTCGTACCACAGCTTCAACGAGCCGCCGCCCGACGACACCCGCTTCGGCCGCACCGACACGGACCCGACCAGGGGTGCGCTCGGGCTGCCCTGGCGGAAGGGCCTCAAGGTGATCTGCACGAACCCCGCCGTGCTTGCTGGCGACGGCCGCAACGAGCGGACGCTGGTGCCGTCCGAGCCGTTCGCGCCGGGCGTCATCTCGGCCCTGCTCGTCCGCCTCTACAACGGCCCGCCGCCGACCGCCGACAAGCCCTGGCTCCAGCCGCAGGACCACTACACCGGCCGCTGCATGCGCTCGAATGGCGCGAACGTCCTCATGGTCGCGCCGGTCGGCGACGCCGAGCACCTCACCCCGTCGCCCGACGACACCTGGGGCATCCACCTGGTGGACGTCAACGTCGCGCTCGGGAACCTGGTGTCGCTGGTCGACCGCCAGGCCACGGCGTGGCTGCGGCGGAACGGCTAGGTCGGCTGGTGCACGGGCCGCACGAGGATCTCGTTCACGTCCACGTGCGCGGGCTGGGCTAGCGCGAACATCACGGCGCGGGCGATGTCGTCGGCCTCCAGCGCGCCGCTCACGCCGTCGTCGAAGAACGGCGTGTCGACCATCCCCGGCTCGATCAGCGTCGTCCGGACGTCGGTCTCGGCGAGCTCCTGTCGCAGCGCCTCACCCATCCCGCAGACGGCCCATTTGGTGGCCGAGTAGAGGGAGCCCTTCAGCGCCCGCCGGCCCGCGACGGAGCTCGTCAAGACGAAGTGACCGGACCCGCGCTCGAGCACGTGCGGGAGGACGGCGCGAATCGTGTAGGCGACGCCGAGCACGTTGGTGTCCACCATGTCGTGCCAGTGCTCAGGCGTCTCCTCGAGGAAGCCCCGCTTGGCTCCGAAGCCGGCGTTCGCAAACGCCACGTCCACGCGCCCGAAGCGCTCGAGCGCGGCGGCCACGAGCGCCTCCTGCTCCGCCCAGACCATCACGTCGCAGCGCCGCGCGAGGGCGCGGTCGCCGCCCAGCTCGTCCACCAGCGAGGCCAGCTTGTCCTCCGAGCGCGCCGCGAGCACCAGCCGGTATCCCTCGGCGGCCGCCATCCGGGCGGTGGCCGCGCCGATGCCCGTGCTCGCTCCGGTGATCAGCATCACGCGCTCGTCGCTCATGCCGCGGGTTCTATCAGCCCCGCTCGGGTAGCCTCCGGCGGCGCATGGCCGAGCTCCGCACCGAGGCGCGCTTTCCGCAGGTGGCGAGCGGCCGCGGGCACTACGAGAGCTTCTTCATCCGCGCGTTCCACCCGGACGAGCCGATCGGCGTGTGGATCCGCTACACCGTCCTCAAGCGACCGGACCGGGAGCCGCGCGGATCGTTGTGGCTGACGCTGTTCGACGCGGGCGCCGACGGGCCGGTTGCCTCGAAGGCGACGCTGGGTCCCGGCGAGGTCTCCGCCGAGCCGCCGTACATCCGCGTGGCGGAGGCCGGGGCCGTCGGTGACGGGCTGGCCACGGGTCACGTGGAGGGTGCGTCGTGGGAGCTGTCGTTCGAGAGCGCCGAGCCGCCCCTGCGCCACCTGCCCAAGCCGTGGATGTACCGCGCGCCGATCCCGCGCACGAAGCTGCTCTCGCCGTACCCGGCGGCGACCTTCAGCGGTCACGTGGCGGTCGGCGAGCGCCGGCTCGAGCTCGACGGCTGGCAGGGGACGACCGGGCACAACTGGGGCGCCCAGCACGCCGAGCGCTGGATCTGGATGCACGGCGCCGCCTTCGACGGCGACGAGCGGACCTGGCTCGACCTCGGCCTGGGCCGGATCAAGCTCGGGCCGGTCACCACCCCGTGGACGGCCGCGGGCGCGATCTCGATCGACGGTGAGCGCCACCCGCTGGGCGGCCCCGCCGCGGCGCGCCGGACCAAGGTCCACGAGCGGCCCGACGCGTGCCAGTTCACGATCCCCGGCTCCGGGCTGACCGTGTGCGGCGAGGTCGCCGCGCCGAAGAAGGACTTCGTCGGCTGGGTCTACTCGGACCCCGACGGCGGCGAGCACAACACCGTCAACTGCTCGATTGCTCGGATGGAGCTGACGATCGAGCGCGAGGGCCAGGCGCCGCAGCGCCTGACCACCGCCCACGGCGCCGCCTACGAGCTCGGCATGCGCGAGAGCGACCACGGGGTGCCGATCCAGCCCTTCCCGGACCCGTAGCGGATTCCCGCAAATAGCGAAGCCGCCGAGGAGGTGGCACGGATTCCGTCAACATGCTTGACGGAATCCGAACCACTCCCCATCGAGCGCCGATTGCGGCTGTTTACGGTTGCGCGGCAGCACGCGCGGGAGCCCAGGCAGCGTCAGCGCCGGCGCGGCCAGCTCGGCGAGCTGCGCACGAGCTTCTTGACCCGCTTGAGCGACAGCTTCGGCCGCGCCGCCGCGACGAACTTCACGGTCCCGCGGCTTGCGCCTACCAGCAGCAGCTGGCGCTCCTTGCGCTTCAGGTACAGGTGCGCGCCGCCGTTCCGCACCGCCACGCGTCTGAAGTCGTCGAGCTTCCCGCGGACCTTCCTCGTCCGCTGCCCGGGACGGATCCCGTGCAGGTCGAACGGCCGCGCGGTCGTCATCACCAGCAGCACGCGCGCCGCGCTCCCGCGGCCGTCGAACACCGCCACCAGCCGGCCGCCGCCGGTCATGCAGTAGTTGACCCAGCGGTGCGACTCGCGCGTGGGCGGGCCGAGGGTCCTGCGCACGGCCGAGCGCCGCTGGCCGAGCCGGATCCCGCCGATCCCGCGGTCGACGGTGCCGCCCGGCACGCGGCAGCGGTCGCTGCCCGAGCTGCCGCTCCCGCCCCCGGGGCCGTCCTGCCGGTAGGGGTCCTTCTTCGCGGCCTTCGCGGCGCAGGACGGGTCGACGGGAACGCTGTTCTCCGCCCTCACCCCGCCGCGTCCCTGACTGAAGTACGGCTTGTACTCAGCCGGGAAGCCGGGCAGGGCGCTCGGGTCGCCGCTCTGGCCGTTGAACGAGAAGTTCTCGACGAACACGCCGCCGACGCCCTTCGCCTTGTCGTACCAGTAGGAGCCGTCCCAGGCGTACGTCTGCGTCTGCTGGTTGCCCTGCACGATCGAACCGACCCAGTGGTCGCGCTGGAAGTAGAAGCACTTCGGCCCGGCGGCGGCGACGCGTGCCGGCTCCTTCGACAGGAACTCCACGACGCCGAGTTGCGTGACGTTCTGGTGGCGCTTCTCGTACTCGACGCAGAACGGGTCGGCGTCCGGCTCGGGGAAGTCGGTGCCGCCGCCGAGCTGCTGGAGCGTGCAGTCGAACGGGTTCTCTCCGTCGTAGCCGGCGATACCGGTGGCCGCGCCCGCGGAGTGGGGGAGGGCGGCGGCAAGAACGGCGGCGGCGACCGTCGCGAGCGCCCTGCGCATGCAGCGAGCATACCCCCGGGACCTGGCCCGGCGCGCAGCCCGCTGAGGTAGGTTCCGCGCATGGACTCATCGCCGCGAGCGCTCGCCGACGAGCTGTCTCGGCGAGAGTTCGTACGACGGGCCGGCGCACTCGGGGCGGGCGCTCTCGTGCTGTCGGCGCTGCCGATCGCCGAGCGCATGATCGCCGCCGATCCGGCCCTCGCCGCCGTCTCGGTCGACGACGCCACGCTCCAGGCGTTCGCGGACACCCTCATCCCCGGCCGCAGGGTCGCGCGGACCGACCTCGGCGACGAGATCCACCCGCAGGCGATCGCGGGCGTCGACAAGCGCCCCGGAGCGGTGGAGGCCGACGTCCTGCGCGTCTACCACGACCCGCTGGTGGGCTTCGCGGCGCTGGCCGGCCCGTTTCTCTCGGACCTCTCCACGCGCTCGCTCCAGCAGGGAAACCCGTCGTTCCTGCTCCTCGGCTACGAGCAGCGGGCGAAGGTCTGCCTCCAGGCGCTGGCCTTCTCGAACCCCGATCGCGTGCTCTACGAGGCGGCTGCCGCCGTGCCCTTCACGGCTTTCTGCGCGGCGGCAGAGCACCCGATCGGCACGAGCCGCAGCGCCTCCGGCTACCGCGTGATGGGCTACCCGGGCGCCGCGCCCAACGGCTACCGCGGCTTCAGCTACCGCCGCAAGCTCGCGCGCGAGCGCACGCGGAAGGGGTACCTCGCGTGAGGCTCCGGGGGCGGACCGCCTGATGGCCGAGCGGGTCGACGTCTGCATCGTCGGGTCCGGCTTCGGCGGCTCGATCAGCGCGTTCCGGCTCGCCGAGCTCTACCGCGCGGCCGGGGTGGACCCCAAGCGGATCCTCGTGCTCGAGCGCGGGCGCCGCTACAAGCACACCGACTTCCGCCAGTCGATGCACATCGGCCACCTGGCCGACGTCTACAACCTGACCCAGTCGACCGGCGGGCCGGGGACCGTCGGCGCGTCCGGTCCGCAGGGCTGTCAGATGGTCACCGCCAACGCCGTCGGCGGCGGGTCGAACCTCTACCTGGCCGCGTCGATCCGCTCGCCGTCGGAGGTCTTCGAGCGGCGCGACCACAACCCGAACGACGGACCCGACCGCCGCATGTGGCCGAAGCAGATCTCGCGCAAGTCGCTCAATCCTTTCTACGCGCGGGCGGAGCGCGGCCTGCGCGTGAACCGTCCCGGCTGGAACCGGGTGTCGAAGTCGGGCGGGCTCTGGGCCGCGACCCTCCACGCCGCCGGCCACACCTGCGACCGGGTGCCCGTCGCGATCGACCCGGGGCGCTGCGTGGAGGCCAAGTGGTGCCACACGGGCTGCATCTTCGGAGCCAAGAACACGCTCAACACGAACTACCTCGCCTCGGCGGAGCGGATGGGCGTGCGCGTGCGCCCCAACCGCCAGGTCGAGAGCGTGCGCCGCTCCGACCCCAACGCCTCGGGCTACCGCTACGTCGTGACCGCCGACGTGATGGACAACCTCGGCCCCGACCCGAGCCGCGCGCCGAACGGGACCAGCGAGGAGATCGAGTGCAAGGTGCTGATCATGGCCGCCGGCGCGATGGGCAACTCGCCGATCCTGATGCGCTCGCGGGAGAGGCTCCCGTCGCTGTCGGGCCGGCTCGGCATGCACCTGGGGTCGAACGGCGACCACGTGGCGGCCATCGAGTACGACCCGAAGAAGATCCGCAGCCTGCTCGACCTGCCCGGCTACGGCCAGTTCTACAAGGGCAAGCCGATCACCACGATGACCTACGACTTCTGGGTCGGCCGGCGCTCGCACCGCTTCGACGGCTCGCGCTTCACGCTCCAGGAGATCTTCCTCTCGAGCCTGACGAACTTCCTCTACGACGACGGGCGCAACCCGCGCGGCGAGCCGTCCTGGTGGGGCCGGCAGAAGAAGGACGCGATCGCCAACTGGGCCAACCGGATCGAGCTCCTGGCGATGGTCGAGGACACCAACGACGGGAAGTTCGAGTCCGTCCCGCCACAGGGTGGGGCGATCCAGCCGAACGCCGGGCCGGTGCGCATCGGGCTGTTCTCCTACGAGCCGTCCCCGGAGTCGATACGCGTGCGCGAGCTGGCCGACAAGGCGATGAGGCAGGTGGCCGAGCGCAGCGGGCTCGGGCGCTTCATGCAGCTCACCGAGACGCGCGGCGTCTACTGCGCGCACCCGCTGGGAGGCTGCCGGATGGCGACCTCCAAGGACTTCGGCGTGGTCGACCACGGCTGCGAGGCGTTCGACAACGAGGGTCTGTTCTGCATCGACAGCTCGGCGATCCCGACCTCGCTGGGCGTCAACCCGTCGCTCACGATCGCGGCGGTCTCCGAGCGGGCGGCAGAGCTCATGACGCGGCGAGCGCACGAGCTGGGCCTTCCGAAGCGGCCCAAGGGCTTCCGCCACGGCACCCCGGCGGTGCACGTGGGCGAGCGGGTCGTGCCCAAGCGGGCACACGCCTAGCGCTCGGCCGCCGGCGGCGCGCGACGCCACCCGCAAGAAATCTTCCCGCGACCCTCAAGTACCGCTCGGCGCCCGCCGATACCCGGTTCGATGACGAAGCGCGTCGCCATCGTCCTGACCCTGGTCGCCAGCCTCGTACTCGCCCTCGCGGCGGACGCGGCCGCGCGCCGCCTGCACCCGCAGCCGCGCATCCACAAGGCGTCCACGAGCCCGGCCCCGAGCATCCGCAAGGTCACGCCGCTCAAGGCGAACGTGGGCGAGAAGCTCACGATCCTCGGCAAGAACTTCAAGGGCAAGAAGACCCGCGTCTTCTTCCTGCGCCAGGGCGGCGGCGTCACGTCGACCAAGCCCGAGTACGCGACGAAGACCCGCCTCGTCGTGACGATCCCCGAGACCGTCACGCCGCTGCTGCGCGACACCGGTGCGAACGCCACCAAGACCCGCTTCCAGATCCGCCTGCTCACCAGCCGCTACGGCACCGCCACCAAGAAGAGCCTGTCCCCGCTCATCGGCCCCGCGTCGACCAGCGGCGGCGGCGGCAACCCCGGCGGCGGCTCCGGCAACCCCGGTGACGGCGACTGCGACGGCGACTCGGTCAAGAACAAGAACGAGACCGACGACGACAACGACCTGATCAACGACGGCGTCGAGGTCGGCACCACGCACACCGACCCGTGCAAGGCCGACACCGACGGCGACACCATCTCCGACGGCTACGAGTGGCAGTCGGCGAAGGACATGAACGACACCACGCCGTTCAACGTCCCGAACGCCGCGCTCCCGTACCCCGGCAAGAAGCCGTGGCCGAACCCGCTCGACCCGAGCGACAAGTTCAACGACCACGACGGCGACGGCCTCTCGATGAGCGACGAGTACCAGCTCTTCCGCTTCTACGGCTCGCACACGCTCCCGCTGAACTACAGCGACGGCCTCCAGATCAGCCAGAACGTGCTCGCGCCCGTCGCGCCGGTCCGCTGGTACATGGACATGAACGGCGACGGCATCCTCTCGGACGACGAGCGCGACGCCGACGGCGACAACCTGGGCAACTGGGACGAGGCCTACGGCCGCATGACCGCCAACTGGTGGGACGACGAGTACAGCGGCCAGAACGGCAAGCCCAAGGAGTCGCACTACCCGGCCATGACCGGCGGCGGCGTCGCCTGGATCGAGACCAGCCTGACCGACCCGGACACCGATGGCGACGGGATCGCCGACGGTGCCGACGACCAGGACCACGACGGCCTGTCGAACGCCTTCGAGATCGAGCGTCCGCCCTTCTGGAACTGGACCTACGTCTCGCTCGGCCCGAACAAGTCGCACGACGGCGTCCTCACCGACGACCCGACGATCGACAACGAGCCGCAGGACATCGTGGACGACTACAACGCCTTCGCGCAGTACCCGGTGGTCGACCCGAACCCCTGGGCCCGCGTGCAGCCGTACAACCCGTGCAAGCCGGTCTGGTCGAAGACCTGCCACCTGCACTGGCCCGGCGGCTACTACGGCGACGACGAGGACTGGATCGGTCCGGACCCGCGTTACCTGAAGCTCCCGCCCGCCGCTCCCTGGCTGTACCAGGGCGAGCTCTAGACCGCACGCCCGCGGGGTAAGGTGGCCGGCATGGAGCCGGCCCCAGCGGAGATACGGCGCGACCTGGTCGCGTTGGTGCTCCTCCAGCTCGCCGTCGTGCACGTCGCGCTCGGCGTGTGGCAGCTGGTCGCGCCGGGGTCGTTCTTCGACGTGCTCGGCCCGTTCGGGTCCTCGAACGCGCACTACACGCGCGACGTGGGCACCTTCACCCTGGCGCTCGGGATCGCGTTCGCGTTCGCGTGGCGCCGGCCGGCCTGGAGGATCGGCGTGGTCGGGTACGCCCTGTTCCAGTACTCGTTCCACGCCGTCAACCACCTGGTGGACATCGGCGACGCCGACCCCGAGCAGATGGGGCCGATCGACTTCGCCACGATCGGGCTCACGGCGCTGCTCTTGGGCTGGCTGATGAAGCAGGTGCTGGCTGAGCGCCGCGGGGAGGCCAGGTGAGGGTCTTCGTGGCCGGGGCGTCCGGCGCGATCGGGCGCCCGCTGGTGCGCAAGCTGCTCGACGCCGGCCACCAGGTCACCGGCATGACGCGGTCCGAGGAGCGCGCCGAGGCCCTGCGCGCCGCCGGCGCCGAGGCCGTCGTGGCCGACGCGCTCGACGCCGAGGCCGTGCGGGACGCGATCGTCGCCGCCGCGCCGGAGGCGCTCGTGCACCAGCTCACCGACCTGCCGAGCGAGTGGCAGATGAGGCAGCAGCTCGGCCAGACGTCGCGGCTGCGGACCGAGGGCACGCGCAACCTGCTCGACGGGGCCGCGGCGGCGGGAGCGCGGCGGTTCGTCGCTCAGAGCATCGCGTTCATCTACAGCCCCAAGGCCCCGCCGGCAGCCGACGAGGACGCGCCGACCGTGGCGGGCACGCCGGGCTTCGGCGAGGCAGTGGACGCCGTGCTCGAGCTCGAGCACCAGGTGACCACCGCCGAGGGCATCGACGGGCTCGCACTGCGATACGGGTTCTTCTACGGCCCGGGCACGTGGTTCGCCCGCGGCACCAAGCTCGCCCGCGAGATCGAGCGGCGGCGCTACCCGATCGTCGGGAAGGGGGAGGGGCTCTTCTCCTTCATCCACGTGGACGACGCCGCGGAGGCGACGATCAGGGCGCTCGAGGAGGGCGCACCGGGCGTCTACAACGTGGTCGACGACGACCCCGGGCAGATGCGCGAGTGGCTCCCCGTGCTCGCCGACGCGCTCGGCGCCAAGCCGCCCCGCCGCGTGCCGGTCTGGCTGGCGAGACTCTTCGGCGGCGAGCAGGTGTCGTTCGCGGTGGCGATGCGCGGCGCCTCCAACGAGAAGGCCAAGCGCGAGCTGGGCTGGAGGCCGCGCTACGCGAGCTGGCGGGTCGGCTTCCGCGAGGCGATCGGCTAGAGCGTGGCGGCGCCGTTGCTCGTGATCGACGCGCCGTCGCTCCTGTTCCGCGCCTTCCACGCCCTCCCGAAGAGCATCACGGACGGTGACGGGCAGCCGGTCAACGCCCTGCTCGGGGCGACGAACATGATCATGCGCGAGATCGAGATCCACGGCCCGCGCGCCGTGGTGCTCTGCTTCGGGCCCGACGCCGCCGAGTACCGCGTCGACCTGTTCCCGCAATACCACGCCGACCGGCCGCCCGTCCCGGACGAGCTGGCCCCGCAGTTCGCGGCCTGCGGCGAGTTCTTCGGCGCGTTCGGCTGGTACGTGGTCGCCAGCGAGGACCTCGAGGCCGACGACGTGCTCGGCTCGCTGGCGCGAATCGAGGCGGAGAGCGGGGGAGAGGCGCTCATCCTCACCGGCGACCGGGACATGTTCCAGTGCGTGGGGGAGTCGGTGAAGGTGCTCTACGTGCGGACGGGCTCGCAGGGCGCCGAGGTCGTGGACTCCGGCGGGGTGCGCAAGCGCTACGGGATCCCGCCCGAGCTCGTCCCCGACTTCATCGCGCTGCGCGGGGACCCCTCCGACGGGATCCCCGGTGCGCCCGGGATCGGCGAGAAGACCGCCGCGGACCTGCTGCGCCGCCACGGGTCGCTCGAGGCCACGCTCGCGGCGGGCCCGCGCGAGCGCCCCGCCCGCGTGTCGGGCGCGCTGATCGACGGGCGGGAGCAGCTGCCCGTGTTCAAGCGCATGGCCACGCTCCAGACGATCGACCTCGAGCGCCCCGCGGACCGCCCCACGGACTGGGCCGGCGGCGCTGCCGCCGCCCGCGCCCGCGGGATGGAGAGGCTGGCCGGGCGCCTCGACAAGCTCGCGGCGGCATGAGGGCCCGCGCGGCCGCGCTGGCGCTGGGGCTCTTCCTGGGCGCGCCCGCGACCGCCGGCGCGTACCGCTACGAGGTTCCCGTGCAGGCGAGCTCGCCGTGGCCCGAGATGCGCCACGACCACCGCAACACGGCGAGCAGCCCGGTACGCGCCCGCTACCGCGGCGACCGCCCGTGGGCGTTCCGCACCGGCAAGGGCATCTTCTCGACCCCGTTCATCGGGGGCGACGGCACCGTGTACGTGGGCTCGGCGGACACGCGCTTCTACGCGCTGCGCCCCAACGGCCGCGTGCGCTGGACCTACAAGACCGGCAACATCATCGACTCGGCGGGCGTGATCGGCGCCTACGACCGGCGCCTGCGCACCAACCCGATCACCTTCGGCTCCGGCGACGAGTACCTCTACCACCTCCGCAGCGACCGGCGGCGGATGTCGCGGCGCGCGCGGACGATCTGGCGGCTGAAGGCCCCGGACGTGTCGGTCCAGGGGCAGATCGTCGACTGGTGGGAGGGGAACGCCGAGATCGGGCCGGGGGGGACGATCTACGCGGGCAACACCGACGGGACCGCGTACGCGGTGCGCCCCAACGGGACGATCAAGTGGGGGTTCCACGCCGGCAACTCGGTCTGGACGGTGGCCGCGTTCGGCGAGGGCGGGCTGTCGTACTGGGGCTCGCTCGACCTCAACGTCTACGCGGTCGACCGCGACGGGAAGAAGGTGTGGAGCACGTCCACGGTCGGCTTCGTGGTCAGCTCGCCGGCGCTCAGCAGGGACGGCGACACGCTCTACGTCGCGTCGTTCGACAGCCGCCTGTACGCCCTCGACGCGCACACCGGCGCGGTGCGCTGGTTCTTCCCGACGAGCGACCACGTGTACAGCTCGCCGGCGCTCTGGGAGGACCCGGACGGCAAGGTCCGCGCGATCGTCTTCGCCTCGACCGACGGCCACGTCTACGCCGTCGACGCGGACGGGAACCAGCTCTGGCGCTACTACGTGGGCGACCCGGTGCGCTCGTCGCCGGTGCTCGGCCGCGTGCCGAACGGCGCCGGGCGAATCGTCTACGTGGGCGCCGGCAACGGGACCCTGTACGCGCTCGACGCCGCGACCGGGCAGCGGCGCTGGTCGTACGACACGACCTCGCGGAGCCCGCGGCTCCGCGACCGCAACGACCTGAACGCGTCGCCGTCGCTCGGTCCCCGCGGGGTGTACATCGGGAGCGAGGACGGCAACGTCAACTACGTGCCCTACGACTACTGCCTCCACCGCCGCGACGCGCGCTGCAACGCCAAGCCGGGGTCGGACTTCGCGCCCGAGCTGGCGCGCGTGTTCCCGGTGACCGCCGGCGGCAACACGGTCCAGCGGGGCCTGCGCGGGACGCTCGACAGCACGAGCCTGGTGGTCGGGCGGCTCGTGACGCGCAAGGCGGGGGAGACCACCTACGGGGCGATGGTGGACGTGCCGTCCGCGGCCAGCCTGGTCGACCCCGAGCCGGACTTCCCGTTCGCGGCCGAGCTGTCGGGCGACGGGCAGTACCTGTTCGTGCGCCCGACCGGGTTCCTGAGGCCCTCGACCGAGTACCGGGTGCGCCTGAGCGGCGCCTACAAGACGGGTGGCGTGCACCTGGTCACGGGCGCAGTCGGGGCCACCGGCGGCGGGACGTTCGACGACACGGTGAGCTTCCGGACGCGGCCGCGCGGGGGGCCGCTGCCGCTCAGCGTCCGGAGGAACCGCGTGTCGGCCTTCAACCTCCGCCGGCTGGCGATCCCGGAGCCGGCGTTCGTCCCCAGCGTCAACCAGATCGGGTTCGACAGCTACGACTTCCTCGTCGGGACGCTGGCACGCACGGGGCGCACGAAGGGCCGGGTGCTGCTGTGGGTCGCCGGCGCGAAGCGGACGCCGCGGGGCCGCCACGTCGTCGATCCGGCGCGGAGCTTCGCGTTCCCGCTCGTGGGGCGGTACCGCGGCAACGAGCTGATCATGTCGGGGCGCGACGTCCCGCTCACGTTCAGCTTCGGCGACATCCCGGTGCGGCTGTTGGAGTTCCGCGGCCAGTTCGGGAGCGGCATGCGGATGCGGCCCGGAAACTTCCTGTTCGGCGAGGTCTTCTGTCCCGACGTGCCGACCTACGGGCCGCTGCTGGTGGCGATCGGGCTGTGCAACCGCGGCGGGAAGCTGGAGACGAGCGGGACGTACCTGACCGGCGGCTACCGGCAGACCGGCGCGGGCGCGGCGAACCGGCGGCCCCCGGGGGTCGCCCTCGGGTCGCTGACGCTCGAGCGGCCGAGCGCGGGAGCCGACGGCCGGGCGGTGGCGCGGCTCCGGCTGGCGCGCGGTGCCCGCTATCCGGCGCGATCGCACGTGGTCGGCGTGCTCCTGGTCGATCCGGCGACGGGCGAGCCGATCGTGCTCGACTACAGGAAGCAGACCGCGTCGCTGCGCGACGGGCGCGGGAACCTCGTCGGCGCGCGGCTGACGATCCCGGCCGGGACGACGCTGCCGCAGCGCGTGCGGGCCTACGCGATCACCGACGTCTTCCCGCTTGCGTCGCGGGTCCTCGGGTAGATTCCGGCCACACGAATCGGGAGAGTGGATGAACGCTGAGGAGCTGAAGTCGATACCGCTGTTCGCGGACCTGTCGGAGGACGCGCGGCGCGAGCTGGCGGTCTGGCTCGACGAGGTGAAGGTCTCGGAGGGCAAGACGCTGGTCGAGGAGGGCGAGTACGCGTACGACCTCCTGGTCATCGTCGAGGGGACCGCGGAGGTCACGCGCGGCGGCGAGCACGTGGCCGATCTGGGCCCCGGCGACTTCTTCGGCGAGATGGGGATTCTCAGCGAGGAGGGCCGCCGCCTCGCGACCGTGGTCGCCAAGACCGACATGAAGCTTCTGGCTCTGAAGGAGTACGACGTCGACCGCATGCGCAAGAAGGCGCCGGAGATGATCGGCGCCCTGGTGGAGGCGATCAAGGAGCGCAGCGGCTAAGACGCCTCGGTACGAGGAAAGCCGGACTCGCTCGTAGATTACGAGGGAGATGAACGGCGATCTCCCCGGACTCCTGGCAAAGCGTCGCCCGGCGTACGTCGACCGTGGTGTTGCGGCCGTGGCGTGGTTCGCCCTGCACGAGTTCATGCGCGAGGGCATGGACCGCAGCGAGCTCGAGCGATGTGCCAACGCTATTGGGGGCGCAATTCGTCGCTGGCCGGAGGAGATCCCAAGCGGGAGAGCCTCGTGGCGGCCATCGCTTCCCCCGGGGGACTACCTGACCGTGCCCCTCGACGCGCTGCGTGCGCTCGATAACGCCGGTTATGGAAACCCGGGATGAGAATCCCGGGAATCCGCCTACGAGAGCAGCGCCATCGCCGCGTTGTGGCCCCCCACGCCGCTGACGCAGCCGCCGCGGCGGGCGCCTGAGCCGCAGAGGACGATTCGGGGGTCGTCGGTGGCGACGCCCCAGAGGCCGGCCTCGGACCCTGGCTCGGCCCACGGCCACTCGAGGTCGCCGTGGAAGATGTGCCCGCCCGGCATGCGCAGCTCCGCCTCCAGGTCCAGCGGCGTCTTGACCTCCACGCACGGCTCGCCGGCGGCGTCACGCGCGATACAGCCGCGTATGGGCTCGTCCAAGTGCTCGTCGAGGGCGTCGAGGTAGCGCTCCCGCATCGTCGCCCGCGCGGCGTCGTTGTCGGCCTGGAACAGCCGCGCCGGCGTGTGGAGCCCGAAGAGCGTGAGCGTATGGCGCGTCGCGGGTGCGTCAGGTCCGAGGATCGACCGGTCCGTGGTCGTGTGGCAGTAGATCTCGGCGGGTGCGTCGCTCGGCAGCCGTCCGGCCGCCGCCTCGCCGTACGCGGCCGCGAGCTGGTCCTCGTGCTCGTTGAGCCGGAACGTGCCCGCGAACGCGTCCTCGGGCGGAGTGCCGGAGCGCAGCCGCGGGAGTCGGTCGAGCAGCAGGTTGAGCTTCGTCTGGCTGCCCTCGGACGGTGTGGCGGGCGGCGGCGCGCCCCGCAGCCGCGCGAGCTCCGCCGGCGCGACGCCGGCCAGCACGGACCGCGCGTCGACCGCGTGCTCGCGTCCGCCCTCGGCCCACGTGACCTGGGCGTCGTCGATCCGCAGGACCTCGGCGCCGCAGCGCACCTGGGCGCCAGCCTCGCCGGCCGCCCTGAGAAGCTCGCCGGTGAGCGCTCCCATGCCGCCCACCGGCACCCGCCAGGCGTCGCCGATCACGTGGTAGAGGAAGCAGCGGTTCTGCCTCAGCGACGGGTCGTCCACGTCCGCGAACGTGCCGATCATGCCGTCGCTCGAGACGATCCCCCGAACGAGGCCGTGGTCGAAGCGGTCCCGCAGCGCCTCGCCCAGGGGCTGCTCAACGAGCGCGTCCCACGCGCCCGGCACCGTTGCGAGCAGCTTCCGCGCGGCGTCGCGGTCGAGCATCGGCTCGGTGAGCGTCGGGAACAGCAGCCGCCCGGCCTCCGCGGTCGTCTCGTGCCACGCGAGCCACTCCTCGTGATCGCGCCGCGACCCCGTGACCGCCTCGAACGCCGCGGCCGTGCGATCCGACCGCGGATCGGCGTCCACCAGCAATCCCGGCGGCGCGAACGCGGAGACGGCGCGCGGGCGCAGCTCGATCCGGATGCCGAGATCGCGGAGGATCCGTTCCGGGAAGAGGCTGACCAGGTACGAGTAGCGCGAGAGCCGGTCCTCGCGGCCAGCGAAGGCGCGCGCGCTCACGGCCGCGCCGCCGGGCTCGCCGAGGCGCTCGAGCACGAGGGTGCTCCACCCCGCCCGGGCGAGGTACGCGGCGGCCACGAGCCCGTTGTGCCCGCCGCCGACGACGACCGCGTCGACGCGATCCACTACGACGTGCTGGTCTCCGGCGGTGGCCGGCGACCCCCGCCGGCCGGGACGCGCAGCCATTCGCGTATGCGGCCCCGGTGCACCACGAACGCGGTCGCCGCGATCGCCCCCACGCCGCGCCCGCACTCCGCCCCGCGGCGCCGGGTCAGCCGGAACGTGGCGACGGTGTAGCCGCTGCGGTGGCGGGTGCGCAGCAGGCGCGCGCCGCACGGCAGCGACTCGTTGAAGCCGCGGATCGCCGCACGCGTCGTCAGCCGCTGGGGCGCGCCCCCGTTGGCGACCGTCGCCGGCACGGCGAACAGACGTGCTGCGCCGGCGACGTCGCCCGAGCGGAGCGTGTCGGACCAGCGGCGTATCACGGCCGCGTCGCGGTGCTCGGCCGGCGCCGACCGCGCCGCCGGCGAGTGCTTGGGCTTCGCCGGGGCGGGCTCGTCGTCACAGCCCGCGACGCAGACCGCGGCCAGGG
Source organism: Thermoleophilaceae bacterium (assembly GCA_035275105.1). Lineage (GTDB taxonomy): Bacteria > Actinomycetota > Thermoleophilia > Solirubrobacterales > Thermoleophilaceae > AC-37. The sequence goes on from DATENL010000352.1 coordinate 20,916, forward strand.
TGGCTCCGGCGATCGCGGCGATGCGAAGCACCCGTCAGACGCTAGCGGCCCCGGCCTCTCAGCCGGCGGACACGAGGGCGGCGACGGCCTCGCGGATCGGCGTGTCGCCGCCGACGACCTCGAAGGTGAGCCCCACGGTCCCGGGCTCGTCGAGCACGGCGAGCAGGGTGGCCGCCACGTCGTCGCGCGGTATCTCGCCGCGATCGACGCTCTCGGCCGCCTGGACCTGACCGGTGCCGGGATCGTCGGTGAGCAACCCCGGACGCACGATCGTCCAGTCGAGACCGCTGGCCCGCAGCTCCGCGTCCGCCCTGGCCTTGGCACGCAGGTAGATCGCAAAGACCTCGTTGCCCTCGGGCGGGTTGTCCGTCCCCATCGCGCTGAGCATCAGGTAGCGCCGCACGCCCGCGACGCGGGCGGCCACGATCAGCTTGGCCGCGGCCGCGTAGTCGACGGTCCACTTGCGGTCCGGCCCGCTCCCGGGGCCGGCGCCCGCGGCGAACACCAGGGCGTCGGCGCCGGCGATCGCGACGACCGGGTCGCAGGCGCCCTCCAGGTCGCAGACGACCGGCTCCACGCCGACCTCGCGCAGGTGGTCCGCCTGGCCCTCGTGCCTGATCAGGCCGCGCGCTCGGTCGCCGCGCTCGCCCAGCAGCCGTCCGAGCCGGAGCCCGACCTGCCCACGCCCGCCGGCGATCGCGACGTCCACGGAACGGAGGCTACCCGCTCTCGGCGAGCGCATCACGCACGGCCGCGGTCACCGCTGCGCCGGCGACGTGCATCGGCTCGGTGGTTCGCATCGCGCGGCTGAAGAGGAAGGCGCCCTCGAGCGCGCACAGCATGTGCAGCGCCAGCTCCCGCGACCGTGCGTCGGGAATGCCGCCCGACGCGAACAGCGCCACGGCGCCGGCGATCCACGTGTCGAACACGTCCGCCGTCGCCCTGCGCAGCTGCTCGTTCGTGCTGGCCACCTCGAGCGCGACCGTCGCGATCGGGCACGCGTCCGCGTAGTCCGTCTCCTCGAGCGTCTGCGCCGCTCCCGCGAAGAAGTCCTCGATCGTCTCCACGACGCCGTCGGCCTCGCGCGCGATCGCGAGGAACAGCTGCAGGTACATCGCGCCGGACCAGCGGATGACCTCCTCCCCCAGCTGCTCCTTGCCGCCCGGGAAGAAGTGGTAGAGCGAGCCGAACGGCGCGCTCGCCGCCGCCGCGATCTGCTTCACGCCCGTGCCCGTGTAGCCCTGCCGCCGGAACAGCTCGGCGCTCGAGTCGAGGATGCGCTCCTTGGTCTCGGCCATCGACCGGACATGTTAACGTGCCGGTAGAACGATCTATCAAGTGGAGGCGCACATGCCCGAGCTCGAGCTGACGGCGGGGACGATCGACTACGAGGACAGCGGCGGGGACGGTCCGGTCCTGGTCTTCCAGCACGGCGTTGCGATGGGCGGCTCGGAGTGGCGCGAGGTCGTGGCCGACCTGCGCGACGACCACCGCTGCGTCGTGCCCGAGCTCCCGCTCGGCGCTCACCGCCGGCCGATGCGCCCGGAGGCGGACCTCTCGTTCGACGGCCTCACCGGCGTCGTGCTCGAGGTCCTCGACCGCCTCGACCTCGCCGACGCGACGCTCGTGGGCAGCGACAGCGGCCTGGCGCAGCTCGTGGCCGCACGGCAGCCCGAGCGGCTCGGCCGGCTCGTGCTCACCTCGTGCGAGGCGTTCGACAACGTCCCGCCCGGACTTCCGGGTCGCAACCTCGGCCGGGTCGGCCGCCTGCCGGGCGGCATCAACGCGATGATCCAGCCGCTGCGCCTGCGTCCGCTGCGCCGCCTGCCGATCGCCTTCGGCTGGATGTCGAAGCGCCTCACGCACGAGCGCTCCGACGAGTGGCTCGAACCGCTGCTCACCGAGCGGGGTGTCCGGCGCGACCTCGCCAAGTTCATCCGCACGTCCGACATGCGCGCCCTCGAGCACGCCTCCGAGCGCCTGCGCGAGTTCGACCGCCCGGCGCTCGTCGTCTGGGCGAAGGAGGACCGCGTCATGCCGCCCGAGCACGGGCGCCGGCTCGCCGAGCTGCTCCCGCAGGGCCGGCTCGTGGAGGTCGACGACAGCTACACGCTGATCCCGATCGACCAGCCCGCCGTGCTCGCCGGCGCGATCCGCGAGTTCGTCCGCGAGACGGCGCCGGCGCCGGCCGGAGCGGTCCGATGAGGCGGCTGGCGCTGGCGGCGCTCGCCCTGCCGGCCGCGCAGGCGCTGTACGCGCAGGCGTTCGAGCGAATGCTCCGGCGCAACGTCCGGCTGCTGATGGACGGCGACGTGGACGCGCTGGCGGGCTTCTACGCCGACGACGCGGAGCTGGTGTTCCCGGGCGACAACTCCTGGGGCCCGGTCTACCGCGGGAAGGACGAGATCCGCGCGTTCCTCGAGCGCTTCCTGCGCGTCGGCATCCGGGGTGAGGTCCACGAGGTGATGGTCAAGGGCCCACCGTGGGCCACCACGCTGCTGGTGCACTTCAGCGACACCGCGCGCGGGCCCGACGGCGCGCTGGTCTACGAGAACGACGCGATCATCCGGCTGAAGGCGCGGTGGGGCAAGATCGTCTACGAGCAGGTGTACGAGGACACGGAGAAGGTGGCCGAGTTCGACCGCTGGCTCGAGCGCAACGAGCCCGCTGCCGCGGCCGTCTAGCCCCCGACGGCCCGCTCGAGCGCCGCCACGCGCGCCTCGAGCCGCTCGAGCCGCTCGGCAACGTCGCCCGGCCCCGCCGTCGATTCGCCCGTGGGAGCCGGCGGTGCCGAGCCGGAGGCGGCGACCTCGTCCTCCCCCTCCCCCAGGAGCTGCGCGTAGCGATCCTCCTTCTGCCCCGGCCGGCGGCCCAGCCCCGCGGCCAGCCCCCGCTCGATCAGCCGCTCGAGCGTGGCGTGCACGGCGGCCAGGTCGGCGAAGTCGTGCAGGCGCTCGCTGCGCTGCTTGAGCTCGCCCGGCGTCTGCGGCCCGCGCAGCATCAGCACGCAGAGCAGCGCCAGCTCGTCGCGCCCTGCGGGCAGGGCGTCGTCGAGCAGGTGGCGGAACTTCGGCGCGCGGCTGCCGTGGGTGCTCGTCAGTCGCGTGAACCCGCGCCGGTGGAGGCGGTCGAGTGCCTCGCGGATCGACTCCTCGTCGTACTCCACGACGGGGTCGCGGTTGGTCGACTGGTTGCAAGCCAGCCGCAGCGAGTTGAGCGTTAGCGGGTAGGCGTCCGGCGTCGTGCGCTGCTTCTCGAGCAGCGCGCCCAGCACGCGGATCTCGACGGGGCTCAGGTCCACCGGCGGCAAACTACCGCGCCGCCTACCCGGGGCTGGTGTCGACCCCGGCTTGCTTGAACAGCTTCTGCGCCTCGGCCTCGTACTTCTGGGCGCGGGCGATGTGCTCCCTCGCGTTGCGGTGGAGGCGGATGTAGGCCTCGCCGTCGAACGCCATGAACTCCTCGATCGCGCGCCGCTCGGAGTCGGCCCACCGCTTGCGGTACTTGAGGCCGAGGACGGCGCTCGCTCGTGCCTTGGTGCCGGTCGCGCTCGACACCTCCTTCGCCTGCATCTTGTCGCGCACCTTGCGTGACAGCGACGCCGTCCGCCGGCACGCGCGGTAGGCGTCGCCCGGCTCCTGGTAGCCCGAGTCCTCCCAGCGCTGCTCGCCGCGCTCGAAGTCCTGCCGGAGCTTCTGGAAGCGCGGGTGGCTGAAGTGGAACGAGTTGTAGACCGACTGGTCGTCGGCGCCGGCGGTGGCCGGCACGATCAGCGCGAGCGCGGCGATCAGACCGAACGCGCAACGGCGGGCCGAGGGCTTGGAACGCATCGGCCCCCAGGATATGAGGCCGAGACGGCCCAGCGTCGGTATTTCGTATTAATATGGCTCACATGAAAACTGCTCAGTCGCCGGTGCCCAGGCGCCCGTACCGCATGCGAGCGCGCGCGGTGGCCGCCGAGGAGACCGGGGCGCGGATCCTCGACGCCGCGGTGTCGGTGTTCTGGGAGCGACCGGTGCACGACGTCCCGCTCGACGAGGTCGCACGCAGGGCCGGCGTGACGGTCCAGACCGTGTTGCGGCGGTTCGGCAGCAAGGACGCGCTCTTCGCCGCCGCGGTGGAGCGGGAGTCCGCGCGGATCGAGCGCGACCGCGACCGGGCGCAGCCCGGCTCCGTCGCGGAGGCCGTCCGGATCCTGGTCGACCACTACGACGACGTCGGCGACGGCGTCCTGCGAATGCTCGCCGCAGAGGAGACGACGCACGGGCTGCGCGCGCTGGTCGAGAGCGGGCGCACGGCCCACCGCCGCTGGTGCTCACGCGTCTTCGCGCCCACCCTCGAGGCGCGCACGGGCGTCCGTCGCCAGCGCCGCCTGGCTCAGCTCGTCGCCGCGACCGACGTCCTCACCTGGAAGCTGCTGCGCCGTGACGGCGGGCTGAGCCGCGCTCAGACCGAGCTCGCCATGCGGGAGCTGCTCGAGCCGCTGACAGGAGCCGCGTAGTGGCCCGGATCCTCGTCTACACGTCCCCCGCGCGCGGACATCTCTTCCCGGTCTCCGCGATCCTCGACGTGCTGGTCGAGCGCGGGCACTCGATCGCGATCCGCACGCTCGGGTCCGAGGTCGCGCGCGCGGCCACGCGCGGCTTCGACTCCGCGCCCGTCGACCCGCGAATCGAGTCGATCGAGCACGACGACTGGGGGGCGCGCACGCCGACCGGGGCGCTCAAGCGCGGAGTGCGGGTGTTCGGCGCGCGCGGGGAGCTGGACGGGCCCGACCTCGAGAACGCGATCCGCGACGTGCGGCCCGACGCGGTGATCGTCGACATCAACTGCTGGGGGGCCGCCGCCGCGGCGGAGAGCTGGGGCGGGCCGTGGGCCACGTTCTGCCCCTACCCGCTGCCGCTCGGCTCGCGCGACGCGCCGCCGTTCGGGCCCGGGCTGCCGCCGGCGCGCGGACCGCTCGGCCGCGCGCGCGACCGCCTGTTGAGGCCGCTCGTGGTGGGACCGTACGCCCGCCAAGCGCTGCCGCCTGTCAACGCCGCGCGCAGCTCCTTCGGGCTCGGGCCGGTCGCGACCGCTGACGAGTTCCTCACCCGCCCCCCGCTCGTCCTGTACCTAACGGCCGAGCCGTTCGAGTATCCGCGCTCAGACTGGCCGGCGAACGTCGCCCTGGTCGGGCCCTGCGAGGTGGATCCACCCGCCGACCCGCCGGACTGGCTGAAGGAGGTGGAGCGACCGATCGTGCTGGTCACCAGCTCCTCGGAGTTCCAGGACGACGCGCGACTCGTCGAGACCGCGCTCACCGCGCTCGCCGATGAGGAGGTGTTCGTCGTCGCGACGGTCCCGGCGCACGAGCCGCCGCGCTTCCAGGTGCCGGACAACGCGCGCGTCGAGAGCTTCGTCGCGCACACGCCGCTCCTCGAGCGCGCCGTGTGCGCGATCACGCACGGCGGCATGGGCGCCACCCAGAAGGCGCTCGCCCATGGCGTGCCCGTCTGTGTGGTCCCGTTCGGGCGCGATCAGCTGGAGGTCGCGCGCCGCGTGGCGGTCGCGGGCGCCGGCACGCGCCTGCCGGCGCGCCGGCTGCGTGCGGACCGCCTGCGCGATGCGTTTCGGCAGGCGGTCACATGCGCCGACGGCGCCCGCCGGGTCGCCCAGGGGTTCGCCGCCGCGGGGGGTGCCCAGGCGGCCGCCTCCCTCGTCGAGGAGCGACTCGTGGGACTGCGTGGCGCGGCGCGCGTGACGGGGTAGCGGTCGTCAGCCCGCGGAGCGGGCAAGATTCGCCCCCTGATGCCGCGCGAGGACGCGTTCGACGGCGGTCTGGGCCGCGCCTACGACGCCTACATCAAGCGGCCGGCCGTGGCGCGGGTGATCGGCCGGTTGGCGTGGGGCGCCGACGTCGGCCCGATGTACGGCGTCATGCGCGCGATCGCGGCCGTGCCGGACGGCGGCACGATTCTCGACGCTCCCTGCGGTGGCGGGCTCGCGTTCCGGGAGCTGCGGCCGGAGCAGGACGTCCGCTACGTCGCCCTCGACCTGTCGGAGGGGATGCTCGAGCGGGCGCGGCGTGAGGCGGAGCGGCGCGGGCTACACCAGGTGGAGCTGCTGCGCGGCGACGTGCAGCGGATGCCGCTCGCCGACGGCGCCGCCGACCTCACGCTCTCGATGAACTCCCTCCACTCCGTCGCCGACCCGCAGGCGGCGATCGCGGAGCTCGTCCGCTGCACGGCGGCCGGCGGGCGATTCGTGGGATCGATGCTGGTCCTGGGCGCGGGGCGCCGTCAGGACCGCGCGCTCCGCCATGCGGAGCGCAACGGGACGGGCGGGCCCGCGGGGACGACCGCGGACCTGCGGCGCTGGCTGGCCGGCGCGAGTCTCGAGGACGTCCGCGTCGACGCCTCGGGCGCCATCGCGGTGTTCGAGGCGCGCCGGCCCGCTAGCTGAGTACTAGGGCTCCGGCGTGGCCTCGCAGAACGGCCGGATGAGGCCCTCCTGGAGGTCGGCCGGGCTGATCGGGAAGCCGGCCTCGGTGGTGGCGTGGCCGAGCCCGCCGAACTCATGCGCGAGGCCCGACGCGAACTCGCCGCGGCAACCCGGGTTGGCCTTCGGATCGGCCGTGGCGGTCCCGCCGAACGCCGCGAGGCCGAGCGCGGTCGTGGCAGCCAGAATGGTGAGCTTGCGAGTCAGCATCAAGGATCCTCCCCCTAGAGAACAAGTCGTACATCGACGGTCTCATGGATCCCTTTATTGTCAAGACCCCCCAAGTGGACGAACGTTCGCCCCCTCCAGGTGGAGGAGCCGGCTCTTCATCTCGGGACCGCCGCCGTAGTTGCCGATCACGCCTCCGCTGCGCAGCACCCGATGACACGGAATCACGATCGGAATCGGGTTGCGGGCGAGCGCCGACCCGGCGGCGCGGTGCGCTCGCGGGTTGCCGGCCTCGGCGGCGACCTCGCCGTAGGTGAGGTAGCTCCCGTACGGGATCCGGGCGGTCTGCGTGAGCACGGCGCGCGCGAAGCCGCGGATCAGCGAGCGGTCGGTGCGCAGCTCGAAGCGGCGCCGGCGGCCGGCGAAGTATTCGTCGAGCTGACGGCGCGCGTCGTCGACGCGCGCGGGCGCGTGCATGACGCGCGGCGAAAGCCGCTCCGCGAGCTCCTCGAGCATCGCGTCCTCGCTCCCTGTGTAGAGGAAGCCGACCTTCACGAGCCCCTTCGGCGTCGTGGCCACGAGGAGGTCGCCGAACGGCGACTCCGCGTGCGCGTACGCGACTGACACGAGCCCCTCGTCGAGCGCCCGCTGGGTCAGGCGCGCGCGGCGCCCGCCCCCCTCCCTCGCTCCGGCCGCGGGTCCGCGCCGCAGCGCATCCTCCAGCCCCTCGCTCATCCGTGCACCTCCCTCAGTCGCTTGAGTCCCTCGTGGACGCTCCGCCTCGCCGCCGCGTCGCTGCACTCGAGCACCGCACCGATCTCGCGATGCGAGAGGTCGGCCACGAACCGCAGCACGATGGCCGCGCGCTGCTTCTCGGGCAACGCGCCCACGGCCGCCCACAGGTCGCCATTCGGCGGGTCCGCCGGCGCCGGGGCGGCCCGCTCGGGCACCTCCCCGACCGGCAGCGGCCCCCGCCGCGTCGCCCGGTGGTGGTCCATCGCCTTGTTGCGGGCGATCGTGAACAGCCACGCGCGCAGGTTCGACCCGCTGCGAAGCCGCGGATACGCCCGCAGGGCCGCGATGAACGTCTCCTGGAAGCAGTCGTCCGCCGCCACCGGCCCGGCCGACGCCACGAGGAAGCGATGAATCGCGTCCCCGTGAGCATCGATCAGGACCTGAAAGGCCGGCAGCGCCACGTCCTCATAACGCTACGGCGAGGCCCAGCGTGAGATCCGGGATCTACGCAAACAGCGGCTAATTACGGTAGCCCGGAGGGAGGTGGCACGTATTGCGTCAACATGGTTGACGGAATCCGTGCCACCTCCGACGGGGTGCCGTTATCAGCCGATCGGACCGCCCCCCGAGCGGGGGCGCCGGCGTGAGCGGACCGCCGAGGCGGGCCTACGCGGCGTCGCGCAGAGCGGCCAAATCGCCGCTCTCCGCCAGCCGCTCGAGCGCGTCCTCCTCGATCTGGCGCACGCGCTCGGCGGAGATGCCGAGCTTGCGGCCCGTCTCGCGGAGGGGCGTCGGCTCGCGACCGCCGAGGCCGAAGCGGAGCTCGACCACGTCGCGCTCGCGCTCGGGCAGGCGGTTGACCGCTTCCTGGACCGCGCTCGTGCCGGCGTCCGAGACGACCTCGTCCTCCGGGTTGGGCGCGTTCGAGGCGAGCAGGTCGCCGAACGCCGTCTCGCCGTCGTCCCCGACCGGCTGGTCGAGGCTCGTGAGCGGACGTGCGGCCTTGCGGATCTCGATCACCTGGTCGACCGGCAGCTCGACGGCGTCGGCCAGCTCCTGCTCGGTCGGCTCGCGGCCGAGCTTGGTGGCGAGCTCGCGCTCGGTGCGGTTGATCTTGCGCTCGCGCTGAGCGATGTGGACGGGCAGCCGGATCGTGCGCGACGAGTTCTCGAGCCCGCGCTGGATCGCCTGGCGAATCCAGAGCGTGGCGTAGGTCGAGAACTTGAAGCCGCGGCGCCAGTCGAACTTCTCGGTGGCGCGGATCAGGCCGAGCATCCCCTCCTGGACGAGGTCGCCCAGCGAGAGGCCGTGGCCCTGGTACTTGCGGGCCACCGACACGACCAGCCTCAGATTCGAGTTGATCATGCGGTCCTTGGCGTCGACGTCGCCCTTCTCGATGCGCTGGGCGAGCTCGACCTCCTCCGCGGCGGTGAGCAGCGGGTACTTCCGCGCCGCGTTGAAGAAGAGCTGGAGCGAATCGGTCGTGACGTCTTCGACCTGGTGGTGCGCCTCCTCCGCGGCTGTGCGCCGCGGGACGCGCTCGTGATCGCGCGAGAAGCGCCGCCGCTGCGTGGTTGCGGGGGACTCGTTCCCCCCACGCTTGCGGGTCGCAGTCTTGGTCTTTGTCTTGGTAGAGCTAGTGGGCATGTTTACCTGTATTACGGGCCGAGGGAGGGTTACGGCCTAGTTATCTAACCCGAACTTGTTAAAAAGTTTCGAAAGTTCGGCGGGCATAGAAGCTTAGCAATCTCCTACCCGCTTTCGCGGCTCCCAACACAGCTAATCGGCGGAAGATGCGAAATCTGCGCTAGGCCACTTGTGTGGCGTTCAGCACAGACGTCATGAGGCCGGGAAAGCGCTCCTCGAGATCGTCCTTGCGGAGCGACATCAGCCTGTGGGTGCCGTTCGCCCGCGTGTAGGTGATTCCTGCCTCCCGCAGCACCTTGAAGTGGTGCGAGAGCGTCGACTTCGCGACGCTCGCCTCCACCGCGCTGCACGGACGCTCCTGGAGATCCGACAGGCTCCGGACGATCTCGAGCCGGACGGGGTCGCTGAGCGCGTGGAGGACGTCGGTCAGGTCGACTTCCTCGAGGCGCGGGTGATGCAGCGTCCTCATCCGGTCAAAGGTTCGAACGGGACCGAATCATCGAAACGCGAGCATAGCGATGCCCGTCCACCCCGACCAGTCGATGGGAGGAAGCTTGCGCCGGAGCCGTACACTGCCGCGCGTGGCCAAGCAGCGGCAGACGAAGATGCAGTACGCGGCCGGCAGCCTCGGCGCGATCCAGCAGCTCGAGGACCGAAGCGACGAGCAACTGCTGCGGGAGACCAAGCACCGCGCGGCCGCGCGCGCGATCCTCGGGGCGCGGGCGGCGGAGCGCTACGACGCCAAGCAGGCGCGCGCGTACTTCAACGAGGCGCTCGTGGGCGCCCATCCCCGCGAGCGCCCGATCCTTCGCCAGATGATGAAGGCGGCCCTCGCCCAGGCGGAGCGGCGCCCCGACGAGCTGCGCGAGGCGATGGAGAAGCTCGGCCAGGAGCCGCCGTCGTCGCGGCAGCTGCTCGTGCTGCGGCTGATGAGCCTCGTCTCGCCGCCACCGGGCTCGAGCTTCCTGCTCCGCGCCCGCGGCTTCCTGATCCTGACGCTGATCGTGATCCTCCTCCTGGCGATCGGGTTCGGCATCGCCAAGCTGGTCGCACTGCCGTTCGGCGGCGTCGGGACGTTCGGCGGCGTCCTGCTCGGCGTGCTGATCGTCCTCGCCGTGCTCGGCGCGCTCACGCTCTGGGGACGCCGGCGCCAGAAGCGCGCCGTGGCCGAGCGGCGCAGCGCGGGCCCGGGCTGACGCTCAGTTGAGGGCGGCCGCCAGCCGCCGGCGGTGCTCGCCCGCCAGCTCGCTCTGCGGCCCGAGCTCGGTGAAGATCGCGATCATCGACCGGCGAAGCAGGTCGCGCGTCTCCGCGTCGCCGGCCGAGCCGAGCGCGGACTGAAGCCCTTCGAGCGCGAGCGCGTGGCGATCCGGAACCGCTGCCGCTCCCTGCCCGTCACTGGCTGGGCGCGGCACTCCTCGACGCGAAGCGATTCGCTGACGCTGAGCGCGTCTATCGAGAAGATCTCGCCCGTCATCCGCACAACGGATGGGCGCTGACCGGTCTGCAGCTCGCGCTGAAGGCACAGGGGAAGCCGACGACGGCCGTGGATGCCGATCTTCGCAGCAGCTGGGCGCGCTCGGACACACCGATCACGACGTCGCGGTTCTAGAGTGCAGGGTGGATGGCTGACTGCTGATTCTCAATCGATGCTGAATAGCCGCATGAAGCCCTCGCGTCGTCAGCTACTCGGCACA
>DATENL010000353.1:0-3497 GCA_035275105.1 Thermoleophilaceae bacterium
CGGCACGGCCGGGGAGCCCGCGGCGAAGGACGCCGAGTCCGGCACGGCCGGCGCCCCGGGCGCCGAGGAGCCGTCTGGCACGGTCTCCGGCGAGGGCGAGACGGGTGCGACCTCGGAGGCCGGCACGGCGGCCGCCACGGCCACCGGCCAGGTCCCGCGCACGGGGCTCGACGTGGCCCTCGTGGTCGCGCTGGGCCTCCTGCTGGTGGCGATCGGCGTCTCGGTGCGACGCCTGTGCGCCGACCTCTGACCGCCCCCTAGGCGACAACCGACCCGTCGGTTACGGTTTCCTTCTACCGCTCGCATCGTTTCAAGCGGCGGCGTGTTGATGGAGGCCAGATGAGTGCGAAGACGAGCACCGCCGCGATTCAGCTCCCCAGCGGTGTGCCGGCAGCCTGGCTCCGCCTCCTCCGCGCCCACGCGACGCTCACCCGCCGGATGGACGCGAACCTCCAGTCGGCCCACAAGCTGACCATCAACGACTACGAGGTGCTGCTCGCCCTGGCGCGTGCCGAGGATCGCCGGATGCGCCGCGTCGACCTCGCCGGGCACGTGCTCCTCACGCAATCCGGAATCACGCGCCTCCTCCAGGGCCTCGAGCGCGCCGGCCTCGTCGAACGCGCCGGTTGCCCCACCGACGGCCGGGTCGTGTACGCGCAGATCACCGACCAGGGCCACGAGCGGCTCCGCGCGGCGTCGGCCACCCACCTGGACGACATCCGCTCTCTCTTCGCGGCCCGCCTCTCGGCTGCCGAGCTGGACACGCTGGGGGAGCTGCTCGGGCGAGTCATGCCCGAGGACGACTCCGCAGCGCAGTGCCCGGTCGGGTAGCCGCGTTCCGCCACATACCGCCGGTATGCCTCACACCGCAACGGCCTATGATCGGCTGATGGCAGACGCGACCGAGGTCAAGAGCCTCAAGGCCGAGCACGCCGAGGCGACCCGCGCGGCGCTGATCGCCTCGGCGCGGTCCCTCTTCGCCGAGCGCGGCTACGCGGGCGTCAGCATCGAGGAGATCGTCAGGAGCGCGCGCGTCACCCGCGGCGCCCTGTACCACCACTTCGAGGACAAGGGCGACCTGTTCCGGGCCGTCTTCGAGGCCGTTCAGCAGGACCTGGCGCAGCGGCTGCTCGACGCCGCGTCGTCGCAGCCGGACGAGTCCAAGCACCTGGAGATCGGCTGCCACGCGTTCCTCGACGCCTGCGCCGAGCCCGACGTCCAGCGGATCGTGCTCCTCGACGGCCCCGCGGTGCTCGGCTGGGAGGCCTGGCACGAGAGCGACGTGAACTTCGGGCTCGGCCTGCTCCGGCGCTCGATCCAGGCGGCGATCGCGGGCGGGACCGTGGAGCGCCAGCCGGTCGGCCCGCTCTCGCACCTGCTGCTCGGCGCGCTCAACGGCTGCGGCCTCGAGATCGCCCGCTCGAACGACCCGGCCCGCGCCAAGCGCGAGATGCGCAAGGCCACAGACCGCCTGCTCGCAGGCCTGCGGCCGAGGTGAACGCTCCCACGATCGACTCGCTCGCCGTCGCGGACGACGCCGCCGCGTGGCGGGAGGTCGGGTTCGAGGTTGCGGACGACGGCACCTGCCAGATCGGCACGGTCGTGGTCAGGATCGCGCCGCCGGATGGCCGGCCGCGCATCACGGCGTGGTCGGTACGCGGGCTCGCGAGCACCGACGTCGACGGACTCCCCACCGAGCTCTCCGACACCCCCGACCACGATCCCGCTCCGCGCCACCCGAACGGCGTCGCGACGATCGACCACCTCGTCGCCTTCACGCCCGACCGCGCACGCACGGCCGCCGCGCTCGAGGCCGCCGGCCTCCGCCTCAGGCGGCTGCGCGACGAGCCGACCCCCGCGGGGGGCGGCTTCCAGGCCTTCTTCCGGCTCGGCGAGGTGATCCTCGAGGTGATCGAGGTCGCGGAGGGCTCGCGGGGCGCCATCGATCCCGGCGCGCCCGCCCGCTTCTGGGGCCTCGCGTTCGGCGTCGACTCGCTCGACCGCGCGGCCGAGCTGCTGGGCGACCGCCTCAGCGAGCCGCGCGACGCCGTCCAGCCGGGTCGCCGGATCGCCACCCTCCGGCGCTCGGCGGGCGTCGGGGTCGCGATGGCCTTCATGACGCCGGGCCCGGGGGCCGCGTGACCGACCGCCCGCGCCTGGTGCTCTGGGACGTCGACGGCACCCTCGTCGACGCGGCTCGCCTGGGCCGGGACGCGTTCTTCGAGGCCTTCGAGCGCGTCACCGGTGCGCCGCCCAGGGAGATGGTCCCGTTCGCCGGCCGGACCGATCTGGAGATCGCGCACGACATGCTCGCCGCCTCGGGCGTCGACTCGGCGGAGGAGCTGCTCGACCGCTTCGAGGAGGCGCTGGTCGAGGCGATGGCGGCTCGGATGGCCGAGCTCGGCCGCCGCGGCCGCGCGCTGCCCGGCGCGGAGGACGCGCTGGCGCGGCTCCAGCGCGAGCCCGGCGTGGTCCAGTCGCTCTTGACCGGCAACGTCGAGCGAAACGCCCTCCTCAAGCTCGCGGCTTTCGGCCTCGCGCCGTACGTGGACTTCGCGGCCGGCGCCTACGGCTCCGACCACCGCGTGCGCGGCGAGCTGGTTGCGATCGCGCGGACGCGCGCCGCCGGCCTCCACGGGATCGAGCCCGAGCCGGGCGACGTCGTGCTCGTGGGGGACACGCCGCTGGACGTCGCGGCTGCGCGCGAGGGCGGGGCCCGCGCGGTGGGGGTCGCAAGCGGCCCCTACGACGAGGCGGCGCTCGCCGACGCGGGCGCCGACGCCGTCCTGGCCGATCTGCGCGACACCGACGCGGTGGTGCGAGAGTTGCTCGCGTGAGCGGAGACCGCAAGCGCCGGATGAGCACCTGGTTCACCACTCGCCTGGTGAACCCGGTCGTGCGCTTCGCGCTCGAGCACGGCCTCGCGCCGCCGAGCGTCGCCCTGCTCGAGACGATCGGCCGCCGCAGCGGCGAACCCCGCCGCACGCCGGTGGGCAACGGCCTGCGCGGCGACGTCTTCTGGATCGTCACGGAGCACGGCCGGCGCGCCGCCTACGTCCGCAACATCGAGGCGAACCCGCGCGTGCGCGTGAAGGTCGGTCGCAACTGGCGTGAGGGCACCGCGCAGGTCCTGCCGGACGACGACCCGTACGAGCGGATGCGGACGCTCGGCCGCGCGCTCAACGACTCCATGGTGCGGCTGGTCGGCACCGAGCACCTCACGATCAGGGTCGACCTGGACACGGGGCCAGGCCCCCTGTCCAGCTAGCCGATCGCCGTCTCCGGCGCGCCGCCGCCCACGCGCCAGCCGCGGTGCATCACCGCCGTCGTGAACGGCAGCGCGGGCGGGCCCTCGGCGCCGAGCGCGATCACGCCGCCGCTGCCTCCGAACGCCCCGACCCGCTCCCGCATCACCCGTTCCGCGGCCTCGGCGAGCGGCGTCCCCTCACCCGCCAGCCGCGCGATCTCGTAGGCGGCCACGGCCCGGATCACCGCCT
>DATENL010000354.1:0-2567 GCA_035275105.1 Thermoleophilaceae bacterium
ACGCCCCGCGGCCCGATCGGCGCCAGCTCGGGCGGCGGCTCCGCCGCGGCCGCGCGCCGGTGCACGAGGACGGGACCGGGGCTCCCGCGGAGCGGGACCAGGCCCCTGTCGGCCGACCGCAGGGCGACGTCGGGCTGGAAGCGGCGGTACCACGGGGTCCGGTTGGGGTCCACGCGCCCCTCCGCCGTACGCACCACGCCCGATAGGAGCGACGGCGCCGGGAGGCCGTCGTCCACGCGCGCGAGGCCGTCGAACAGCGCCTCGAGCGCGTCCGGCCGCGGCTGCGACTCGCCGTCGAGGACCCAGATCCACTCGGCGTCGGTCTCGAGCGCCCGCTCCACGCCGGGCCGCAGCCACGAGTCGACGACTGCCGGCACGCCGAGCTCCGGCGCGGGCCGCCTCACCACAGCGCAAACCTTCACGCGGCAAGCTTATGTATGCAACCCTGCTGGGGGCTTGTGGGATCCGTCGGACCGCCGATAGAAGAGAGGATGCCCTCCATCGCCGCCCGTATCGGGTTGGGGCGCGTTGCCCTGCTCGTCGTGATCGTCGCCGCCGCGGTCGCCGGACCGGTCCTCTTCGCCGGCGGCAAGTCCGTGCGCGAGCGCGATCGTGCCCAGAACGTCATCGCCCTCGACGGCACCTCGGCGGCCGCCCCCGCCGCGGGCGCCACGGCGTCGAACGGGATCACCGACAGCGAGGCCGACCAGGCCTACGTGGAGGACCGCGCGGACGTCGAGCACGCCGCGGCGATCTCCCCCGAGCAGAACACCGCCTCGATGGCGACCGCCGTCAGCCCCGGTGCGCCCTCGGACGCCGAGGTGAGAAAGCAGCTCAAGATCCTCGAGCGCGGCGGGTCGCTGACCGTGGCGGGGGCGCGCGCGGTGCTCCGGGCCACCGGTCTCGCCGTCGCGCCCAGGAGCGCGCCCGAGCGCGTGGCGCGCGTCATCGCGGGCGGCAACGAGATCGCGAAGTTCCCGTACATCTGGGGCGGCGGCCACGGCTCCTTCGTGGACAACGGCTACGACTGCTCGGGCTCGGTGTCCTACGCGCTCCGCGCGGGCGGGCTGCTCCGGTCCCCGATGACCTCGGGCGCCCTCGCCGGCTGGGGCAAGCCGGGTCCCGGCAGGTGGATCACCGTCTACGCGAACGGCGGCCACGTCTACATGGTCGTGGCCGGCCTGCGCTACGACACGAGCGGCCGCAGCGGCCCGCGCGGGACCCGCTGGCAGACCGCCCTGCGCTCGAACGCCGGCTTCGTGGTCCGGCACCCGCCCGGCCTCTAGGCCGGGGGCGCCAGCAGCAGCGCGGTCCAGCCGCGGTCGCTGAGCCGGCGCACCACGCGCCGGCCGAACGCCCGAGCGACCTCGTCGGCCTCGCCGTCCAAGAGCCCCGAGGCGATCACGACGTTCGCCTCGACCCGCCCGGCGAGCCGCAGGAGGAGCGGACGCATCAGGTTCGCGACGACGACGTCAGTCGGCGGCAGGGACCCGCTGCGCAGGTCGAACCGCTCGACCCGCTCGAGGATCACGGCGTTGTCGCGCGCGTTGGCACGCGTGGCCGCGACGGCCGCCCGGTCCGAGTCGAGCGCGACCACCGGCTCGAAGCCGAGCTTGCTCGCCGCGATCGCCAGCACCCCCGAGCCGCAGCCGAGGTCGGCGAGCGACCCATGGGGCCCCAGCTCGAGCATCAGCTCGAGGCAGAGCCGCGTGGTCGGGTGCGTGCCCGTGCCGAACGCCTGGCCCGGGTCGATCACGATCTCGTGGACGCCGGGGCGGACGGCCGGCTCCTCCCACGGCGGGCGCACCCAGAGCCGCCCGCCGACCAGGACCGGCACGTGGAAGCGCTTCCAGCGCTCGTCCCAGTCGTCGGGGACGGGCTCGCCGCGCACGGTCACTCGCGTGCCGGCCACGTCCGCCTCGCCGTCGGGGAGCGTCGGCAGCTCGCCGGGCGCGCCGTAGAGGGCGAACTCCACGAACCCGTCGCCGTCCACCTGCTCTACGCCCGCGGGCGCCAGCTCGAGGAGCGCCGCGAGCACCGCCTCGGCACGGTCCGACGGCGCGCGTATGGCGAGGCGGATCACCTACGGCGACGCCGGGCGAAGAACGACGGCCCCTCCTCGCGAAGGTTCTCGTCGGTGAGCGTCCCGCGCAGCTCCTCGAGCAGCTCCCGCTGACGCTTCGACAGCCGCCGCGGAGTCACGACGTTCACGACGACGCGGTGATTTCCACGGCCACGGTGGCGCAGCGACGGCATGCCCTTACCGCGGAGCGTGAGCTCGGTATCGGGCTGCGTGCCGGCCTCTATCCGTAATTGCTCTTTGCCGTCCAACGTCTCCACTTCGACGGTGGTCCCCAGAGCGGCGTCGGGAGCCGGAAGATCAATAACGGTGACGAGGTCGTCGCCGTCTCTCGTGAACCGTGCGTCCTCCTGGACGCGGACCAGCACGTACAGGTCCCCGGCCGGGCCGCCGGCCTCGCCCGCGTGGCCGCGGCCCGCGAGGCGGATGCGCTGCTCGTCGGCGATGCCGGCCGGGACGTCCACCGACAGCCGGGCGCGGCGCGCCT
>DATENL010000355.1:0-14078 GCA_035275105.1 Thermoleophilaceae bacterium
CGCTCCGCGAGTCGCGTCGTGAGGCGCTCGTCGTGAAGCTCCACCGGTACCGAGACTCTCCGCTCCAGACGCTCGGCAAACGTGCGCGCCCGCCCGGCCTGGTCGCCCTCCTCGCCGCGCAGCGTGAGCGGCAGGCCGACGACGATGCGCTCGGCGCCGGTCTCACGGACGATCGCCGCGAGCGCCTCGAGGCCGGCCGGGGACTCGGGCCGCTCGACGGCCGGCAGCGGCGTGGCGAGGCTCGCGCTCGGGTCGGACACGGCGCAGCCGCAGCGCGCCGCGCCGTGGTCAAGCGCCAGGACCCTCAAGGGCACCAACGATCGCGACGCGCGCCTGCTCGATCGCGTCGGGCAGCTTCCCGGCATCCCGGCCTCCCGCCTGCGCCATCGTGTCGCGGCCTCCTCCGCCCCCACCGACCACCCTTGCCGCGATACCCACTATCTCGCCGGCCTGAACCCGGTCGGTGAGCGAGGGCGAGACGTTCGCGACCAGGTGCACGCGACCCTCGGGGGCGCTGCCCAGCACCACGATGCCGTTCTCGCCGAGCTGCTGGCGCAGCTGGTTCGAGAGATCGCGGAGCGAGCGAGCGTCGAGGTCGTCGACGACGCGAGCGAGGAGGCGAGCGTCGCCGACCTCGATCGCGCCGGTCGCCAGGTCGCGCAGGCCCGGTGTCGCGCGCGGTGCCTTCTCCAGCTCCTTGACGCGCTTCGCGAGCCGCTCGACGGCGGGCAGCACCTCGTGCTCGGGGACGCGCAGGATCCGCCCCAGCTCGCGCAGCTCGGCCGCGCGCCGGCGCGAGTCCTCGATCCCGCCGGCGCCCGTGAGGGCCTCGATCCGGCGCACGTTCGCCGCGCTCGACGTCTCGGTCACCAGCTGGAACAGGCCGACCTCCGCGGTCGAGCCGACGTGCGTCCCGCCGCACAGCTCGCGCGAGACGTCCTCGACGTCGACCATGCGGACCCAGTCGCCGTACTTCTCGCCGAAGAGGGCCATCGCGCCCATCGCCTCCGCCTCCTGGCGGGTGGTCTCGATCGCCCGCACGGGGTGGTTGGCCGCGATCCACTCGTTCACGCGCTCCTCGATCGCGTCGGCCTCCGCGCCCGACAGCTTCTGGCCGTGCGTGAAGTCGAAGCGGAGCTTGTCGGGACCGACGTACGAGCCCGCCTGGCGGACGTGATCGCCGAGCTCTGCCCGCAGCGCGGCGTGCAGCAGGTGGGTGGCGGTGTGGTTGGCCATCGTCGCGAGGCGGCGCTCGCGGTCCACGGTCGCCGTCACGAGCTCGCCGGGCCCGAGCTCTCCCTCCACCGGCCGCAGCGCCACCGCCTGGTCGTCGCCGAGGCGGTAGACGCGCTCGACCTCGGCGCGCCCCGAGGGCGATGCGACCACGCCGCTGTCCGAGACCTGCCCGCCGCCCTCCGCGTAGAACGGGCTCTCCTCGAGCTTCGCGAGCAGGCGGCCGTCCAGGGGCTCCACGTCGCGCAGGAGCGTCTGCCACTCGGTCGCCTCGTAGCCCACGAAGCGGGTCGGGAAGTTGGCGGAGCGGGCGAACCGGATGACGCGGTCGTGGTCGCCGGAGGCGCCGGCGGGGACGCTCGCGCCGCCGCGCGCCACCTCGCGCGCGCGCTCCATCAGCTCCTCGAAGCCCTGGTCGTCCACGGCCAGGCCCTCCTCGGCCAGCAGCTCCTTCGTGAGCTCGTACGGGAAGCCGAAGGTGTCGTGCAGCCGGAAGGCGTCCTCGGCCTCGATCCACGAGGTGCCCTCCTCCTTCGCGCGCCGGACGAGGTCGGCGAGCAGCTTCTCGCCCTGGGCGAGCGTGCGCCGGAAGCCCTCCTCCTCCGCTCGCGCCCAGCGCTCCACCGTCGCCGCCTGCGCGCGCAGCTCCGGGTAGGCGTCCTCCATCATCTCGATCGTCCGCGCGCAGAGCTTGGGGAGGAAGTCCCCCTCGATCCCGAGCACCTCGCCCTGCTGGATCGCGCGGCGCATGATCCGGCGCAGCACGTAGCCGCGGTGCTCGTTGGAGGGCACGACGCCGTCGGCGAGCAGGAACGTCATCCCGCGGCCGTGGTCGGCGAGGATCCGCAGCGCGCGGGTGGTCGCGTAGTCCTGCCCGTAGCTGCGGCCCGACAGCTCCTGACCCAGCTCGATCAGCGGCCAGAACGCCTCGGTCTCGTACACCGACGGGACGCCCTGGAGCAGCGAGGCCGTCCGCTCGAGCCCGAGCCCGGTGTCGATGTTCTTCTTCGGGAGGGGGGCGAGCGAGCCGTCGTCGTGGAGGTCGTACTGCGTGAAGACGAGGTTCCAGAACTCGAGCATGCGCTCGGTGTCGTCGCCCGGGCGGTCCTCGTCACCCCCGAAGTCGGGGCCGCGGTCGTAGTAGAGCTCCGAGCACGGCCCGCACGGCCCGGTCGGGCCGCCCTGCCAGAAGTTGTCCTTGCGCCCGAGGTGCACGATCCGGTCCTCCGGAACGCCCACCGAGCGCCAGCACTCGATGGCCTCCTCGTCGGGGCCGAGGCCGAGCTCCTCGTCGCCGCCGAAGACGGTGACCCAGAGCCGGTCGGGCGGGAAGCCGAACCGGGTCGTCGACAGCTCCCACGCCCATTCGACGGCCTCCTGCTTGAAGTAGTCCCCGAAGGAGAAGTTGCCGAGCATCTCGAAGAAAGTCAGGTGGCGAGCCGTCTTGCCGACCTCCTCGATGTCAGGCGTGCGAAAGCACTTCTGACACGACGCCAGCCGCGGGTGCGGAGGCTTCTCCTCGCCCCGGAAGTAGGGCACGAACGGGTGCATGCCGGCCGTCGTGAGCAGCACGGACGGGTCGAACGCGGCCGGGACGAGCGGGGCGGACGGCATCCGCAGGTGGTCGCGCTCCTCGAAGAACGACAGGTACAGCTCGCGGATCTCGGCCGCCTTCACGCGGCCAGTGTAACCGCGCGCAAACCCCCCGCCGGGCGCACTAAAGGGCGTGATCGGGGCACGGGATTCGGGCTCGGAAGGTGTGCAAATGCGGCAGCTTCTTAGTCCCTACGCGCGCGTGCGCCGAGAAAGGGGCGTGGCATGGAGCTAGAGCGACTTGTCGGGGAGGCGCGCGAGCGCGAGCTGAGGCCCATGCCCCCGCGCGAGCGCGCGGTGGCCGCGGCGTTCGCGGTCTCCTTCCTCGTCGCCGCCGGGCTCGTGGCGGCGCTCGTGCCACCGAACCGCGAGGCCGACCCGGTCATGCTCGTGGCGCTCGTCGCGCTCGGTGCGCTCGCGCGTCGCGTGCGCTTCGAGATCGGCTCGCACCTGGCGTGCCCGGACCAGCTGATCTTCATCCCGATGCTCGTGCTCGCACCGCTTCCGGTGATGCCGCTGCTCGTGATGGCGTCGTACGTGATCTCGAGCGCGCCCGACATGCTGCGCGGCCGGGTGCACCCCGACCGCTGGCTGTACTGCGTCGGCGACGCCTGGCAGTCGATCGGCGCCGTGCTCGTGATCGCGGCGCTGGCGCCCGGACCGCTCGACGGCGACCTCGTCTGGGTCTACGCACTTGCCCTGGTGGCCGAGTGCGCGGTGACCGTCACCCTTCTCACGCTCAACGACTGGATCGTGCACGGGGCCAATCCGCTCGAGTCCGCCTGGACGTCGACGCTCAGCTGCCGCATCGACGCGGTGCTCACCCCGGTCGCCTACATGGTGGCCGCGGTCGGCGAGGGCAGCCCGCTCGCCCTCCTCGGGATCGCGCCGCTCCTGTGGCTCCTGGAGGTCTTCTCCGCCGAGCGCCGCGAGCGCTACGCCGCGGCGCTGGAGCTGAACCAGGCATACCGCGGAACCGTGATGGTGCTCTCCGACGTCGTCGAGGCGGAGGACAACTACACGGCGAGCCACTGCCGATCGGTCGTCGAGCTTGCGTCCGCGGTCGCCGAGGAGCTCGGCCTCGACCACCGGACTCAGCAGGAGCTCGAGATCGCCGCCCTTCTGCACGACGTCGGCAAGATTGCGATCCCGAACGAGATCCTGAACAAGCCCTCGAAGCTCACCGACGAGGAGTTCGCCCTGATGAAGACCCACACCGTCGAGGGGCAGGCGCTGCTCGACCGCGTCGGCGGGCGGCTCGCACGGGTCGGTGAGGTCGTGCGCTCGTGCCACGAGCGCTGGGACGGCCGCGGCTACCCGGACGGCCTCTGCGGCGAGGAGATCCCGGTTGCCGCGCGGGTCGTGTTCTGCTGCGACGCGTACAGCGCGATGACCACCGACCGGCCGTACCGCAAGGCGATGAGCCGCGAGGCGGCGCTGGAGGAGCTCCGCAAGAACTCCGGGACGCAGTTCGAGCCGCGCGTCGTCGACGCGATGGAGCGGGTCGTCTGGGCGTTCGAGTCGATCGCCGACGAGCCGTACGCCGACGCGCTCCGCGCGGTGCTGGCGGGCAACGCGGGCCACGCCCCCGCACGGGCGCTCGAAGTTCCGGCCTAGGCCCGCCCGGCGACCGTCGCCGGCATGACGTGCTGGGGAAGCTCGGGTTCGAGCTCGAGCTGCGGCTCCGGCTCCGGCTGGACGGGCTCCGGTTCGCCGACGTCACGGTTCCACACGCGGCGGAGTGCCGCCTTCGACGCCACCCATACCGCGAGGCTGCCGAGCCCTGCGATCAGCAGCACCGGCCGCGTGCCGGCGGCCGCCAGGAGCGCGCCCGAGCCGACGAAGGCGATGGCGAACGCCCACGAGCCCGCGGTGTCGAAGACGGCGAACGCGCGGGCGAGCATGCTGTCCGGCACGACTCGCTGGCAGATGATGCGCTCGTTGACGAGCGTGACGCCGTTGCCGAGGCCCGCGAGCCCAAGTCCGAGCGCCGCGACCACGAAGGAGGGAATGGCGGCCACCAGGAGGCCCGCGCCGATCAGCATGATCCCGAGCAGGTAGCGCCGCTTCAGCTCGGGCACCGGCACGTCGCCCGCTCCCGAGAGGGATCCGGCGAGGAACCCGCCGCCGTACGCGGCCACCAGGACGGCGTAGCCGACCGGCCCCGCGCCGAGCGAGCGCGCGAGCAGCAGCTCGGCGACGTTGACCATCGCGCCGAAGAGCAGGACGCTGCTCGACGCGACGACGAGCGTTCGCACTCCGGGCATGCGCCAGACCGCGGCCACGCCCTCGCGCGCCTCCATGAGCACGCCCGACGCGGCAACGGCCTCGTCGCGGTCCGGGGCCGCGCCGAAGCGCAGCGACATGAGGACCGCGGCGGACAGCACGAAGGTGGCTCCGTTGGCGATCGCGATCGTGCCGCTGCTCGCGAACGGCAGGGCCAGGGCCGCGATCGCGGGGCCCAGCACCCGGCCCCCGTCGGTCAGGCCGCCGTACAGGCTCGTCGCGGCCGACACCCGGCGCTCGTCGACGAGACTCGGCAGCGCGGCGAGGGTCGCCGGCGTGAACAGGCCGGCGCCCAGTCCCGCGAGGAGCGCGAAGCCGATCGTCGCCCAGATCCCGCCGACGAGGCCCACGCCGATGAACGCGATCGCGCGGAGCAGGTCGGCGGCCACCGCGATACGCCGCCTCGACCAGCGGTCGGCGAGCGCGCCGAACACCGGCCCGAGGACCATCGCAGGGATGAAGTCCGCCATGAGGACGAGCGTGATCGCCCACGGCGACCGCCAGCGGTCGTAGGCCAGCGCGACGAGCGCGACGTAGCCCGCGCCGTTCCCGATCGCCGACTGCGCGTAGGCGAGGAAGAAGCGGCGCGCCCGGCGCTCGCACCTCAGAAGTTCGATCGTTGGGCCCATGAGCAGGGGAGGGACAGAGAGGCGGGAGCGCAACTGCCGCTCCCGCCCCTGTCTTTGACTAACGCCGCGCTGCCGGCATGGAGTAACCCCCCGTCCGAGGTACCGACATCCCCGGACGAACCCCAGACGTTGCAGGTTCGCCGGGCTGTTCCTATGCGAAATCCAACGTATGTATGGCCGCTTGCGCTGTCAACTCCCCGAATTGAGTGAAAGAGATCGTGCAATCAGGGCAACGGGAAGTGGCACGCCGCGAGGTTCCCGCCGTCCTTCGTCTCGAGCGCCGGCTCCTCGAGCGTGCAGACCTCCTGGCACTTGGGGCAGCGGGTGTGGAAGCGGCACGCCGGCGGCGGGTCCGTCGGACTCGGCACGTCGCCGCGGAGGATCTGCCGCTCGCGGCGCGCGGCGCCCGGCTCGGGCATCGGCACCGCCGAGAGGAGCGCGCCCGTGTAGGGGTGCCGCGGGTGCGCGAACAGCGCCTCGGAGTCGGCGAGCTCGACGATCTTGCCGAGGTACATCACGGCCACGCGGTCGCACATGTGGCGGACCACCGACAGGTCGTGCGCGATGAAGACGAGCGTCAGCTCGAAGTCGCGCTGGAGGTCGCGCAGCAGGTTGAGGATCTGCGCCTGGATCGAGACGTCGAGCGCTGACACCGGCTCGTCGGCGATGATCAGCCGCGGTCGCAGCGCCAGCGCGCGAGCCACCCCGATCCGCTGCCGCTGGCCGCCCGAGAACTCGTGCGGGAAGCGGTTGTAGTGCTCGGGGTTCAGCCCCACCTGCTCCATCAGCGACTGGACGGCCGCCTTGCGGGCCGCGCCCTCCTCGAGCCCGTGCACCGCGAACGGCTCGCCGACGATGCTCCCCACCGTCTTGCGCGGGTTCAGCGACGAGTACGGGTCCTGGAAGATCATCTGCACCTCGCGGCGAAGCGGCTTGAGGTCACGGCCCTTCAGGTGCGAGATCTCGCGCCCGTCGAAGACGATCGAGCCGGACGTCGGCTCGAGCAGCCGCGTGATCAGGCGCGCCGTCGTGCTCTTGCCGCAGCCGGTCTCGCCCACGAGCCCGAGCGACTCGCCGCGGCGCACGTCGAGCGTGACCCCGTCGACCGCGTGCACGGCGCCCGCCTGGTGCTGGAAGACGATCCCGCGCGTGACCGGGAAGTGCTTGACGAGGTCGTGCACCTCGACCAGCGCGTCGCTCACCGCGGCTCCTCCTCGAGTCCCGCGGCCGCGCGTGCCTCGGCGGGCTCGGCCCCCGCCCGCAACCGCGCCCAGATCCTCCGCCGCGTGCCGGGCTCGAGCAGGCACGCCACCTGGTGGCGGGGGTCGCCGGGCACCGGAGCAAGGCCGGGATCGGTGCGCCTGTGCGCCGGGCGCACGTACGGGCAGCGCGGGTGGAAGTGGCACCCGCTCGGGCGCGCGATCAGGCTCGGGGGGGTGCCCTGGATCGGTACGAGCGGCAGCTCCCGCGACGTGTCGAGCCGCGGGATCGACCGGAGCAGCCCCCACGTGTACGGGTGCTCGGGCGCGTGGAAGATCGTGTCAGTCGGCGCCCGCTCGACGATCCGGCCCGCGTACATCACCGCGACGTCGTCGACCGTCTCGGCGATCACGCCCAGGTCGTGGGTGATCATCACGACGGCGGTGTCGAGCTCGTGCTGGAGGCGGCGGATGAGCGCGAGGATCTGCGCCTGCACGGTCACGTCGAGGGCCGTCGTCGGCTCGTCGGCGATCAGCAGCCTCGGGTCGTTGGCGAGCGCCATCGCGATCATCACCCGCTGGCGCATGCCGCCGGAGAACTCGTGCGGGTAGGAGTCGAGTCGCTCTCGTGCCTGCGGTATCTCGACCAGGTCGAGCAGCTCCGCCGCCCGGTTGCGCGCCGCCTGTTTCGACACGCCGCGGTGCGCGAGGACCGCCTCCTCGAGCTGGCGGCCGATCTTGTAGAAGGGATGGAGCGACGACAGCGGGTCCTGAAAGATCATCGCGATGTCGTCGCCGCGGATCCGGCGCATCTCCTCGTCGCCGAGTGCGAGCAGGTCGCGCCCCTCGAAGATCACCTCGCCGCTCACCCGAGCGCCGTAGAAGCGCGTCAGCCCCATCACGGTCAGGTTGGAGACGCTCTTCCCCGAGCCCGACTCGCCGACGATCCCCAGCGCCCGGCCGCGCTCCACCGAGTACGAGACGCCGTCGACCGCGTGCACGACGCCGTCGTCGGTGTCGAACTCCACCCGCAGGTCGCGCACCTCGAGGAGCGCCGCCATCAGGTGTACCGGACCCGCGGGTCGAGGAATGCGTAGAGCACGTCCACCACCAGGTTCATCAGGACGATGAAGAACGCTCCGAGCAGGACCGTGCCCTGGATCATCGGGAGGTCGCTGTCCTGGATCGACTGATATGCGAGCCGGCCGACGCCTGGGATGTTGAACACGCGCTCGACCAGGATCGCCCCGCCGAGCAGGATCCCGATGTCGAGCCCGGCCGCGGTCACGACCGGCGTGATCGCGCTGCGCACCCCGTGACGCATCACCACGCGCCGCTCGCTGAGCCCCTTCGCGCGCGCGGTCCGGATGTAGTCCTCCGACATCGTCTCGATCAGGTTGCCGCGCAGGAGCCGTGCGTAGAAGGCGGCGAAGCTCGCGGCGAGCACCATCCACGGCAGGAGCAGCGACGTGAACCACGTCCACGGGTCGGACAGGAGGCCGTCCTCCGGGTAGCTGCCCGCGCCGGGGAACAGCTTCAGCTTCCCGATGTCGTCGGCGAACAGGTAGAGCGCGACGAGGCCGAGCCAGAACACCGGGGCCGAGATCGCCACGAGCGCCACGCCCATCGAGACCCGGTCGATCAGCCGGCCGCGCCGGACCGCCGAGAGGATCCCGACCAGGATCCCGCTGACCAGCCAGATCACCGCCGCGCCGATCGCCAGCGACGCAGTCGGGCCGACCGCCTTGAAGATCTCCTTCCTGACCGGCGAGTTGTAGTGGTAGCTGCGCCCGAAGTCGAAGTGCAGCACCAGCGCCCTCATGTAGCGCCAGTACTGCACGTACCACGGCTGGTCGAGCCCGAGCCGGTGGCGGATCTGCTCGACGAGCTGCGGGTTGGGCTGCCTGCCCGCCCGCAGCTGCGCGGGGTCCGCGCTCGGGAAGACGTAGAAGACGACGAACGTCAGGAGGCTCACCAGGAACAGCAGCACCACGACCCACAGGAGCCGCCTGACGATGTAGCGGACCATCAGGCCCGCTGGGTCACTTCTTCAGCGAGCTGAAGGTCAGGTCCCAGTCGCCCGAGTTGAACTTGCTCGGCACGCCGTTGACGTCGTCCGAGTGAAGGTTGACGTTGTTGTCCCACAGCCAGGCGATGAAGTAGGACTGGTCGGTCACCTTCTTGTCGAGCTCCGCCCACGCCTTCGCCGCGGCGGCCGGGTCGGTGATCTTCTTGGCCTTCTCGATCTCGGCGTTCAGCTTCGGGTCGTCGACCTGAGCGCTGTTCACGTTGTTCGTGGGGACGATGTTCTTCCCGTTGAAGAGCGGGTCGATCATGCTCTGCGGCGAGAAGAAGTCCGGCCCCCAACCGAGCGTCGGGCAGATCGCCACGTTGGCCTTCGGCACGCCGCAGTACTTCGTGCTCAGGTCCGCGTGCGGCACCTCGCGCAGCTTGAGCTTGAAGCCGAGCTTCTCGACCTGTGCCTGGAACGCCTCACCGGTCTCCTTCGCCGGTGACTCGTTGTCGGAGAAGGTCAGGAGCTCGGGACCCTTGTACGTCCCGTCCTTGTAGCCCGCCTTCTTCAGGTACTCGCGCGCCAGGGCGAGGTTCGCGGTCGGGCTGGAGGCGAAGTCGAAGCCGGGGCCCTTGGTGCCGCCCGCCTCCTCGAATCCCGCCACGCCCGGCGAGATGAAGTGGTTCGCGACCGTGCCGAGCGTCGGGCCGCCGCGCGTCTGCCGCAGGGCGGTGCGGTCGATCGCGGCGCTGATCGCGCGACGCACGTTCACGTCGTCGAGCGGCTTGACCTTGGTGTTCAGGCTGATGTAGCGGTTCCCGGTGCTCGGCTGGATCGACACCTGGTCCTTGCGCGAGCTGAGCGCCGACTTGAGCACGGCCACCGGCGGCGCCGCGTAGTCGCCGCTGAGCAGGCTCGAGCCGGTCAGCGTCCTGCGCGACGCGATCGTCGCGTCGAAGCCGCCCTTGACCTCGATACGGTCGAAGTGGGCCGGCTTGAAGTCGGTCTTGCGGTCCCAGCTCGGGTTGCGGACGAGCGTCAGCTTCTTGCCCGGCTCGTAGCCGGTCACGTTGCCCTTGCCGTCGTTCTCGATCATGTACGGGCCGGTGAACACGGCGTGCTCGCCGTAGGTCGACTTCTTCTCGCTGTCGTACTTGGCCGCGTAGTCCTTCGGCACCGGCGACGTGCACGGCATCCCGAGCGCGCTGCCGTTGGCGAGGATGCCGCTCGGCGCGGTGGTCTTGATCACGAGCGTCGTGTCGTCCGGCGCGGTGATCCCCTTCACCTCGTCAGCCTTGCCGTCGATCACGTCCTGGGCGCCCACGATGCTCGTGTAGTAGGAGCCGGCGTAGCCGTTCTCGACCGGCTCCGGCTTGATGCAGCGATCGAGGGCGTACTTGACGTCCGCGGCCGTCACGGTGCGCGTCTGGAGCGGCGGACTGTACTTGATGCCCGGGCGGATCTTCACCGTGATCGTCCTGCCGCCGTCGGAGACTTGCGGGAGCGCGGTGGCGAGGTCGGGGGTGGGCGTCGTCTCGCTCGGCTTCCAGCCGTAGAGCTGCCGCTGCGTGGTGTTCCCGAGCTCCTTGTAGTCGGTCTGGTAGTACCAGACGCCGGGATCGAGGCTGTCGACGCCGCCCGCGGTGTCGAGGATCGTGACGGTCCCGCCCTCCTTCGGCTCTCCCGAGCTGCCGCACCCCGTGATCGCCAGCGCGAGCACGCCCAGAAGGACCAGCGAGAGTCGTCGCATGCCCTTAACTACACCACCTTTCACGATTTCCCTGCTCGCGGGTTGAGGGCGTCCTGGAGGCCGTCGCCGAGGAGGTTGAAGGCCAGCACGGTGAGCAGGAGGGCGGCGCCCGGGAAGACCATGTACCACCAGGCGGTGTCGAAGATCTCGGTGGCGCTGGCGATCATCGCCCCCCAGCTCGGGTCCGGCGGCTGCACGCCCACGCCGAGGAACGAGAGCGCCGCCTCGAAGAGGATGTTCGTCGGGATGATCAGGGTGGTGTAGACGATGATCGGGGCCACCAGGTTCGGCAGGATCTCGCGGAAGATGATCCGGCGGTCGGACGCGCCGAGCGCGCGCGCCGCCTGCACGAACTCCTTCTCCCGCATCGACAGGACCTGGCCGCGGATGATCCGCGCGATGTAGGTCCAGTTCACGAACGCGATCACGAACACGACGACGCTGAGGCCGGGCTCGACGAGTCCGCCGAAGCAGCCGTCGCCGAGCGAGCACGACGCGCTGATCCCGAGCGCGAGCAGCAGGATCGGGAAGGCGAGGAGCACGTCGATGAGACGCGAGAGCAGCGTGTCGACGACGCCGCGGTAGTAGCCGGCGATCATCCCGACCACGACGCCCACCGTCACGGACAGCGCGGTGGCCAGGATCGCGACCTCCAGCGAGACGCGCGCGCCGTAGACCACGCGGCTGAAGACGTCGCGGCCCAGCGGGTCGACGCCGAAGATGTTCTCGCTGCTCGGACCGGTGGGAGTGCCGAACGAGTCGAGGTACTTGGCCGACTGCTCGTTGGGCGGCCGCGCGCCGAAGAGCTTGACGACCAGCGGCGCGAAGATCGCGACCAGGACGAGCAGGACGATGAAGGCGGCGGCCCCCATCGCCACCCGGTCCCGCCGCAGCCGGCGCCAGAAGAGCTGGAGCGGCGATCGCGCCGCGATCTCGGGCTGGACGTCGAGCAGGCCGGCGCCGTCGGGCGCCTCGCGCGCGAAGTCGAGGCTGCCGGTCAGCGCCGGACCTCGGCGGAGGCGGCTGGGTCAGCCGAGCTGGGTCCGCATCCGCTCGAGCGAGCGGCGGATGAGGCGCGAGACGTGCATCTGCGAGATGCCGACCTTCTCGGCGATCTGGGTCTGTGTGAGGCCATCCTCGAAGCGCATCCGAAGTATCTCGCGCTCCCGCTCGGGAAGCGCGGCGAGGGCGGGCTCGAGGGACGCACGGTCCTCCGTTCGGTCGAACTCGGCGTCGTCCTCCCCGATCGTCTCCATCGGGTCGAGCTCGTCCTCGCCGGACGGCCCGGCGGACAGCGACAGCGGCGAGTACGCCGACCCGGCCTCGAGCGCCTCGAGCACCTGCTCGGTGCTCGTCTCGAACTCGGCCGCAATCTCGGCGATGCTCGGCGAGCGGCCGAGCTTCGAGGTGAGCCGCTCGATCGTCGGCCCCATCTTGCCGTTCAGCTCCTGGAGGGCGCGCGGCACGCGGATCGCCCAGCCCTTGTCGCGGAAGTGGCGCTTGATCTCGCCGACCACGTTCGGCGTCGCGTAGGTCGTGAGCGCCACCTCGCGCGACAGCTCGTAGCGGTCGATCGCCTTGATCAGCCCGATCGCCCCGACCTGCTCGATGTCCTCGAGCGACTCGCCGCGGCCCGCGTAGCGGCGCGCCAGCGAGCGGACGAGCGGCAGGTGCCGCTCCACGAGCATCTCGCGCGCCGCGGGGTCGCCGCCCTCGTGGTAGCGCCTCAGCAGCTCGCGGTCGGACTCGCCGCTCTGCTTCAGGGTCGTCACCGAGCGGTCATCCCTTTCGCACCATCTTCTCCAGCCGCACGACCAGCTTGTCGTCCGTGACCTCCTCCACCCCATAGGAATCGACAACAGTCGACAGGATCCGCGGGAGCGTCAGGACGCCCGGCGGCGGCTCCGGCCCCTGGAGCGCCTCGGCGAGCGCCGTGTCCCGCAGCGGTCCGATGCGCGTGCGCACGCCGCCGTCGTGGATCTCGAACGAGAGCGTCACGGGGTTCTGGGGGTCGCCCTCGGCGAGCAGCCGTTCGACCGCCAGCTGGAGGTCGTCGAGCTGGTCGAAGCCGAGGTCGAGGCGATCGGCTATCCCGCCCAGCACCATCCGGATCACGGCCTCCCAGGCCTGTCCCACCGGCGCGGTCAGCTCGATGCGGTCAGACGGCAACTGGCTCCTCCTTGGCTGGGGTTTGGGGTCGGATCGTCGCGGCGCCTACCACCTCGTCGCCGCGCATCAGGCACGCCACCTGTCCGGGCGCGACGCCCTGCACCGGTTCCTCGAGCTCGAGCGTGAGCAGCCGGTGGCGGCCGGGGCCGGCATCCTCCCGGACGCGCGTGCCGACCGGCCGGGAGCGGTAGCGCAGCTTCACGGTGTCGACCTCGGCGGCCGGCCGGTGAAGGGTCGCGCCGGCGAGCTCGATCCGCGTCGTGTCGAGCGCGCTCCGCGGTCCCACCACGACCCGTCCGTGCCGCGGGTCCTTGCGGATCACGTAGAGCGGCTCGCCCGCCGAAACTCCGAGGCCGCGGCGCTGGCCGACGGTGAACAGGTGCTGCCCCGCGTGGGCGCCGAGCCGCCGCCCGGCGAGATCGACGACCTCGCCGGCGCTCGCGCGCCCGCCGTGCCGTTCGAGGAAGTCCGCGCCGCTCGTGCCGGCGAGGAAGCACAGGTCCTGGCTCTCGGCGCGGTCCGCGACGGGGAGCCGCGCCGCCCGCGCGATCTCGCGGACGCGGGTCTTCCTCAGCTCGCCGAGCGGGAAGTCGAGCCGTTCGAGCAGCGTCGGCGACAGGCGCGCGAGCATGTAGGACTGGTCCTTGGCGGGGTCGGCGGCGCGGCGCACGAGTGGCCCGCTCCCGTCGTGCGCGAGCCGCGCGTAGTGACCGGTGGCGAGGCGCGCGGCGCCCAGGCGGTCGGCCAGCGCGACCATCGCGTCGAAGCGGACGAGGCCGTTGCAGCGAACGCACGGGTTCGGCGTCGCGCCGGCCGCGTGGCCCTCCACGAAGTCGTCGACCACGTGGCGGCGGAAGTCGTCGCGCAGGTCCAGGGTCACGTGCGGCAGGCCCATCGCGTGCGCTAGCGCGCGGGCGTGCACCACCGCCTCCGGCGAGCAGCAGCTGAGCGTGCCGTCACCCGCCGGGTCCGACCAGAGCTGGAGCGTGACGGCCAGGACGTCGTCGCCGCGCGCGATCGCCAGCTGGGCGGCCACCGCACTGTCCACGCCGCCGCTCATGGCCACGAGCGTCCGGCCCGGGTCCGGGGCGCACGCGACCGCATCGGTCGCGCAGGCGGCGCCGATCGCCTGGTGGAGCGCGTCGGCGACGAGCGCGGACGCGTGCACGTGGCTCGGCGCGAGCCCACCGAGCTCCGACGCGATC
>DATENL010000356.1:0-3481 GCA_035275105.1 Thermoleophilaceae bacterium
AGCTCGCGCTTCGCCTTGGCGTTGCGGTACGTCCACCACTGGCTGGCGAGCCTGACCTCCTGCACGGTGATCGGGGGGCGGCCCGGGGCGGCGTCGAGCGCCTGGGCCGCGCGGAGCGCGACGCCCGGCGCCAGCCTGAGCGCCGGCGCCTCGACTCCGGAGAGGCGGGCGAGGTCGGCGAAGAGGCGATCGACGGTGTAGTTGCGGTTGCCGAGGATGTAGCGCTCGCCGGGCTTCCCGACGACGTCGGCGAGCAGGTGCCCGCGCGCGACGTCGACGACGTCGACCACGTTGAGCCCACCCGGCACGTACGCGGGGATCCGACCCAGGAGGAAGCGCCGGACTATCGACGTGGCGCGCCCGTACACGTCGCCGGCGCCGAACACGTACGCGGGGTTGACGACCACGACCGGCAGGCCCTGGGCCGCGAGTCGCAGCGCCTCGATCTCCGCCTCGTGCTTCGAGTTCACGTAGGCGATCCCGAGCCGGCCCGCCGTGAAGAGCTGGCGCTCGTCCGCCGTCTGACCCGGCTCCGCCGGACCGATCGCGGCGACGCTCGACGTGTAGACGACCCGCTCGACGCCGGCTCGCAGGGCCTCCTCGAGCACGATCCGCGTTCCGCCCACGTTCACCTCGAAGAGCCGCTCGTCGTCGGCGGCCCGCATCGACACGAGCCCGGCCACGTGGAAGACGCGGTCGACCCCCTTCATCGCGCGCCGCACGGCGCGGCGGTCGAGCACGTCGCACTCGAACGGCTCGTACTCGACCCCCGCGACCCCGTCGAGCCGCGAGCGGCGGCGGACCGTCAGCCGCAGGTCGTCGCCGCGGGCGGCGAGCAGGCGCACGACCGCGGCCCCGACGAAGCCGTTCCCGCCGGTGACGAGGGTCTTGCCCACCCCGGCCCGGCCGGTTAGTGGGACGCGCCGGGCGCGCCGCGCTGGCGCAGCCGCGCCTCGTACGTGCGCTGGTCCTCGACGCAGCGGATGGTCTCGGGGATCGCCTCGAGCCGCGCGGCGGGGATCTCCTTGCCGCAGTCGACGCAGATGCCGTAGCGACCCTCGCTGAGCGCCTTGCGCGCCTCCTCCACGCGCTTCATCTCCTCCTCGAGGATGATCAGCGTGGTCTCGTCGAGCTCCTGCTCGAAGGTCTCGGTGCCCTGGTCGGCCGGGTGCTGGTCGTAGTCAGCCAGCTCCTCGGTGAGGCCCTCGTCCGTGCGCTTCAGCTCCTCTCGGCGCTGCTCGATCTCGCGTGCGCGCTCGTCGAGGCGGGCCTCGACCGCCTGCTTGTCGTGGTCGGCCATCGGCGGCGAGTGTACGAGGTAGGGGTGCGTGTAGGGTGGCCGCCCATGCCAAACGTCGCCGTCGTCTCCGACACCACGGCGTACCTGCCCTCGGAGGTCGTGGCGGCGAACGACATCCGGCTGGTGTCGCTCTACGTCAACTTCGGTGCCGAGCGCACCGAGCGCGAGGCCGACATCCGGGACTACGACGCGTTCTACGAGGAGCTGCGCACCGCGGAGGCCCTGCCGACGACGTCGCAGCCCTCTGTGGGCGACTTCCTGTCCGTGTACGAGCCGCTCCTGGCCGAGGGCCGCGAGGTGGTCTCGATCCACATCGCGGGCGGCCTGTCGGGCACCCCGGACGCCGCGCGCCAGGCCAAGGAGACGCTCGAGCGCGACCGCAAGGGCGGCGAGCGCGTCCACGTCGTCGACTCCGCCACGGCGGCCGGCGGCCTCGGGCTGGTTGCGCTGGCGGCCGCGCGCTGCGCCGCGAGCGGCGCCGACGGAGCGACCGTCGTCGAGCACGCCCGCGAGGCGCGCGGCGCGCTGAAGATGTGGTTCGCCATCGACACGCTCGAGTTCCTCAAGCGCGGCGGCCGGATCGGGGCCGCGAGCGCCTGGATCGGCTCCACGCTGCGGATCAAGCCGATCCTGTCGCTCGAGAACGAGATCACCCCGGTCGAGCGGGTGCGCACCAGCCGCCGGATGTTCGAGCGGCTGGTCGACTACGCCCAGCAGCGCCACTCGGTCGACGCCGACGGCTGGGTGGTCCAGCACATCCAGGCCGCCGACCAGGCCGAGCTGCTCGCCGAGCGCTGCCGCGAGGTCTTCGGGCGCGACGACGTCTTCGGCTCCGAGATCGGGCCGGTGCTCGGCTGCCACACGGGGCCGGGGCTGCTCGGGGTCGGGTCGATACCCGAGCGCTTCCTCACCTAGCGGCCCGCCCACCACGACCCCGATGGACGTCCCCGCCGGCTTCTCCCCATACGACGACCAGGGCCCGTTCCTCGAGTACGTCGGCCCGATCCACGTGAGCACGGGCGACGCCGCCGAGCGCCGCTTCGGCCTGCGCGCCGAGGAGCGGCACACAAACCACCGCGGCACGATCCAGGGCGGCCTGCTCTCGACGTTCGCCGACTTCGTCCTCGGCCGCGCGATCGAGGCCGACGCCGACGACGACAAGGACCGCGCGACGGTCTCCCTGACGATCGACTTCCTGAAGCCCGCTCAGCCGGGCGACTGGATCGAGTCGCGCTCGCGGGTCGAGCGCGTGGGCGGCACGCTGGCGTTCGCGGACTGCTCGCTCACGGTCGAGGAGCGCGAGATCGTGCGCGCGCGCGCCGTGTACGCGGTGGCGGGCTAGCCGCGGGCTAGCGCTTGAACAGGCCCGAGAACGCGGCGATGCCGCCGCCGATCACGAAGCCGGCGACGGCGGCGCCGATCACCAGCTCGCGCTTGTGCTTCACGAGCTGGCCGCGCCAGTCGGTGATCTCGTTGACCTTCGCCGACAGGTCGTTCAGCGAGAACTCGAGCTCGCGGCGGGTCTCTTCGACCGACATCCGGATCTCGGCGGGGGTGCGCTGGGGCTGGGGCATCAGCTCCGCGCCTCCTTGATGGCGAGCTGGGTCTTCTTGGCCTCCTCGATCGCCATGTCGGGCGTGGGCGGGGCGCCCTTCTTCACGAAGCGGAGGCCGATGAAGGCGGCGAGGCCGGTGAGCAGGAGCAGCAGGACCGTCGTGATCCCGTAGCCGACCCAGGTCTTCACGCCGAGCCAGTCCGCGAACCCGTACGACAGCGTGTGGAGCAGGAAGACCAGCATCATCAGCGCGAAGAAGCCTGCGAGCGCGAACCCGGCGACCCCCTTGCCGAGCTTCGTGGCCTTCTCCGCGACCTCGGCCTTGGCGAGCGCGATCTCCTCGGAGACAAGCAGGCTCGTCTGCTTGCTGACGTTCCCGACGATCTCGCCGAGGTCCTTGTTGGCCGTCTCCTGCTGGGTCGTCCCGTTCTCGCTCATCAGTCGTTCCCTCCGCTGAGCTTGCCGAGCAGCTTCGCCGCCACGAAAGCGCCTACGAACGCGCCGGCGATCGGGATGAACGGTGGGCCCTCGGCGTGCTCGGCGCCGCGTGCATCGGCCGCGGCCGGTGTCTGCTCCGGCGGCGGCTCCCAGGCACCCGCGCCCGCGTCGGCCGCGCCCGCGCCGGC
>DATENL010000357.1:0-6304 GCA_035275105.1 Thermoleophilaceae bacterium
GGACGCCCGCCCGGACGGCGGTCGCCGCGGTGGCAGCCGCGGCGGCGGTCACCGGGCTTGCCGCGGCGGCGCGCGTCTAGTAGAGATCACCCATGGGCTTCGTCGAACCCGCGCCTCCCCCGTTCGACCTCGAGGAGTGGAGGGCCAAGCCGTACCTCGAGCGGCTCAAGGCCAACTGCCAGGACTGGGCGGTCAACGGCTTCGGGTCGCCCGGCCTCGTCTTCCTCCTGTACGCGGTCAAGCTCGTCCTGTTCGTCTTCCTCGCGGCGCTGACGATCTCGCTTACGACGCCCGGAATCGGCAGCCTGGGTGACATCGGCGACTGGTGGAGCCAGCCGATCGTCTTCCAGAAGTTCGCGGTCTGGACCCTGCTCTGGGAGATCCTCGGGCTCGGCTCGGGCTCGATGCAGCTCGCCGCGCGCTACGGGCCGATCATCGGCGGGGCGCTGTACTGGCTGCGCCCGGGCACGACCCGCATGCCGCCGTGGCCCGACAAGGTCCCGTTCACGCGCGGGTACCGGCGCACGATCGTCGACGTCGCGCTCTACGCGGGGGTGCTCGCGGCGGGCGTCTACCTGCTCCAGTCGAACGGTGACGAGGGCCGGCTCGAGCCCGCGGCGATCGCGGTCGTGCTCGGCATCTGGGCCCTGCTCGGGCTGCGCGACAAGGTCTCGTTCCTCGCCGGGCGCCCGGAGATCTACGGCTTCCTGCTCGCGGTCTCGCTGTTCGCGCCCAAGCACCTGATCGCGGGCTGGCAGCTCGTCATCTTCTTCATCTGGTGGGGCGCGGCGACGTCGAAGCTCAACCGCCACTTCCCGTACGTGATCTCGGTGATGGTCAGCAACACGCCGTGGAACCGCTCGCGGCGCATGAAGGCGAAGCTGTACACGCGCTACCCGGAGGACCTGCGGCCGGGGCCGGGCGCGGCGTTCGGCGCGCACCTGGGCACGGCCGTCGAGTACACGCTGCCGCTGATCCTGCTGCTCTCCGACGGCGGCACGATCGGCTGGCTGGCGGTGGCCGGAATGATCTTGTTCCACGCCCACATCACGTCGACGTTCGCGCTCGGGGTTCCGATGGAGTGGAACCTCTTCATGATCTACTCGCTCTGCTTCCTGTTCGGGGAGCACGGCGACGTACCGCTCTGGTCGAACCTCGACAACCCGCTCCTGGTCGCGCTGCTCGTCCTGGGCGGCATCGTCATCCCAATCACCGGCAACCTGTTTCCGGAGAAGATCTCGTTCCTCCCGGGGATGCGCTACTACGCGGGCAACTGGGCGACAAGCATGTGGATGTTCCGCAAGGACACCGCCGCCGAGGAGAAGCTCGACGAGCGCGCCTGCAAGGTCGCGCGCATCACGGTCGAGCAGCTCGCCAAGCTGTACGGCCGCGAGACCGCCGAGTACTTCATGGAGAAGGTGCTCGCCTTCCGGGCGATGCACAGTCACGGGCGCGCCCTCAACGCGCTGATGGGCCGGGCGGTCGAGGACATCGACGACTACCACGTGCGCGACGGCGAGATCGTGTCCGGGCTGGTGAACGGCTGGAACTTCGGCGACGGGCACTTCCACGACGACCAGCTCATCGCGGCGGTCCAGGACCAGTGCGAGTTCGAGCCCGGCGACGTGCGCGTGGTAGTGCTCGAAGGGCAGCCGATCCACGTGCAGAAGCAGCACTACTGGATCTACGACGCCGCCACCGGCCTGATCGAGGAGGGCTGGGTCGAGGTGGCCGAGATGGTCAGGCGCGGGCCGTGGCTCGACGGTTCGTTCGAGTTCCCCGTCGAGGTCACGCGCACCGCGCGCGGCGGCGCGGAGCGTCCGGTCACCGCGTGAGCGAGGCCATCGTCGTCGGCGCCGGCCCGAACGGGCTGGCGTGTGCGGTGGCGCTCGCGCGCGAGGGCGTGCGCGTGACCGTGCTCGAGGCGCAGGACACGATCGGCGGCGGGGCGCGGAGCGGCGAGCTGACGGTGCCGGGCGTCGTGCACGACCTCTGCTCGGCCGTCCACCCGATGGCGGTCGGCTCGCCGTTCCTGAACTCGCTCGGGCTCGAGCGGCACGGACTCGAGTGGCGCTGGCCGGAGGTCGACTGCGCGCACCCGCTCGACGACGGCAGCGCGGGCGTGATGCTGCGCGCGCTCGAGGCAACCGCCGAGGGGCTGGGCGAGGACGGCGCGGCGTGGCGGCGCGTTTTCGGCGCGTCGCGGCGGTTCGAGGGGCTCACGGACGACCTGTTCCGGCCGGTGCTGCACGTGCCGCGCCATCCGTTGACGCTGCTGCGGTTCGGCATCCCGGCCGCGATCCCCGCGACGGTGCTGGCGCGGGCGTGGCGGACCCCGCAGGGCCGGGCGCTGTTCGGCGGCGTCGCGGCGCACGCGATCGGCAGGATGAACCTGCCGATGAGCTCGTCGGTCGGGGCCGCGCTCATCTCGGCCTGCCACGCGTTCGGGTGGGCCGTGGCGCGGGGCGGGTCGGGGTCGATCACGGGGGCGCTCGCGGCCGTGCTGCGCGAGCACGGCGGCACGATCGAGACCGGCGTCCGCGTGCGGTCGCTGTCGGAGCTGCCGCGCGCGGACGCCGTGGTGCTCGACCTCTCGCCCAGCGGCGTCGCGGACCTGGCCGGCGACCGCCTGCCGAGCCACGTCGAGCGCGCCTACCGGCGCTACCGCCACGGGCCGGCCGCGTTCAAGGTCGACCTCGCGGTCGAGGGCGGCGTGCCGTGGACGAACGAGGCGTGCCGGCGCGCGGGCACCGTGCACGTATGCGGTCCGTTCGAGGAGATCGTCGCCGCGGAGCGCGACGTGAACCGCGGGCGGATGCCGGAGCGGCCGTTCGTGCTCGTCGCGCAGCAGTACCTGGCCGACCCCGAGCGGTCCGCGGGCGACGTCCATCCGGTGTGGAGCTACGCCCACGTGCCGAACGGCTACGACGGCGACGCCGAGGCGGCCGTCCTCGACCAGATCGAGCGCTTCGCCCCGGGCCTGCGCGAGCGGATCGTCGGGAAGGCGGTCAAGACGCCGCGCGACCTCGAGGCCGCCAACCAGAACTACATCGGCGGCGACGTCGTGACCGGTGCCAACACGCCGTGGCAGGTGCTGATCCGCCCGCGGCTCGCGGCGGACCCGTACGCCACCGGGATCCCGGGCGTGTTCATCTGCTCGGCCGCGACGCCGCCCGGCGGCGGCGTGCACGGGATGAACGGCTACAACGCGGCGAAGTCGGTGCTGCGGCGCCTCTAGCGCGAGCGCGGGCCGCGGCGCACGTAGGCGACGCACTGCCGCTGGCTCTCGAACTTGAACCTGCGGTAGCCGCCGCGCCTGCACTGCCTGACGAGCTTCGGCCTGGGGGCGGTCTTCGGCGCCGGTGCCGACTCGCAGGTTGCCCTCACGCTCCTCGACTGCGTCCCGCCCGGCAGCAGATCTGAGTCGACGGTCACGGTGATGATGCTCGGCTGCCCGAGCAGGCCGATCTGGTTCCTGTAGCTGCCATCGGCGTCGGTGGTCACGGTCGCCGTGCCGCCGCCGCCCGGGCTGGTCGTTCCGTCAGCGTTGATCAGCTCGAAGTCGATGCTGCCCGAGACCTGTGAGCTCGGCGGGAAGCCCGTGACCCCGAAGTACACGCCGTACGCCTGAACGCCGTTCTCCTTGTAGGTGCAGTTCTCCTCGAGAAGGAGCGCCGGCTCGGCCGCGGCGACGGCGGGCAGTCCGATGCAGATGAGCACCAGCACGAGGATGGGGGCCAGCCATCGCCTCATCGGCGAAACCGTACACCCAGCGGGGGGCGCGGTCGAGGGCCACCTCGCATAGCCTGCGCGCGTGGCCAGGAAGCCCTCCTCGTACGTCGCCCTCCTGCGCGGGATCAACGTCGGCGGCAAGTCCAAGGTCGACATGGCCACGCTCCGCGAGACGGTCGCGGAGGTCGGCTGCGACGACGTCACGACCTACATCAACTCGGGCAACGTGCTGTTCCGGGACGCGCGCGCGGCGCGGACGCTTCGGCCGCGAATCGAGCGCGCTATCGAGGACCGGTTCGGGTTCCCGGTCGCGGTGCAGCTCCGCGACCTGGCTCAGATCCGCCGCCTGAACGAGGCGATCCCCGACGACTGGACGAACGACAAGGAGCAGAAGACCGACGTGTGGTTCGTCCCGCCCGACCTCGACAAGCCGGGCCTCCTGGACACGATCGCCCACAGGCCCGAGGTGGAGACCGTGCTCCACGCGCCCGGCGCGATCGTCTGGAACATCAGCCGGAGGAACCAGGGCAGGGGCAGCGCGAACAGGCTGACCCAGACCCCGCTCTACAAGCGCGTCACGATCCGCAACGTGAACACGGTGCGCAAGCTCCGCGAGCTGCTCGAGGAGCTGTAGAGCTGCGCCGCGCTACTCGATCGGCGCCGAGTGCGCCTTGCCCGCGCGCGTCCAGTAGACGATGTGCCGGGCGAGGGCGAGCGAGTCCGGGTCGATGCGCCGGCCCCTGTCGAGGACCCTCCCCCGTTCGACCTTGATGACGGTCCCGTTGGCGACGGCGGTGTGACCTGTCGTCGCGCAATCCGGTGCGCCAGCCGCGGCGGTCGACACGAACGCGAGCGACGAGATCAGGGCCCCGGCGGCGATGCGAAGGTGCGCCTAACCGAACGTGGACGACCGCGAGATGTCAGGCATCCCAATCTCCGAAATTGACGACCTGGTTGGGTCCGACCGTGTAGACGCGGCCGCAGGCCTGACCCGTGCGTGAACCGTCGTCCCCGAGTTCGTAGACCCGAACGCTCTTCACGTTGCTGAGCGATCCATTCCGCTGCACGGTCGCGGTCACGAACCGGTCATCGTTGTGAACTGGCGCGATGAGCTCCTGCTCGTAGACCTGCTGGCCGTCAGCGGAAGCCGAGCACGGCTGGCTCGCTCCCACCACCGAGTAGGTCGTGTTCGATTTGAGCCCATGCAGCGATACACGAGTCCTCGCCTTGGCGTTCTTCACCTGCTTGGCCGTGCCGAGGCCCATGATCTTGGCGTTCGCGGCTGGTGAAAGCTGACTGCCTGCGAACGAAACACTCGCGGTGATGGCTGCGCCGGCGCCCCTCGCTCTTAGCTTGGGGGCGATGCTACGCCGACGCGCCAAGCAAGCGAGGTGGGCACCGCAAGCAACCGTGGCGATGGAGACGGTGGGAATCGAACCCACGTCCGCGGAGTCCTGAAGCCAGCTTCTACGAGCGTAGCCGGCTCTCTGGATCTCACCTCCCGCTAGCCGTGCCGGCGGGGTTGCGGGAGGCCAGCCCTCTAAGTGTCCCCGCGCCGCCGAGGGCGCTCGGCGCGGGCTTAGCCCGTTTTCTGATGCCGGTGATCTCCCCCACGGGCCGAGGGGAGGCCGACACCTCACCCTACCTAGTGTTTGCTAGGCGGCGAGGGCGAACGTGTGATCGTCCGCACTTATTGGTTGTCCCGGTTGTTTTACGAGGCCTACCGGGGACCTCGGCTCGCAACCGACCTCACGGAACGTCCACGTCGAAGCCTGTCGTCCCCGTGAGTTATGTCGTCCCACAAGGGTAGCCGGCCACGCTTGGACCGGCCACAGACGGCGAACGTCCATTTACCGACGCTATAGGGTCGGTTTCTGGACGTTCGACCCGCACCAGCTGCGCCGCCCAGCGGAGCGGCCTAGGGGTCGCCGTTCTTGATCTGGCCGTAGTGGTTGCCGTTGTTGGTCGGGCCCGCCGTGGGCTCCGCGGGCGCCGGCTGGTACGTGGGCGCGCCGTTGCCGTTCGAGTGCGCCGGGGGGCCGTTCGACGTGGATCCGCCACCGCCTCCACCGCCGGTGCTGGCTGAACCACCGCCGCCGCCGTTCGCGTGCCCGTTGGCGTTGCCACCGCCGTTGCCGGGCGCCGTGTAATCGGGCGTCGCCGTGGTCGTGGACCCGGTGCCGCCGCCGTCCGAGGTCTTGCCGCCCTTGCCGTGGCCGCCGTGCTTCGCCTTGGCGCCGTCGTGCTTGCCCGTCGCCGCGAGCCGCTGGTGCTTCGCGCGGGCCTTGGCCGCCGCGCGCTTCTGGGCCGCGCGCTCCCGCGCGGTGGTCGCAGTCTCGGAGCCGCCGGCCTTGCCGTTCAGCTCGCGGGCCGCGGCGGCGCCCGCCGGCGTGTCGGGCTTGCCGTCACCGTCCGTGTCGACCCACGCGCCGTCCTTGTGGACGGAGTCGGCGTTCGAGTGCGCCGGCCGGTCCTTGGTGACCTGCTCGATCGCGATCGCGCCCCCGCCGGTGGCCACGACCGCCACTACGGCCACCTTGGCGACGCCCGCCGCGCCGATCGCGGACAACAG
>DATENL010000358.1:0-2437 GCA_035275105.1 Thermoleophilaceae bacterium
CGCCGCGCGCCGCCCGCGAGCCACGCGGCTGGAAGGGCGAGCAGCAGGAGCAGCAGGACCGCCTCCGAGCGCGTGAGCGCGGCAAGGCCGATCGCGGCACCTAGGAGCGCGGCGCGCTGCCACGTGGCCCGCTCCACGAGCCGAAGCGCCGCGAGCAGGGCGACGGCCACCAGCAGCACGTAGAGCGACTCGCTCCGCAGTGAGCCGTCGAGCACTATGAGGCCCGGGTAGACGGCGGCAAGCGCGGCCGCGACGAGCCCTGCGCGCGCTCCGGCCACGCGCCGGGCCACCAGTCCCACGACCGCGACCGTGCCGGCGCCGAGGAAGCACGACGCGGCCAGGTTCCAGCGGAGGCTCGCGAGGCCGAGCTTCGCCCAGACGGCGAGGTAGCTGGGATACAGCGGCGGCTTCTCCGCGGTCGGGACGTGGACGTCGGCCAGCCGCCGGTAGGCGTCGTCGAAGTTGCTGGCCCGCAGCAGGACCTCGAGGCCCAGTCGCGGGAACGGCTGCTCGTAGGCGCCGCGGTCGGCGAGCGTACGCGCGAGGTAATGGAACTCGAGGCCGTCGCCCGAGAAGCGATGGTCCCCCATGACGTGCAGCGCGTAGTACAGCCGCAGCGCCAGCCCCGCGAGCACGATCAGGGCGAGCGCGAGCCGGAAGGACGGTCGTCTCATGGAGTGGGCGCCCATACGCGGAAGGCGTCGTCGCTGTACGACGGCGGCCGCGTGAAGCAGGCGGCGGGGCCCCGTGCTCCGCCGCCCGGCAGCCGGCCGACGTAGGCGACCACGTAGTCGTCCCGAGCGTGCGCTCGGATCGCCGCGCAGTCCGCGCGTGCGGGGATCGGGCGCAGCCGTCGCTCGAGATGGTCGCCGGTCAGGGTCGCGACGGTTGCCGGAGCCGTCCAGACCGACCGCGAGCCCTCCGGACGGCCGGCCATCCAGGCCGTCAGCCCGTGCGCGAAGGCTCCCGAGTCGGCGTGTCGCTGCATGTAGCCGTCAGCCGGCACGGTCAGCAGCGCACCGAGGGCGAGCGCCGAGACGAGCAGGGCGGGACGGAGCATCCGCGGCGGGGCACGACGGGGGCGCCTCGAAGCCACCGAGACGATCGTCGCGACGGCGGCGCCCGCGGCGGCGCCGGCGACGGGCGTCGTGGCGGACGGCATCGTCGGCCAGCCCAGGTCGAACGCCTGGACGAGCTCGATTCCCGCGCCCGCGGCGAGCGCGAGCTGGGCGAGCCGCGCGCGCACGCCGCGCCCGGAGCCCGCGAGCGCCAGCGCGAGCGCGGCCGCGGCGATGGCTGGAGCGAGGTAGCGGGTGGTCGAGAACACTCCCTCTGTGATCCGGAACGGCGCGGGCGGGACGCCGGTGAACGGCGCGCGCGTCCAGGCGAGGAACGAGACGACACACGCGGCGGAGGCGATCCACACGGCGCGTTGGCGCCACGCCAACAGCGGTGCCAGCGCGCCCGCCGCCAGGAGGACGACGCCCCCGAGGAAGCGGTCGCGGTACAGGTCGCCGACGACCCTGATGGTCTCGCGCGGGTGCTCGGCGAAGCTGTCGTTGACCGTGCCCATCGCTCGCGGAAGCGGCGTGCCCCAAGGGGTCGCGACGAACGGCCACAGCGGCGACCCGTGATCGAGCAGGTTGCGCAGGTACCACACGCCGCCGCTGCCCAGCGCGAGGAGGGCGGCCAGCGCGAGGGGCCGCCAGAGGCCGCGAAGCCGCGCCCGCTGGCTCCACAGCGCCCAGGCGAGGACCGCGAGGGTGAGGATCGCCGTCGTCGTCTTCGTCCCTATCGCCAGGCCACCGGCCACGACCGCCGGCGCGAGGAGCGCGGGTCGCTCGCGAGCGCCCGCGCAGAGCGCCGCGCACGCGACCAGCCACGCGAGCGCAGCGGGATCGGTCAGCGCGCCGTTGCTCTGCCACGCGATCACCGCCGGCATGCAGACCACCGCTGCCGTGGCGAGCGTCCGCGGCAGCGGCGGCACGCGCAGGGTGCGCAGGCCGGCCCACGACGCAAGCCCGAGCAGCACCATCTGCGCGGGGACCAGGAACGACACCGGCACGAAGCTGCGCCCGAGCCCCATCGACCAGCTCGCGAACACCTCGTCGGTGATCGGATAGCTCGTGACCGGCAGCGTGCGGATCACCGGGTCGGTCGCGCCGGGGTGGCCGCTGCCGGCCCATACGGCCGCCTCCGACAGGTGGTACACCACGCTGTCGAAGCCGAGCGTCGGGTGCCGAAGCAGCCACACCTGGCAGACCGCCCACACGCCGGCCAGCGCGCCCGCGAGCGCGCGGCGGGCGAGCGGAAGATCCGCCCACCAGCGGCTGAGCTCGTCGAGCGGGGCCACCTCCGGCGCTCGCACCCGGCGGATGCCGAGCCACGTGACCACGGCGGCCGCGGCCAGGGCGGCGCTGCTGCCGCTGCCGCCCAG
>DATENL010000359.1:0-2558 GCA_035275105.1 Thermoleophilaceae bacterium
ACGCCCGCCGACGATCCAGGTGCCCCGGGGCGCCTCGGCCCTGGCGGCCCCCAGGGAGCGTCCTGGGAGCTCCAGGGGCGCGCTGCGGGGCGGGTTTGGGGGCGGAGGCGCGGCGGCCACAGGAGCGGGCAGCGCGGCCGCGAGCACGGCGGGCAGCAGCGCCAGGGGCTTGCGCGACGAGACCTCCATCAGCGGCCCACGCTACCGTGCGGGCCATGCGTAGACCATTCATCGCGGGCGCCACCGCCCTCGCCACCACACTTGCCATGACCTCCCCCGCCTCCGCGGCGCAGATCCTTCCCGAGAAGGCCACCTACGACGGGAAGCCGAACCACGGTGGAGAGATCCACTTCAAGGTCCGGAACCGCCGCGTGACGAAGATCACGGGCAAGCTGCCCCTCCCGAAGGGCCAGGAGTGCCAGTACGGGGACGATCGCCGGATCCCGCTCAACATCGACCAGGACGATCCGATCGAGGACGGTCCGTTCAAGATCGTCGCCGTCCAGCGCGTCAACCCGCACACGCCCGACTGGCGCCGGCTCAAGCTCAGGATGACCGGCCAGTTCGACTCGTCGGCGGAGCGCGCCAACGGCCGGATGAACGCGAAGGTCTACGACGCCAACGGCAAGTGCGAGACCCGCGACGACCTCACCTGGTACCTGCAGCGGCGGCGGTAGCCCGGGGGCCGGCTAGCCAGGCCTGATTACGATCGTCCAGACCTTGCCGCGGACCTCGAGGCGGTGCTTGCCGCCTGACAGCGGGACCTCGCCGCTGCCGTCGCTCGAGTCGACCGCGGCCCCGCCGGTCCCGCTCAGGCTGAACGGGCTGCCCTTGTCGTTCGACCACAGGAGGCGGGAGTCGCCCTCGACGTCCACCGTGATGGTCGCCTTCGACGTGCCCGCGTAGGTGAGGACGTCGCCCTCGTCCGTCGAGAACGAGGACTGCGACAGCGAGCCGCTGCCGCTCTGGCTCGACGAGTTGCTCTGGTTCGACGACTGGCCGTTGCCCTGAGTC
Source organism: Thermoleophilaceae bacterium (assembly GCA_035275105.1). Classification (GTDB taxonomy): domain Bacteria; phylum Actinomycetota; class Thermoleophilia; order Solirubrobacterales; family Thermoleophilaceae; genus AC-37. The sequence continues at coordinate 1,015 of DATENL010000359.1, forward strand.
GTCTGGGAGTTGGACTGAGAGTTGGTGACGGCGCCGGCGTTGTCGCCGGAGTCGCCGCACGCCGCGACCCCGAGGGCGGCGGCCGAGAGGATCGCGGCGGCTGACACGAGCCCGCGCCATCCAGGATTCGGACGGAGCGGGCTCATGTCGTGTGCCGAGACTGCTCTAGCTGTTGAACCCGCGACGCCTCAGGGTGAGGACGCCGATGCCGCCGGCCGTCATCAGGCCGCCGACGAGGAACAGGAGCCTCAGGTCGGAACCGGTGTGCGCGAGCGTCACACGGCGGACGATGCGCCCACGGACCCGGACCGGAGCGCGCTCGAACGTACGAGTGCTGCCCGAGTTCTGGTTCGTGATGTTGTTGTTCACGCAGTCGCGTCCGGCGACGCAGTTCTGATTCGTCGCGTTCTGCTGGTTGCCGTTACCGACGGCACTCTGCGCGTTGCTCTGGTTGTTGCTGACGTCACCGCTCTGGGAGCCGTCGCCACTGCCGGTGGTCCCACTCTGGGCCTGGCCGAGCGCGATCGCGGGCACCGCGAGCGCCAGAACCAACCCCATGACCAATGCACGCAGCACGGAACGAGTAGTCACTCGCATCGTCTGCCCTCCCTCTCGTGTTGGGGATTCCTTACCCCCCGGCCGGCGGCCACTCCGTACGACCGGGCTTTCATAGCGAAACCGTATACGCGCTCGCGCGCCCAGGTCAAGCGCAAATTACGAAAAAGAGCGCGAAAACGGGCACATAACGGCCGGCAACCGATGCCGGCGCGCCCTACCTGGCGCGCAGCGCCGCTAGCTGCGGGCCTTGGCGATCTTGTAGCGCAGCAGGCGGGAATAGACGATGATCCGCTGGGCGGCGCTGAAGGGCGGGTGGCAGGCCGTCAAAGCGAGCCGGTTGTAGGGCTTGCGGCCCGTGATCGCGGAGTCTGCGGCGAGCACCGTCTGGTCGGTGGCGTCGACGATCTTCGTCTTCTCGACGATGTAGCTGAACCGCGCGTAGGGCATCTGGATCGTGATGTGGTCGCCCGGGTCGAGCTCGTTGAGGCGGCGGAACGGCGCGAGGTAGGTCGTCCGGTGGCCGGCGATGCCGACGGTCCACTTGCCCTTGGCGCCCGGCAGCGGCGTCTCGACGTAGTGCGCCGGCCCCTTCGTGAGCGTCGACTCCTCGGTCCCCTGGACGATCGTGAAGTGCACGTCGATCTTCGGGATGCTCAGCCGGCCGACCGGCGAGCCCTCGGGGGTGTTCAGGTTGAAGAGCGCGGCCTGGCGATGGAGCCAGGCGCGGGTCGCCTGCTTGGTCTGGATGCTCGCGCTCTTGCGGAAGTCCTTGACGATCTTCTCGTACTGCACCTTGGCGCGGTCCTGCGCGCGGGCCGTCTGCCAGGCCGTCCACGGGTCCTGCCAGAGGAGCGTGATGGTGCCGTAGGCGAGGATCAGGAGGCCGACGACGACCATCGTGATGCCGGCGTAGCGGCCGGCGGGTCGGGCGGGCCGAGCTGCGCCGGGCTGGAGCGGCGAGGCCTTGCCGGCGGGCTTGGGCGGCG
>DATENL010000360.1:0-5076 GCA_035275105.1 Thermoleophilaceae bacterium
CGAGCTCCGGCGCCGCGCGAGCGAGCTCGCGCACCCCGCGCAGGGCGGCGCGGATCGCGTCGCGCGCCGCGGGGTCCTCCCGCTCGTCGTCGGCGAAGACGTGCGCCTCGCGCTTGTACGGCCGGGCGAAGACCCGCTCGACCTCCTCGTCGAGCTGGTCGCACACGGCCGCGATCCGCGACGGCTTGGCGAGCCGGTCGAGCTCGCCGAGCTCGAACCACTGACGCTCCCACAGCTCGCGCGCGCCGGCCGCGGTGCGGACTCCCGCGCGGCGGACCTCCGACTCGAGCGCGTCCGCGAGGTGGGGCTGGTCGAGCCTGCCCGCGGTCCGGAGGTAGGCGATCAGGTCGTCCGCCGTGCCGGTGCCGGAGGAGCAGCGCAGGAGCGCCAGCGCGCCGCGCCCGAGCCCCGTGTGCGCGAGCGGCACGCGCCGGTCGAGCGAGAACGGGATCCCGTAGGCGGTGAAGACCCGGTCGACGAGCGACGCGTAGGAGGCAGCGTCGCGGAACACCACGGCGACCTCGCCCGCGGGGGTGCCGGCCCGCAGCAGCTCGAGCACCTCGGCGGCCACGAGCTCGACCTCCGCCCGCTCGCCGCCGGCCGACAGGAGCCGGACCGCGCCTCCCGGCTCGACGCGCTCGGGCGGCGGGTCGAACAGCGTGCGCTCGACGTGGTGCAGGACCGCGCGCGACTCCTCGGCGTAGTGCTCGGCGGTGGGGGCGAGCGCCTCGTGCGCGGTGATCGCCGGCTCCAGGGCGGCGAGCGTCCGCCGCGTGGCCTCGAAGGCCGAGCGGTCGGGCTCGTACGGAAGCGAGACCGTCACCTCCGCCGCCGCCGGCCCGGCCAAGAGCTTCAGCAGCTCGAGCTCGAGCGGCGTGAAGTCGTCGAAGCCGTACACGAACACCGGGACCCCGCCCCAGCGGTGGGGCGCGGCGCGGAGGGCGTCGAGCGCGTGGCGGGCGAAGCGGGCGTCGTCCACGAGGCCCGCGCGGTCGAGCGCCTCGTGGTAGGCGGCGTAGAGCGCGCCCACCTCCTCGGCGCGCGCGTCGCCCCGCCAGGCGCGGAGGGCCTGCCACAGGCGCTGCGGCTCGACCATCGAGCGCTCGAGCTCGGCGAAGAAGCGCCCCGCCGCGCGGGCGAACCCCGGCCTCGCGGCGGGACCGGCCAGCGCGTCGAGCGGCGCGGAGCGGATCGCGTGCTCCACGAGCAGCTCGCGCTGCTCGTAGGTGGCGATACGGCCGCGCCCGAGCGGCGAGCCGCATCGCTCCGCCACGTCCTGGAACAGCCACCTGAACCGCACGACGCGGGTGCCGAACACGGCGCCGCGGGAGGCGAGCTCGCGCTGTGCGTGGCGGACGTCGCGCAGCGCGGGCACGACGAGCACCGGCTCGTCCGCGATCCGGTCGCGGTAGGCGCCCAGGACGCGGCCTGCCTTGCCGGCGTTGGCGGGGCCTGTGACGACGGTCAGCGGCACGGACCCGAATGTACGCACGGGTCGGGACGCCGCGAAGGCGGTCTCGCGTAACGACCGCGCTCCCTCCGGGACGTTCTACACATGAAGAGAGCCGCCGCCTCGATGTCCGTCCTCCTGCTGGCCGCCGCGGGGTGCGGCGACGCCGGCTCCTCGAACGCCGCGCCGACCGCCGAGCCGGCGTCGAAGCCGGTTCCGGCGGCGGCGCCGAAGGCCAAGAAGCGCACCGGCAAGCGCGTGACGCTGCACGGCAGCGACTACGGGAAGATCCTCGCCGACGGCCGCGGCCGCGCCCTGTACCTCTTCACGCGCGACGACGGGAAGAGCCGCTGCTACGGAGCCTGCGCGGACGCCTGGCCGCCCTTCCTGACCAAGGGCGCGCCGCGCGCGGGCGACCGCGTGAAGCAGGGGCTGCTCGGGACCGTTAAGCGGAGCGACGGCAGGAAGCAGGTGACCTACAAGGGCAACCCGCTCTACTACTACGTCGGCGACGACGAGCCGGGCGAGGTGCTGTGCCAGGCCGTCCTCGAGTACGGCGGCTACTGGTACGTCGTGAAGCGCAGCGGCGAGCCCGTGAAGTAGCCCGTCAGCGCTCGACCCGCCGCGGCACCTGGACCGCCTGCTGGTAGGTCGGGCGGTTCTGCCACGGGATCAGCGGCTGAGTGAGCGCGCCGAGCGGGCGGAAGTAGATCGCGTCGAAGCACGTCTGGGTGCCGTCGCGGCGGGCGTCCTGGCAGACCGGGTCGCCGCTGTAGAGCCTCGCGGCCGGGACGGTGAGCGCCTTCCGCAGCGAGCCGCGCAGCGCGGCGCGGCAGCGCCCAAGCTGCCCGCCGCCGCAGTAGACGCGCGAGTAGCGCCCGCGGACGGGCCGGCCGAGCAGCGCGCGCAGGTCCTTCTGCGCGTACGAGTACCAGCCCGCCTGCCACGCGGAGCCGAGGTGCTCGCCGTGATTGTTCGGCAGGTTCGCCAGCTCGTTCATGCCGGCGATCGCCGCGAACAGCTTCTTGCCGAGCGTCGGCTCGAACTCGGCCCTGAGCCAGCGCGGCCACCAGGCGTCCATGATCCTGATCGCCTCGGCCGCGTCGTAGCGCCCGTCTCGGTTGCGGTCGACGCGGTGCGCCCCGGATCGCCGCCATGCCTGCAGGAGGTCGACGGCGCGGCGGAGCTTGGCGTCGCTCGGCCGGCCGAGCACCCTGAGCGCCCACGGGAGAACCTGCGACCCGCGCAGGTCGACCGTGGCCGCGTCCTCCATCGCGTCGACCAGCTTCGGCACCGTCATCCGGCGCCCGCCGCGCAGGGCCGAGCGCACGCGCGCGTCGAGCGGTTGCGAGCGGTAGACCGACCCGTATCCCCAGTTGCCGTCGGCGGCGCGGACGCCGAGCGCCTGCTTGTTGTTCCAGCTCGTCATCCAGCCCTGGTCGATCGCGCGCGGCCGGCCGCTCACGGGCACGATCGGCGTCACGTTGGTCGCCGGGTTCCAGCCGCGCCACTGGAAGCGGCGCGAGCCCATCACGGGCAGGTCCGGGTTCACGTCCCGCGGCCTGATCGGGTTCGCGCCCGAGTTGAGGTAGGCGGTGTGCCTCGAGTCCACGTAGAACCAGTTGAACGCGTAGCCGATCAGGGATGCCGCGCGCTGGAAGTCCCTCGGCCCGCGAATCGCGTCCGGCTGGTTGAAGAGCGAGAGCCCGAGCGCCGAATCCGGCTCGTGCAGGTAGGTCGAGCGGAGCTTGGTGTAGACCACGGGCCGGCCGCGCACCCTCGCACGCGCGGTCACGATCCCGAGCGCCGTCCGCTCCGACCTGAACGTCTCGCTACCGGGCGGCGTCTGGTCCGCCGCGTTGGGCTTCCAGCTGTCGGTGCGCTCGAGCACCTCGATCGGCCGGCACCTCCCGCGGAACACGTAGTGGTCCGAGCCCAGCGTGGCGGCGGCGCCGCTCGGCTCGCACAGCGGCACGGCGTAGGTGTCGGTGAGGTCCTGGCCGGCGGAGGTCGCGCTCCAGGCGTAGTCGCGGCCGTGACCCAGCGACACGTAGAGGTTCGCGCCCGGGAACGCGGCGCCGCGCGCGTCGATGCCGGGAGCGTGGACGTCCTGCTCCATCAGGATCTCGGGGGCGAAGTAGGCGGTCTGGGGGCCGAAGACCGCGAGCGGGTGCCCCGAGGCGGACCGCCGGCCCGAGACGACGAGCGCGTTCGACATCGCCTGCGGGAAGGCGAGTCGCTGCAGCGCGGTCGTGTTGGTCGTTGACGCGTCGAGGTCGACGAAGTTCCTGAGCGAGCCGGGGTCGGGAAGAGCCACCCCGCGGGCGTGCTTCGGCGACGGCTGGTAGCTGAACTTGCGGCCGCGCACGGTGGTCGGGGCCTCGGGGTCGTTCGCGGAGCGGAAGTCGCGCCAGATGCGCGTCCCGTCCCGTTCGCCGAATTGCGAGCGGGCGCGCTGGAGCACGAGCGCCGACTTGAGCTCGCCCCCGCCGCCGGCGCCGAAGATCGCACCCACGAGCGTCGCTACGGCGACGGAGTCGCGCTGGTTCCAGTCGGTCGGCCCCTCGGGCTGCCCGATGGCGGCGTACTCGGCGGGCATCTTCAGCGGGTTGAGCCGCGCCTCGGCGATGTACGCGTTCACGCCCTCGACGTAGTTGACGGAGTCGTCGCGGAGCTGGTCCGCCTCCTTCTCGAACCCCGGGCGGCGCTGGTCGACCTGCGCCTGGAGGTCCTCCTCGGTGTAGGGCGCCGTGTGCCAGATCTCGCGGTCGAGCAGGACGTTGGACGGGGTGCCCCCCGCGAACGACGCGAGCTGCGCCCGGCCGACGTGGCGCAGGACGTCGATGAAGAACAGCCTGTCCTCGCCCGCGGCGTAGCCGGTGCCGAACATCGCCCCCGCGCGCGTCGCGCCGCGGATGTGCGGGACCCCGAAGCGGTCGCGCACGATCGTCACGTCGGAACGGGGGCTGTAGGTGCGCTCGCGGGCCTGCGGCAGGGTGCCGAAGCGCGAGTCCTTGAAGTACCTGCGCACGCCCTTGGCGGAGATGCCCGGCGAGGCGTAGAGGAGGTCGCGGTACATCGCGAGCTGGTCGTCGTTGTGGGCGGGGCGGTCGCCGTTCGAGAAGAAGCGCGCCAGCTCGACCGCGTTGTCGAACCCGTTGGTGCCAGGCGGCAGGACGTCGCGGAAGCCGCCGGCGTCGTGCTGTCCGTAGGGCGTCGGCGCCGGAGCCGCCGCGGCGGTCGCGGGCAGAGCCGCCGCGACCAGGGCCGCTACGGCGAGCAGGAGCTTCCTCACGCCCGGAAGTGTGACCCCTCGCGCCGAGGCGCGGCGCAGTCTTGTTGTCGGATCGGTGGGGCTATGGCCCCAGTAATCCGACAATCAGCCGCCGTGTGCGACGAGCCCCAGGCGGGCGGCGTTGCGGAGCGCCTCGGCGTAGCGCGCCGCCGGCATCATCGGCGGCGCGTCCTGGAGCTCCCAGCCGCGGCTGGGATACAGGAGCCAGCGGCCGACGCGCACGCGGCCGCCGTCGAGCGGCTCGACCCGCAGCTCCTCGCGGAGGTCGCCGGAGCGGCCCGCGCTGGCGGCGAAGCGGCCGTCCGCGGAAGATTCGCCGCCGCCGCCGGGG
>DATENL010000361.1:0-4276 GCA_035275105.1 Thermoleophilaceae bacterium
TCCCTCCCACCCGCGGGCCACCCCGGCGCCGCGACCGGCGGTCGGACCCTCGCAGGCGAGCCGCGCCGGTCGCGCACCCCTGCTCGTGCCCGCGGTCAGCCGCGTATCCACGCGCCCGACCGGCGGGCTCGACCTCGGCTGGCTCGCCGCGTGCATTGCGATGGTCGCGGCGGCCGCCCTCCTGGGACGACCGCGAGCGACCTCCAGATCGCTGCGGCGCGCGTTCCACCTCCCGCTCGCGGGCGCCCGCTCGGAGCCCGAGCGGCCATGAGCCCGGCTCGGTCCTCGCCGCCTTCCGTAGCATCGTCGCCCCGTGGGTTACTACGTCACAACTCCGATCTTCTACGTGAACGCGGAGCCCCACCTCGGGCACGCGTACTCGACGATCGCGGCGGACGTGCTCGCCCGCCACATGCGCCAGCGGGGGGAGGACGTCTTCTTCCTCACGGGCACCGACGAGCACGGCGAGCCGGTGGCGCAGGCCGCCGAGCGCGAGGGCGTGTCGCCCCGCGAGCTGGCCGACCGAAACGCGCAGCGCTTCCTCGACCTGGCCGAGCGGGTCAACGCCACCAACGACTTCTTCATCCGCACCTCGGATCCCCGCCACCACGAGGCGGTTCAGCGAGTGCTTCAGTCGGTCTACGACCGGGGCTACGTCTACGAGGGCACGTACGAGGGCTGGTACTGCCCGCGCTGCGCCGACTTCAAGACGGACGCCGAGCTGGTCGACGGCAACCGCTGTCCGATCCACCTGATCGAGCTCGAGCGCGAGAAGGAGGACAACTACTTCTTCAAGCTCTCCGAGTTCCAGGAGCCGCTCGAGCGGCTCTACGCCGAGCGCCCCGAGTGGGTCCTGCCGGGGATCCGCCGGAACGAGGCCCTGTCGTTCATCAAGCAGGGCCTGAACGACGTCTCGCTCACGCGCTCGCGCCTGCGCTGGGGCGTCCCCGTGCCGTGGGACGAGGGACACGTCTTCTACGTCTGGTTCGACGCGCTCCTCAACTACTACACGGCGCTCGGCTTCGCGCGCGAGGGCGAGGACCTCACCGACCGCTTCTGGCCGGCGGACGTCCACGTGATCGGCAAGGACATCCTGAAGTTCCACGCGGTGTTCTGGCCGGCCCTCCTGATGGCCGCCGGCATCGAGGTGCCGCGCCGCGTGTACATCCACGGGTTCCTGCTGATGGACGAGCACAAGATGTCGAAGTCGCTCGGCAACGTGATCGACCCGTTCGCCGTGATCGAGCAGTACGGCGTCGATGCGCTTCGCTACTACCTCATGGCAGCGGTCGGGTTCGGGCAGGACGGCAACGTCTCGACCGCCGACTTCGAGGCCCGCTACACGGCCGAGCTGGCGAACGAGTACGGCAACCTCGCCAGCCGAACCCTCGCGATGGTGCGGCGCTACCGGGACGGCGTCGTGCCCGTCGCGACGGCTCCCGCGGCGCTCACGGACGGGGAGGAGAACGTCGAGCGGGTGCGCGAACGGTTCGACGAGGAGGACCTGACCGCGGCCCTCGCCACGATCTGGGCGCTCGTCCGAAAGCTCAACGGGTTCGTCCAGGAGCAGGAGCCGTGGCAGCTCGCCAAGGACCCGGCGCGGTCGGAAGAGCTCGACTCGGTCCTCTACGGGCTCGTGGAGGGAGTCCGGGTCGTGAGCCTGCTCGTGCATCCCTTCATCCCCGACGCTTCCCTGAAGGCCCTGAGCGCACTTGGTCACGCCGGCACGTCACTCGACGACGCCACTATCGGGGCCGTGCCGGGCGGCGCACAGGTGGGCGACCTCGCGCCGCTGTTCCCCCGCATCGAGCCGCAGTAACGGATGATCGATCCCGAACCCCCGCGCCCCCGGATGCCGCTGCAAATCGTCGCTGGGCGTGCGTCCTCGGTCGAGTTGATGCATTCATGCATCGATCTCTCCCTGCGTCCTTCGCCAGCTCGATTTTCGCGGCCCCAGGGGCACGCGGATTCGGAATCGATCATCCGGTGATCGACAGCCACTGTCACCTCGATCACTGCGACGCGCCGGTCGCCGAGGTCGTCGAGCGCGCGCGCGCGGCCGGGGTCACCCGGCTCGCGACGGTGGGCATCGACGCCGCGTCGACGGACTTCGCGATCGCGGCGGCCCGCGAGCACGACGGGGTCTCCGCGATCGTCGGGCGGCACCCGCAGTCCGCCACCGGCTTCGGCGAAGCCGAGGCCGAGGCGGTCGAGCGCGCTGCTGGCGACCCCGTCGTGCGGGCGGTGGGCGAGACGGGCCTCGACTACTACCGCGACTACTCGCCGCGCGACGACCAGCGGCGCGCGTTCGAGGCCCAGATCGAAGTCGCCCGGCGGCTCGGGCTGCCGCTCGTGATCCACACGCGCGCGGCCGAGGACGACACGTTCGCGATCCTCCGCGACCGCGCCGAGGGGCTCACGGTGGTCCTGCACTGCTTCTCCGCGCCCGACCGGGTCGAGGAGTGCGTGGAGCGCGGCTACGTCTGCTCGTTCGCGGGCAACGTCACCTACCCGAAGGCGACCGACCTCCAGGCCGCCGCGCGCGAGGTCCCGGACGAGCTGCTGATGGTCGAGACCGACTCGCCGTACCTCGCGCCGCAGCCGGTGCGCGGCAAGCCGAACGAGCCCGCGAACGTCGTGGCCACCGCGCGCCACGTGGCCGAGCTGCGCGGCGTGTCCTACGAGGCCCTCGAGCAGACGGTGGAGGCCACGGCCGCCCGGGTCTTCGGGTGGTGATCGCGGTGGAGCCACGTCAGGCGAGCCTGCGGCGGCTGCACCAGTTCGGCGTCCGTCCCAATCGCGAGCTCGGCCAGAACTTCCTGATCGACGACAACATCCTCGGCGTGATCGGCCGCGTGGCGGAGCTGGGGGGCGACGACGTCGTGCTGGAGGTGGGCGGCGGCCTCGGCGTGCTGTCCGAGTACCTGGCGCCGCGCACCGGGCACCTGCACGTCGTCGAGGTCGACGCGGGGCTCCGGCCGGCCCTCGACGACGCGCTCGCGCCGTTCGACAACGTCACGCTGCACCTCGCCGACGCCGTGCGGCTCGACTATGCCGCGCTCGACCCCGCGCCCGGCAAGGTCGTCGCGAACCTGCCGTACGGCGTCGCGGCCACGGTGATCCTCAAGTCGATCGAGGAGCTGCCGGCCGCGCGGCTGTGGGTCGCGATGGTCCAGCGCGAGGTGGGCGAGCGCCTCGCGGCCGGGCCGGGGTCGAAGACCTACGGCGCCACCTCGGCCCTCGCGCAGCTCGCGTGCGAGGTGCGCGTCGAGCGCCGCGTGCCCGCGGCGGTCTTCCACCCGGCGCCCCGGGTCGAGTCCGCGCTCGTCGTCCTGCGGCGGACAGGGACCGCGCCGCCGGCGCACGTTGCGGCTCTCGTGCACGCCGGCTTCGCGCACCGCCGCAAGGCGCTTGCGGGGTCGCTCCAGATCACGCCGGGCGCGAGCGCCGATCTCCGCGAGGCCACGCGCGCGGCCCTCGGGCAGATGGGGCACCCGCCCGACGCACGGGCCGAGCGTCTCGCGCCCGCGGAGTTCGCACGGCTGGCGGAGCTTCTCGGCCCGGACCGCCTCGCCGGCCTCGCGCCGCGATGACCGCCGTCGTCGAGGAGGCGCCCGCCAAGGTCAACCTCGTCCTGCACGTCGGACCGCGCGGCGCGAACGGCCTCCACGAGCTCTGCTCGCTGTTCGCGTCGGTCGACCTTGCGGACACCGTGACCGTTCGCGCCGCGGATCGCGACGAGGTCCTGTGCGAGCCACCGATCGAGGGGCGCAACCTCGCGTCCGACGCCGTCGCCGCCCTCCGCAGCGCGCTCGACGGCGACCTCCCGCCGCTCCGCGTCGAGATCGAGAAGCGGATCCCGGTCGCCGCCGGGCTCGGTGGCGGGAGCGCCGACGCCGCCGCGGCGCTCCGAGCCGCCAACCGCATCGCGGGCGAGCCGCTCGCCGCCGGCGACCTCGTGAGCCTCGCGGAGGGGCTCGGGTCCGACGTCCCGAGCCAGGTCGAGCCGCGGCACGCGCTCGTGAGCGGGACCGGCGACCGCGTCGAGCCGATCGAGCTCCCACCGATGACGCTCGTCCTCGTGCCGTCGGAGGCGGGCCTCGCGACCGGGCACGTCTACGCGGAGGCCGATCGGATCGGCTCGACGCGCGAGGCCCTCGACCCCGCCGCGCTGCGCGAGCTCGCAGCGCGACCGCTCGACCGGCTCGCGGGCGCGCTCGAGAACGACCTGGAGCCCGCCGCGGTGGCGCTGCGGCCGGAGCTCGTCGACACGCGC
>DATENL010000362.1:0-41242 GCA_035275105.1 Thermoleophilaceae bacterium
TTCGTCGCCGACTTCACCGGGGCCGTGGTGCTCACCGGCACCGCGACGGCCGGCGAGGGCGAGCTGACCCGGGTCGATCTCGACGGCGGCGGCGCGGTCGCGAGCGTCGACCACGGGCGCGGACGCGTCGCCGTAAGCGTCCACCCGTGGGAGATCGCGATCGAGCGCGGCTCGCCCGAGGAGGGCTCGGCACTCAACCGGCTCGCGGTCGCGGTCACCACCGTCACGGCCGTCGGAAACCGCACCCGCGTCGGGCTCGCGACGCCGCAGGCGCTGGCCGCCGAGGTCACGACGGCGTCGTCGGACCGGCTCGCGCTCGCGCCCGGCGAGCGCGTGGTCGCGGTCTGGAAGGCGGCGGCCACGCGGCTGTCGCCGCTCTGAGCGCATCCCACCAACCAACCCGCCGCCGTAACGTTTCAACCCTTGCAGCGACGCCAGGGGTCGGCACATAGGTTCCCCCCGTCCTCCCCTGGCCTGTACCCCGCGCGTCGGGCCGCAGGGATGCGGCCCGCTCGCGGAGGGGACCCTTCGCTAGCCTGCCGCGCTCGTGATCGAGTTCGAGCTGACCGACGAGCAGAAGCTCATCCGCGAGACCGCGCGCGACTTCACCGACCGCGAGATCGTCCCCGTCGCGCGCGAGAACGACCGCAACGAGCACTTCGACCTCGAACTCGTGAAGAAGCTCGGCGACATGGGCTACCTCGGCCCGATCGTCGCCGAGGAGTACGGCGGCCGCGGGCTCGACTACCGCACCTACGGGCTGATCGTCGAGGAGATCGGCCGCGGCGACAGCTCGGCGCGCACGGTCGTCTCCGTCCAGACGTCGCTCGTCTGCTCGTCGATCCAGCGCTGGGGCAGCGAAGAGCAGAAGCACGAGTGGCTGCCCAAGCTCTGCACCGGCGAGATCCTCGGCTGCTTCGGGCTGACAGAGCCGAACACCGGCTCCGACGCGGCCAACCTCGCCACCCGCGCCGAGAAGACCGGCGACGGCTGGAAGATCAGCGGTCAGAAGCAGTGGATCTCGATGGGCAACTTCGCGAAGGTCGCGCTCGTCTTCGCCCAGACCGACCCCGAGAAGAAGCACCGCGGGCTGGCCGCCTTCCTCGTGCCAACGGAGTCGTCGGGCTTCACCACGAGCGCGATCCACGGCAAGCTCGGGCTGCGCGCCTCGGACACGGCGGAGCTGTCGCTCGACGGCGTCGAGGTCGGCGACGAGGCGCTGCTCGGCGACGTCGGCGACGGGTTCAAGGTCGCGATGTCCGCGCTCGACTCCGGCCGCTTCAGCGTGGCCTCGGGCTGCGTGGGGATCTGCCAGGGCTGCGTGGACGCGTCGGTCGCCTACTCGACTGAGCGCCACCAGTTCGACCGCCCGCTGGCGAGCTTCCAGCTCGTGCAGGCGATGATCGCCGACATGGTCGTGGACACCGAGGCCTCGCGGGCGCTCGTCTGGCGCGCCGGCTGGCTCAAGGACACGGGCAAGCCGAACACCACGGAGACCTCGATCGCCAAGCTGTACGCCACCGAGGCCGCCGTGCGCAGCGCGAACAACGCGATCCAGGTCCACGGCGGGTCCGGCTACGTGGACGACCACCCGGTGGAGCGCTACCTGCGCGACGCGCGCGTGACGACCCTGTACGAGGGGACGTCGCAGATCCAGAAGCTGATCATCGGCCGCGCGGCCACCGGCGTGAACGCGATGGTGTGAGCCCCGTGTCGGCGTCGCCGGAGGAGGTCGTCCTCGCCGAGCGCGATGGCGCGGTGGGAATCGCGCGGCTCAACCGGCCCGACGCGCGGAACGCGCTGTCGGCCGAGCTGATGGAGCGGCTGACGCTGCTCGTCGAGGAGTGGGACGCCGACGAGGAGGTGCGCTGCATCGTGATCGCCGGCAGCGACGACTACTTCGCGGCCGGCGCCGACATCAAGGCGATGCGCGAGCGCAGCTTCCAGGAGGCGATGACCACTCCGACGGCCCGCTTCTGGACGCGGATCGCCGCCTGCCGGACCCCGATGATCGCGGCCGTGTCGGGGTTCGCCCTGGGCGGCGGCTGCGAGCTGGCGCTGACCTGCGACATGATCGTCGCCTCTCAGACCGCCGAGTTCGGCCAGCCGGAGATCACGCTCGGGATCATCCCCGGCGCCGGCGGCACGCAGCGCCTGACCCGGACGATCGGCAAGCAGCGCGCGATGGAGCTAGTCCTCACCGGCCGCCGGATGGACGCCGCCGAGGCCCATGCGGTGGGGATCGTGAACCGCGTGACGGGCAAGAAGGAGTGGCTCACCGAGGCGATCGAGCTGGCGCAGGTGGTCGCTCGCCGGCCACCGGTGGCGGTGCGGCTCGGCAAGCAGGCGGTGCAGGCGGCGGACGAGACCGCGCTCAGCGCCGGGCTCGAGTACGAGCGGCGGCTGTACGAGCTGGCGATGGCCACCGATGATCGGGTGGAGGGGATGACGGCCTTCATCGAGAAGCGCCGCCCCCAGTTCAGGGGACGCTAGGGCGTGCGACTGGGAGTCGCGGGCGCCGGCACGATGGGCGCCGGCATCGCCCAGCTCGGCTGCCAGGCGGGCATCGAGACGGCGCTTTACGACCCGTTCGAGGAGGCACGCGAGCGCGGCGCCGATTACGTCCGCAAGGGGCTCGAGAAGGCGGCCGCCAAGGGTCGGCTCGAGGGCGAGCCGGCCGAGCTGTCGGTGATCGACGACCTCGACGCGCTGGCCGCGTGCGACGTCGTGATCGAGGCGGTGCCCGAGCGACCGGACCTCAAGCGCGAGCTGTTCGCCGCGATCTCGGAGCGCAACCCGGACGCGGTGATCGCAACCAACACGTCGTCGATCCTCGTCACCTCGCTGGCGGGCTCAGCAGCGCGCCCCGAGAACGTCGTCGGGATGCACTTCTTCAACCCGCCCCCGGTGATGAAGCTCGTGGAGATCATCCCGGCGGAGCAGACCGGCGAGGACGCCGTGCGCGTGGTCACCGACCTCGCGCGTGATATGGGCCGCCACCCGATACGCGTGACCGACGGGCCCGGCTTCCTGGTCAACCGCTGCAACCGGCCGTTCGGCGCCGAGTCGCTGCGCCTGCTCCAGGAGCGCGTGGCCACCCACGAGCAGATCGACCGGATCGTGCGGCTCGCCGGCGGCTTCCGGATGGGGCCGTTCGAGCTGATGGACCTCGTGGGCATCGACGTCGGCTTCGAGGTCGCCAAGTCGTTCACCGAGCAGAGCTTCGGCGAGCCGCGCTGGAAGCCGAGCCCCCTCCAGGCGCGGATGGTCGCGGCGGGCAAGCTCGGCCGGAAGACGGACGGCGGATGGTACGACTACCCCCCCGGCCGCCCCGACGATCCCCCCACCCCCGACGTGGGGGGCGGGGACGGGCGGCGGGTGGCGATCGAGGGCGCCGGGCCGGTCGCGCGCGAGCTGCGTCACCGCGCCGCCCAGGCCGGATTCGACGCGCGCGAGCCGGCCGGCTTCGGCGGCCTCGAGGAGCCGGAGCTCGTGATCGACGCGGCGGTGCCGGCGCCGGCGTCGGACCTCGGCGTGAACGGGGTCGACGTGGCGATCGTCGCCGACCGGCCGCTGGCCGAGACGGGGGCGCGGACCGGCTTCCACCTCCTCCCCCCGATCGGCGGACTGGTCGAGCTGACCGGCGAGCGCAACGACGACGTCGAGCGCTTCTTCACGGCGCTGGGCCTCCTCCCCGAGTGGGTGGCTGACGCGCCCGGGCTGGTGCTCGGCCGGATCGCGGCGCAGCTCGTGAACGAGGCGGCGTTCGCGATCGGCGAGGGCGTCGGGGGCCCGGAAGACGTGGACGCCGGCATGACCCTCGGCCTCAACCACCCGCGCGGGCCCGTGGACTGGTGGCGCGCGATCGGCACCGACCACGTGGTGGCCGTGCTCGATGCGCTGCGCGAGGAGCGCTACCGGGTGGCGCCGCTGCTGCGGCGCGGCGCCGTGGCCCCGCCTGCGCCGGCCGGCACCGCCTCGTAGGATGCGCCGCTGATGCTCGCCGTCACCTTCCAGGAGCCCGGCAGGGTCGCTCTCGAGGAGCGCCCGGAGCCGGAGCCGATCGCCGCCGACGACGCCGTCGTGAAGATCGACGCGTCCGGCGTCTGCGGGTCGGACCTCCACATCTACCACGGGCGCGTGCAGATCGAGCCCGGCTTCACGATCGGGCACGAGTACGTGGGCACCGTCGTGGCCACGGGCGACGCCGTGACCAGCGTGAAGGAGGGCGACCGCGTGCTCGGGACCTTCCACACCGCGTGCGGGGTCTGCTTCTTCTGCCGCCGCGGGATCTACCAGAAGTGCGACGAGGCGCGCGTGTTCGGCCACGGCGCGACGCTCGGCTCGCTCCAGGGGACGCAGGCGGAGCTGGCGCTCGTGCCGCGCGCCAACCTCACGCTCCGGCGGGTGCCCGACGGGCTCTCGGACGCGGCGGCGCTGTTCGCCGGCGACGTGATGGGCACCGGCTACCACTCGATCGTCTCGGCGGGCTTCCAGGCCGGCGACACGTGCGCCGTGATCGGGCTCGGACCGGTCGGGCTGTGCGCGGTGATGGCCGCGCGCGCGGCGGGCGCGTCGAAGGTGATCGCGGTCGACACCGTCGCCGACCGCCTCGAGACCGCGCGGGCGCTCGGCGCCGAGCCGGTGCACGCGACCGAGGAGGACCCGCGCAAGGCGGTCAAGGCGGGGACGCAGGTGGGCGGGGTCGACGTGGCGGTGGACGCCGTCGGCAACCCGGCCGCGCTCGACACCGCGTGCCGGCTGGCGCGCAAGGGCGGCACCGTGTCGGTCGTCGGCGTCTACGCCGAGCGGACCGAGGTCCACATGGGCGTCGTCTGGATCAAGTCGCTCAACCTCGTGACCGGCCACGCGAACGTGATGGGCCATCTCGACTCGGTGCTCGCGCTGCTCGCATCCGGCCGGCTCGACGTGGCGCCGCTCGTGTCGCGCGAGATGCGACTCGACGAGGCGCCCGACGCCTACGCGGCGTACGACCGCCACGAGGCCCTGAAGATCCTGCTGCGGACCTAGGGGCCGGCTCAGACGCCCTTCCAGATCGGGATCCCGTACGGGTGGTAGCGGAAGCCGCCGTCCGGGAGCACCTGGGCGATGTAGAGCTTGCCGCTGTAGGCGAGGGCCGTCTCGTAGTGCACTGCCGTGCAGCTGAGCTTCGTGCGGTCGAACTGGAAGCGCACGCAGCGGACGTCGCGGACCGGGCGCCCGTAGCGCGTGCGCGCGTCCTTCGCGATGGCGGCCTCGATCCGCGGCAGGACGGGCCCGGGCGCGTCGCGCGTCAGGCCGATCGCCAGCCCCGCCGCCAGCCCGATCGCGAGCGCCGCGACGAGGAGCCGTCCCATCGGCCGAGCGTACCGGCGCGTATCCTTCGCCCCCGTGTCAGCCACCGACACCACACAGCTCGGCGACGCCGCGCGCGCATTCGTGGACGCCGGTCCGCACAGGCTGCTGATCGGCGACGAGTGGGTGGAGGCCGCCGGCGGCGGAACGTTCGAGACGATCGACCCGGCGACCGGCGAGACGATCGCGAGCGTCGCGCACGCCGGCGCCGAGGACGTGGACCGCGCGGTGAAGGCGGCGCAGCAGGCGTTCGACGGCGACTGGGGCAAGCTGCCGCCGGCGCGGCGCTCGATCCTCATGAACAAGCTGGCCGACCTGATCGAGGCGAACACCGAGGAGCTCGCCCAGCTCGAGTCGCTCGACAACGGCAAGCCGGTGTCGATCGCGTCGAAGGTCGACGTGCCGGGCTCGGTCGACCACCTGCGCTACTACGCCGGCTGGCCGACCAAGATCGAGGGCGAGACGATCCCGGTCTCCTGGCCGCGCATGTTCGTCTACACGCGCAAGGAGCCGGTCGGCGTCTGCGGCCAGATCATCCCGTGGAACTTCCCGCTCCTGATGGCCGCCTGGAAGATCGCCCCGGCGCTTGCCGCCGGCTGCACGGTCGTCCTCAAGCCCGCGGAGCAGACGCCGCTCACCGCGATCCGCCTCGGCCAGCTGATCCAGGAGGCGGGGTTCCCCGCGGGCACAGTCAACGTCCTCACCGGCGATGGCGAGACCGGCCGCGCGCTCGTGGAGCACCCGGGCGTTGCCAAGATCGCGTTCACCGGGTCGACCGCCGTCGGCCGCGAGATCGGCGCCACCGCCGGCCGCATGCTCAAGCGCGTGACGCTCGAGCTCGGCGGCAAGAGCGCGAACATCATCCTGCCCGACGCCGACCTCGAGAAGGCGATCAAGGGCTCGTTCCAGGGGATCTACTTCAACACCGGTCAGGCCTGCGACGCGGGCTCGCGCCTGTACGTGCACCGCGACCAGTTCGACGAGGTCGTCGAGGGCCTCGCCGCGCGAGCCGAGAAGGCGCGCGTGGGGCCGGGGCTCGACCCGAGCACGCAGTTCGGGCCGGTCGTCTCCAAGGAGCAGCACGAGCGGGTGACCGGCTACATCCAGTCGGGACTCGAAGAGGGCGCCGAGGCGGTCGCCGGCGGCAACGGGAACGGCGACGGGCTCTTCGTCAGGCCCACGCTCTTCACGGGCGTCACCGACGACATGCGCATCGCGCGCGAGGAGATCTTCGGGCCGGTGCTGGTGGCGATGCCGTACGAGGACCTCGAGGAGGTCGCCGCCCGCGCCAACGCCACCGAGTACGGCCTGGCCGCCGGCGTCTGGACGCGCGACGTGGGCAACGCCCACAGGCTGGCCGCGATGCTCAAGGCGGGGTCCGTGTACGTCAACGTCTGGGGCCCGAGCGATCCGGCCGCGCCGTTCGGCGGCTACAAGGCATCGGGCATCGGCCGCGAGATGGGCCACGCGAACCTGGACGCCTACCTCGAGATCAAGACGGTCTGGACGAGCCTGTCCTAGCCAGCTCTCCGGCCGCGCCGCCATGGCCACAGCCGACCTGACCGTCATCGCCCTCGGCCGCCCCGACCCGAGCGCGAGCGAGTACATCGCCGAGATCCAGCGCCGCCTGCGGGCGCAGGACCGCGTGAGGTACCGCATGCACGCGATGGGGACCTCGCTCGAGGGATCCACCGCGGACATCCTGGCCGTGGTCGGCGAGCTGCACTCCGTGCCGTTCGAGATGGGCGTGCCGCGCGTCTACACCGTGCTCAAGCTCGACGAGCGACGCGATCGCCCGGACCAGACGCTGGACGACAAGGTGCGGTCGGTGGAGGAGCGGCTCTAGCGCCCCAGCAGCTCCGCCACCGCCTCGCGGTGCGCCACCGTCGTGAACGTCCCCGGCTCGGCGAACTCCTCCATCGCCAGCGCGTGGTCCCAGGTCATGTCGCTCGCCGCTCGGAGCTGCGGCTTCATCATCGGCACGACGTGCGGTGGCAGCGCGCTCACGCGCTCGGCCCACCGCAGCGCAGCCGGCATCAGCGAGTCGTGCTCCACCAGCTCGTTCGCGAGCCCCAGCGAGTGCGCCTCCTCCCCCGACAGGTGCTCCCCCGCGGCGAACAGCCCGAACGTCCGCTGGTAGCCCAGCCGTCTCGTGAGCAGCCAGCTCGTGCCCACCTCCGGCAGCAGCCCGATCCGCCCGAACGCCGGCACGATCCGCGCCCGGTCGGAGACGACGATCACGTCGCACGCCAGCGCGAACGCGAGCCCGACCCCGGCGGCCGCGCCGTTCACGGCGGCGACGAACGCCTTGTCGGTGCGGACGATCGTCCGCACCACGCCGCCGAAGCGCTCGCGGATCCAGCGCCAGATCTCGGTCGTCCCGCCCTCGCCCTCGCGGATCATCGCCTGACCGGACCCCGCCATCATCCGCAGGTCGCCGCCGGCGGAGAACGCGGGGTCGGTACCGGTGAGCACGATCGTGCGCACCTCCGGGTCGGCGACCACCTCCGCCAGCGCGTCCTGGAGCTGCAGCGTGAGCGCCGCGCTCAGCACGTTCAGCTTCGACGGGTCGTTCAGCCGCACCACGGCCGCGCCCTCGACCGGCCGCTCGACCACCACGAGCTCGTCCGTCACCGCCCGCGCCTCCTCGACGACCTCCACGTACCTCACGCCCTCACCGCCCTCCATGCCGTTTCACCAAGCTCGACCACCGCCTCCTCGAGCGCCTCGCGGTCGCGCCGCCGCACCCACTGCCGCGCGAACTCCTGGCACGGCCCGATCAGCACGGCGTAGAAGAGCTGCGTCCGCAGCGGCCGCAGCGCGCCGGCGCCGACCTCCTCGCCGATCCACTCGCGCGTCGCGTCGATCATCGCGCGGTTCATCGCGCGCAGCTCGCGGTCGCTGGCGCGCGAGACCTCCGCCTCGCGGCTCGAGAGCAGGTACGCCGCCAGGCGCGGGTTGTCCGCCACCCAGCGCAGGTGGTTCGCCACGATCGCGCGCACCGTCGCCTCCGCGTCCCCGCCCGAGCGGATCACGCGCAGGAACCGCTCCTGGTAGTCGCGCATCCCGTCGACGTAGAGGGCCGCGGCGAGCTGCTCCTTGCCGCCGAAGTGGTGGTAGATCGAGCCGATGCTCGCGCCCGAGCGCTCGCGGATCTCCTCGATGCTCGCCCGGTGGTAGCCGCGCTCGGCGAACACGTGGAGCGCCGCGTCGAGGATCGCGCGGCGGCGGCCGGTGGCGCGCCCGGGGGCGGTCGTCGGGGGCATCGCGTCCAGCTAGAATATCATTCTAGAACTCTGTTCACACCCCGGAATCGGAGTAACCGGTCTTGACAGCACCTTCTCGTCTGGGTTAGCGTCGGCGCGCCTGGAGGTCCACGAGAGGACTCGCAAATGCTCACGCCGTCGTCGTCCGGCCCAGCGATCGCACGCCGCTTCCTGGCCGCGCCGTTCGTACTCGTTGCGCTCCTCCTCACGGCGGGGGTCGCATCCGCGGCCACGGCGCCGGTGACCGTCACACTCGAACCCGTTCCCACCGGTACCACGAAGACCGCGGTCGAGCGCGTCGCGAACGGGCCCGGCAAGGCCGACACTTGGATCCTCAACGCCAACCTTCTCGTGACGAACAACGGAGCGAGCGGCATCTACTGGACCAAGTGGCTCTTGAAGACACCGGCGCAAGACAGGTTCAGCGACTCCGACTTCAACTTCTACATCCCCGCAGGCAAGACGGCACGCGCGCAGGTCACCGCGTCCTTCACCGGCAGCTATCCGCTGCCGTTGGTCTCGGGCAAGCTCAACTTCAGCGGCTTCACCGCGACGTATCGCACGTTCACCCTTGCGGACATGAGGCACCAGGCGCCCGCCGGTGCCTACTACCTGCCCTACAAGACCTCCGACCTGCCGTCCGGAACCATTTGGGCGAACAACGAGACCCAGACCGACCAGAGCCACCACTACGGGGACCCCTCGCAGGCCTACGCCTACGACGTGTGGGTCGTGCGGCCGACCGAAGAGGGCTGGTCGGCGGTCAAGTCGGGTACGACCGGCTCCTCCAACAGCCACTACCTGTCCTACGGGCTCCCGATCTACGCACCCGACGACGGAACGATCCTGGAGTGTCGCTTTTCGAAGCCCAACCTCACACCGGGACAGAAGGACCCCACTCATCGCTTCGGCAACGCCATCTGGATTCGCACGGGCAGCGGCGAGGTGATGGGCTTCGGGCACCTGAAGCAGAACAGCATTCCGGCCGGCCTCTGCCCGACCGAGTCGGTGTCGAAGCTCGACAACGGCGGCTCGATCAACTCGCAGGGGCAGCTCGTCGGGGGCACGCCCATTCACGCGGACCCGGTCCAAGTGAGGGCCGGGCAGATGATCGGCCGCCTCGGCAACTCCGGCAACACGGACTTCGCGCACACCCATATGCAGGTCGATCGCAACGCGCCGCTCGACGTGGACGACACGTTCTCCCAGTCGGCGCCGGGCCTGCCGATGATGTTCCACCGCTTCCGAGCGGGTGGCGACCGGCGCGAAGGGACGTCGATCCCCGACCTCCAGACGATCGGCGACGCGTCACCGCACGCGCTGCCTCCGTACGGCCTCTTCTACCCCAACTCGCCGTGCAGCTGGCTGATCGTGGGTCCGAACAGCCCCGAGGCCGCCGCAGCAGGCCTTTCCCGGTCATGTCTCGCCGAAGGGCTGAGCGACGCCAAGCGCCAGGGATATATCCCGACCAACCTCGACGGGATGAAGGTCGGCTCGACTACGTCGTTCAACTTCGTCGCACGCCCCAACCGGCCGACCACCCGCCAATACGCGGACATGTCGGCTTCCGCCTTCCAGTCGCGCTTCGACGCGCTGAAGAAGGCCGGGTACCGGATCATCGACATCGACAACTACCTCGTCGGGTCGACCGTCGCGTACGCGGGGGTATGGGCGAAGACGTCAGGGCCCGGATACGCGGTGTACCACGGCGCATCGCAGTCGAGCCACAAGACCAAGTTCGACGACCTGACGGCCAAGGGCTACCGCCCGCGCGTCGTATCCGCCACCAACTCGCCGGGCGGGCTCAGGTACAGCGCGATCTACGAGAAGTCAGGCGCCACCGGGTTCGTGACCGAGGTCACCAGGGAGAGCAAGTTCCAGGACCAGTTCGACCTCCGAAAGGGCCAGGGGCTGCGGCCGCTCGACGTCGACGGGCTGACGATCGGCGCCACGCCATATCTGTCGGTGACGTGGGACAGCCGAGCCTCCCGCAGCTACGTGATGGGTAACGGGATGTCCTTCAGCTCGTGGCGGACGAACCTGTTCAACCAGCTAGGAGCGGGGCGGCTCACCGCGTCGCTCACCGGCTACCAGTCCGGCTCGGCCACCCGGTACGCGTCGATCTGGCGCAAGTGACCTGAGGGCCGCGGCGTACGAGTGGGGCTCGACGCCGGAGGAGCGCGGTCTCCACCTGCCATGCGACGACCTCCTACCGGACGCGGGGACGGTGGTCGACCGCGCGGTGACAGTCGACGCCCCGCCCGCCACGGTCTTCCGTTGGCTCTGCCAGCTCAAGGTCGCGCCCTACAGCTACGACCTGATCGACAACTTCGGCCGCCGCAGCCCGCGGACCCTCACCCCCGGCGCCGACCACCTCGAACCCGGCCAGCGCGTGATGACGATCTTCCGCCTCGTCAGCTTCGAGCGCGACCGCCACATCACGATCGCGCGCGGCGACTGGATCGCCGTGACGTACGCGATCGCGCCCGGTCGCCTGCTGATGCGCATCAGGACCCGCAACCGGAAGCGCCTCCTCCCCTACGCCGACCTCCCCATGGCCCGCAAGCAGCTCCTGACCCTGAAGGGCTTGGCCGAGCGCCGTCGCTAGGCTGCACGCCTTCATGGAACGACTAGAGACACGCCTCGACGGCCCGATCCTCATCAAGCCCGTCGTCCACGGCGACGAGCGCGGCTTCTTCCACGAGACCTACCGCCGCAACGTCTACGCCGACCTCGGCATCCCGGAGGAGTTCGTGCAGGACAACCACTCGCGCTCCTCTCACGGGATCGTGCGCGGGATGCACTTCCAGATCGGCCGCGGCACGTCCAAGCTGGTCCGCTGCGCGACCGGCTCGATCGTCGACGTGCTCGTGGACCTCAGGAAGGGCTCGCCGACCTTCGGCGAGTGGGAGGCGTTCGAGCTCGACGACCAGAACCTGCACCAGCTCTACTGCCCGATCGGCTTCGCCCACGGCTTCTGCGTGACCAGCGAGATCGCCGACGTGATGTACAAGATCGACGCCTACTACGACGACGCCACCGAGCGCGGGATCAAGTACGACGACCCCGAGGTCGGCATCCAGTGGCCCGACATCGAGCTGGTCCCGTCGCAGCGCGACGCCACGGCGCCGCTCCTGTCCGAGATCGCGGACGAGCTGCCGTTCAGGTACGAGGGCTAGCGGCAGCGGCCAGCCCGGCGCGCTGCATGTAGTCCTCGAGCGCCTCGCGCCAGTGCCGCAGCGGCGTCAGGCCCGCGGCATCGGCCGCCGGACGCGCCAGCACCCCGTTCAGCGGGCGGTTGACCCCGCCCGGCGGCACCGTGGTCCGCACGGACTCGATCGGCACGTCGAGCCCGGCCAGCTCGACGATCGCCTGCGTGAACTCGAACCACGAGCACGCGCCGCCCGCGGTCAGGTGCAGCACCCCCGCGGCGTCGGCCTCGACCGCCTCGATCAGGCCCGCCGCCAGGTCCGCGGTGAACGTGGGCGACAAGAGCTGGTCGGCCACCATCTTCAGCTCGCCCTGCTCGCGCGCCCGGCCCACCATGCGCGTGACGAAGTTGCCGCCCTTCGAGGCGCTCCCGTGCAGCCCGTAGAGCCCGGCGCCGCGCACCACGAGGGCGTCAGGGGAGTACGACAGCGCGCAGTACTCCCCGGCCAGCTTCGAGATCGCGTAGACGCTCTGCGGGTTGGGCACGTCCTCCTCGACGTACGGCTCGGCGCCGGTCCCGTCGAACACGTAGTTCGTGCTGAGGTGGACGAAGCGCGCCCCGGAGGCCGCGCAGCGCTCGGCGAGCCGCTTGACGGCGCGCGCGTTGACCTCGAACGACCTGTCCTCCTCGCGCTCGCAGACGTCGAGGTTGTGGAAGGCGGCGCAGTTGAAGACGACGTCCGGCTCGAACCCGGCGAACGCTTCCTCCACGGCCGCGTCGTCGGTCACGTCCAGCTCGGTCCGCGAGAGCGCGCGGACCTCCACGTCGGCGCCGCCCAGCTGCTCGTCGAGGTCCGACGCCAGCTGCCCGCCGCCGCCCGTGACGAGCGCCCGCTGGGGCCTCACGTGATCGCGCCGAAGCGCTCCAGCCTCGGCCTGACCTCGTTCAGCAGCTCCAGCCAGCGGATGTTGTAGAAGCGCGGGTGGCTCAGAGACGCGCGGTCGGCCAGGTCGATCCGCTCGAGCAGGTCGCTGACCGCCCCGACCACCGAGTGGGTCGGGTAGAAGCCCAGGTGCGTCGACAGCTTCGCGTTCGAGCACTCGTAGTCGCGCGTCAGCGCGGGGGCCGGGACCTCCTCGAGCCGCACCTGGCGGCCGAGCAGCTGGACCGACCCCGCCACGAGCATCGCCAGCTCGCGGATCTGGTAGTTCGAGTGCAGCACGTTGTAGATCTCGCCCTTCACGACGTCCGCCGGTCCCTCGAGCGCCGCGATCATGGCGTCCGACACGTCGCGGACGTCCACCAGCGGCCGCCACATCCAGCCGCCGCCGTGGAGCAGCAGCCGCTCCTCGAGCAGCGCGTCCTTCACGAAGGTGTTGACCACGAGGTCGAAGCGCATCCGCGGGCTCCAGCCGTACACGGTGCCGTTGCGCAGGAGCACCGGCACGAGCCCGTCCGGCACGAGCGCCAGGAGCGCCTCCTCGGCGTAGCGCTTGGACGTGGCATAGGCGCCGCGCGGCTCGACCGGCGTGGCCTCGTCGTGCATCCCCGGGGGGAGCCCGTCGTACAGCGAGCACGACGTCGCGAGCACGAACCGCTCCACGCCCCGCTCGACGCACGCCTGGCCCATCGCCTCGGTGGCGACGGCGTTCATCTGCCAGTTCGCCTCGGGGTCGTACTCGGCCGTCGGGTCGTTCGAGAGCCCGGCGAGGTGGATCACGCCGTCGATCCCGTCGAGCGCGTTGGCTGGCATGTCGCGCACGTCGGCCTCGACCAGCTCGACCCGGTCGCGGAAGCCGGCCAGCGGCGACTCGCCCCAGTAGAGGCGGTCGAGGACCCGGACCCTGTACCCGCGCTCCAGCAGGCGGGGGATCAGCACGCAGCCGATGTAGCCGGCGCCGCCGGTGACCAGCACGTGCTGGCCCCGCTCCGGGGGCTCCGGCGCAAGGCCGTTGCTCCTGCTCGGGCGTTCGAAGGCCCGTCCGTTCCCGCTTCCGGACATACGCCCTAAGTAAAGCCGACCTGGCGCGCGTGCGTCAATGCGGCCTCCGTGCCTCCTGTCCACGGGTCGCCGTGACCGCAGTAGAGAAGCGGGGTTTCGGGGATTCGGGCGAGCGATTCCATCGCCTGGGCGGTGTCCACGCTGAAGGCCTTCGGGGCGAGTTGGGGCCCCTCTTCACCGGTGAGCGAGTTGCGAGTGCAGAGCGCATCTCCCGCAAATACCGCGTTTTCGACCTGGAGCGCGCAGTGGCCGCGGCTGTGGCCCGGGGTGTGGATCGCGAGCGGCTCTCCCGGAACCGGCAGGTGGTCGCCGTCGGCGAACGTGGTCACCTCGCCGACCTTCTTGATCGCCGGCCCGTACCGCACGAGGTGCCCCAGCAGGCGCCACGCGAAGCCGTACCGCAGGTACGGGAGGAGCGAGCCCTCGGTCTTCTGGTTCTTGCCTGTCCTCACCATTTCCTCGTCAGCCTCGTGTACCCAGACGCGAGTCCCCGACTCCACCCGCAGGCGCTCGGCGAAGCCGACGTGGTCCACGTGTCCGTGTGTCAGCACCAACCCGCGAATGTCCTCGCGGGTGCGGCCCAGCCCGGCCAGCGCCTGGTCGAGCTGCGGCCAGTAGCCACTCGCGCCGGCGTCGACGATCGTGAGCTGCCCGCCGTCCTCGACCAGGTACCAGTTCACGTAGAACGTGCCCTGGCGGTGGACCTCGCTCACTGCGCCTTCTCGCCGTGCTCCTCGAGCCAGTGCAGCAGCCCGCCCTCCACCAGGATCTCGCGCTCCTTCGGCGCGAGGTCGTGCGTGACCTTGAAGTCCTCGCCGTCCTCGACCTCGACGGTGATCTCCTCGGCGCCCTCGGCCAGCTCCTCGCGCACGTTCGGCAGGCGCCAGACCTGACCCACCTCGGCACGGTCGTAGTCCGCATCGTCCTTGAAGACGAAGGCGAGGATCCCCTGCGCGACCAGGTTCCGGCGGTGGATGCGCGCGAACGACTTGGCGAAGACGGCCTTCACGCCGAGCTGGAGCGGGGCCAGCGCCGCGTGCTCGCGCGAGGACCCCTGGCCGTAGTTCTCGCCGCCGACGATGAAGCCGCTCCCCCAGTCCTTGAGCCGCTCGCGGAACTCCGGGTCGCGGTGGCGGAAGGTGAACTCGGCGATCGCCGGGATGTTCGACCGGTACGACATGACCTCGACGCCGTCCGGCGCGAGGTCGCCGGTGGAGATGTCGTCGGGCTGGACGGTGGCCACCTTCGCCTCGATCGACTCGTCGAGCGGCTCGTGCTCGGGCGGCGTCTTGATGTTCGGGCCGCGCGGGATCTCGATCTTCGCCGCCTCGTCCTCGTCCGCCGGCTTGAAGATGTGCACGTCGTCCACGTACGGCTTCAGCTCGGGCTCCGGGAGCAGCTCGGGCGGGTCGCCGTACTCGCGCGGGTCGGCGATCTCGCCGGCGACCATCGACACGGCCGCGACGGCGGGCGAGCACAGGTACACGCAGTCCTCGGGCGTGCCGCTGCGGCCCGGGAAGTTCCGGTTCATCGTCCGCAGCGAGTTCGCGTCGCTCGGCGGCGCCTGCCCCATGCCGACGCACGGCCCGCAGACCGGCTCGAGCATCCGCACGCCGCCCTCCACGAGCTGCCTGTAGACGCCCGACTCGGCGATCGCCGTGAGGATCTGGCGCGACCCGGGCGTGGCCGTGGCCGCGATCCGCGGGTTCACGATCTGGCCGTCCCTGTCCGCGAGCACGGCGCCCGGCAGCGCCAGGTCCGCGAAGCCCGAGTTGACGGACGAGCCGATGCAGACCTGCGCCAGCTCGGTGCCCGCCACCTCCTCGACCGGGACCACGTTGCCGGGGCTCTGCGGCTTCGCCACCAGCGGCCCGAGCTCGCCGAGGTCGATCTCGACCCGGTCGTCGTACTCGGCGCCGTCGTCGGGCCCCACGTCCACGAAGTCGTCCTCGCGCTCCTGCCGGCGCAGCCACTCGCGCGTCCTGTCGTCCGGCGGGAACACGGCCGAGGTGGCGCCCAGCTCGGCGATCATGTTCGCGATCGTCCCGCGCTCCGGCACCCCCAGATCGGCCGTGCCGGGACCCGTGAACTCGAACACCTTGTTCTTGCCGCCGCTCACGCCGAGCTGGCGCAGCAGCTCGAGGATGATGTCCTTGGCCTGCACCCACGGCCGCGCGAGCTCGCCCTCCAGGTGCACCTCGACGACCTCCGGGCAGGCGATCTCGTACGGGTAGCCGGCCATCGCCACCGCCACGTCGAGGCCGCCGGACCCGATCGCGATCATGCCCAGCGCGCCGCTGGTCGTGGTGTGGGAGTCGGCGCCGACGAGGATGCCGCCCGGCTTGGCGTAGCGCTCGATGTGCACGTAGTGGCAGATCCCGTTGCCCGGGCGCGAGTACTCGATCCCGAACTTGCGCGCCATCGCCTGGAGCATCCGGTGGTCGTCCGGGTTCTTGAAGTCGAGCTGAATCACGTTGTGGTCGACGTACTGCACGGCGCGGTCCACGCGCACGCGGTCGACGTCGAGCTGCTCGAACTGCATGCACGCCATCGTCCCCGTGGCGTCCTGGAGCAGCGTCTGGTCCACCCGCAGCCCGATCGGCTCGCCCGGCTTCAGCTCCCCCTCCACCAGGTGCTCCTCGAGGATCTTGCGCGTCAGGCTCGGCACTCGGCGATCACCTCCCCGTCGCAGCTGGCGGTGGCGCTCCTCGCGGTCGCCTCGATGTCCACGAACTCGCCCACAGGCGCCGCGCCGATCAACCGCACCCGCACGGCGCGCGGGTCGCCGCCGGCCTGCGACATCGCCTCGAGCAGCGCCGTGACGACGATCCCCGGGTGCGCCTCGCCGACGGCCCCCTGGTGGTCCTGCTTCACGAAGAAGCGGCCGCGCTCGAGCTGGAGGCCGAAGAGGTTGGCCTGACCGCAGCCGAAGCAGAGGTCGTGATGGGTCAACTCGCCAGCCGCCGGAGCACGAACGGGAGGATGCCGCCGGCGCGGTAGTACTGCCACTCGTTGGGCGTGTCGATCCGGACCGTGGCCTCGAAGTCGTTCACCTTCACCGTGCGCTGGCCGTCCTCGAGCGGTGCGACGTCGAACGTCTCGTGTCCGCTGAGGCCCAGCGACTCGCGCGTCTCCCCGGCCGGGAACTGGAGCGGCAGGACGCCCATCCCGACCAGGTTGGAGCGGTGGATGCGCTCGTAGCTCTCCGCCAGCACGAACCGCACGCCGAGCAGCCGCGGGCCCTTCGCCGCCCAGTCGCGGGACGACCCCGAGCCGTACTCCTTGCCAGCCAGCACGCAGAGCGGCACGCCCTCGTCGGCGTAGCGCATGGCGGCGTCGAAGATCGGCATCTCCTCCTCGTCGGGCAGGTGGAGCGTCACGCCGCCCTCCGTGCCGGGCGCGAGCAGGTTGCGCAGCCGGACGTTCGCGAACGTGCCGCGCATCATCACCTCGTGGTTGCCGCGGCGCGAGCCGTAGGAGTTGAAGCCGCGCTTCTCGATTCCGCGCTCGATCAGGTAGCGGCCGGCGGGCGAGTCCTCCTTGATCGCGCCCGCGGGGGAGATGTGGTCGGTCGTGACGCTGTCGCCCAGCACCGCGAGCACGCGCGCCCCGCCGATCTCGGGGTCGGGCGCCGGCAGCTCGAAGTACGGCGGCCGCTTGACGTAGGTCGACTCCGCGTCCCAGGCGTAGCGGTCGCCGGTCGGCACGTCGAGCCCGCGCCACGTCTCGTCGCCCTCGAACAGGGCGTCCCCGTAGCTCGAGGCGAACTGCTCCGAGCGCACGCTCTCCATGGCCTCGGCGATCTCAGCCTGCGACGGCCAGATCTCGTCGAGCGGGACGGCCTCGTCGAGCGGGACGTCCATCCGGCCGCTGAGCGCGTAGGCGACCACCAGCGGCGGCGAGGCGAGGTAGTTCATCTTCACCTCGGGGTGGATGCGGCCCTCGAAGTTGCGGTTCCCCGACAGGACGGAGCAGACCGCCAGGTCGCGCTCGGTGACCTCGCGCGAGACCTCCTCGGGCAGCGGGCCCGAGTTCCCTATGCAGGTGGTGCAGCCGTAGCCGACCAGGTTGAAGCCGAGCTGCTCGAGCGGCTCGATCAAGCCGGCGCGCTCGAGGTACTCGGTGACGACCTTCGACCCGGGCGCGAGCGAGGTCTTCACCCACGGCTTGCGCTCGAGGCCGAGCTCGACGGCCTTCCTCGCCAGCAGCCCGGCGCCCAACATCACGCTCGGGTTCGAGGTGTTGGTGCAGCTCGTGATCGCCGCGATCACCACGGCGCCGTGGTCGAGGCCCTCGCGGTGCTCGCGCTCGGCCACCGCGGTGCCGCTCGCGCCCACGTGCGGCGCCTCGGAGCCGTTCGGCTCGTGGGACGGCGGGTCGCTCGCCGGAAAGGTCTCGGCCACCGCCTCGTCGTGTCCCTCGAGGTCGACGCCCTGCTCGGCGAGCGCCTCCTCGAACGCCCGCGCGGCCTCGCGCAGCGGAACGCGGTCCTGGGGGCGCTTCGGGCCGGCCAGGGACGGCTCGACGTCACCGAGGTCGAGCTCGAGCGTGTCGGAGTACGTCGCGTCCTCGGAGTCCTCGTCGTGGAACATGCCCTGCTCGCGCGTGTAGGCCTCGACGAGGTCGCCGGAGCGCCCGGTGAACTCCAGGTAGCGGATCGTCTCGCGGTCGACCGGGAAGATCCCGCAGGTCGCGCCGTACTCGGGCGCCATGTTGCCGATCGTCGCGCGGTCGGCCAGCGGCAGCTTGCGAAGGCCCGGGCCGAAGAACTCCACGAACTTGCCGACCACGCCCCTGGCGCGGAGCATCTGCGTGACCGTCAGGACGAGGTCGGTGGCGGTCGAGCCCTCGGGAAGCTCCCCGTTGAGCTTGAAGCCGACCACCTGCGGCAGCAGCATCGAGATCGGCTGGCCGAGCATCGCCGCCTCGGCCTCGATCCCGCCCACGCCCCAGCCGAGCACGCCGAGGCCGTTCACCATCGTCGTGTGGGAGTCGGTGCCCACGAGCGTGTCGGGGAACGCCTGGCCGTCCCTCGTGTAGACGACGCGGGCGAGGTACTCGAGGTTGACCTGGTGGCAGATGCCCGTGTTCGGCGGGACGACGGCGAAGTCGTCGAACGCCTGCTGGCCCCAGCGCAGGAACGCGTAGCGCTCGCGGTTGCGCTCGAACTCCAGCTCGGCGTTGTGCTGGAAGGCGAAGCGGCTCGCGAACTCGTCCACCTGGATCGAGTGGTCGATGATCAGCTCGGCGGGGACGAGCGGGTTGATCCTCGCCGGGTCCCCGCCCTGCTCGGCCATCGCGTCGCGCATCGCGGCCAGGTCCACCACCGCCGGCACGCCCGTGAAGTCCTGCATCAGGACGCGCGCGGGGCGGTAGGCGATCTCGCGGCTGGGCTCGTCGCCGGCGACCCAGGTGGCGATCGCCTCGGTGGCGTCGTCGTCCCCGTGGCGGAGCGCGTTCTCCAGCAGCACCTTCAGCGAGTACGGCAGGCGGGCGACGTCGTACTCGGCCTGGAGCGAGTCGAGCCGGAAGACCTCGTAGTCGCCGAGGCTCACTTCTCGATGCGCCCGTAGTTGATCCCGCCGTAGCTGAACGTCGGCTGGATCGGCCACTGGCGCTTGAACGAGGCCAGCTCGGACGACGGGAAGACGTTCTGGAAGCGCGGGTCGTAGCGGTTCTGGTCCGCCACCGCCTTCTCCTTGAGCATCGAGTCGTACTGGTCCACGGAGTCCTCGAGCGTGTTCGAGTTGAGCACGACCTCGCGGCCGAAGTACTCGGCCCACTTGCGCACGCCCGGGATCCTCGAGAGCTGCGGGTGCCAGTTGTCGGCGGCGACGCCGTTCTCGGAGGAGACCCAGATCCCGTCAGGCGTGTTGACGCACAGCGACATGTTGCCGTCGGTGTGGCCGGGGGTCCACAGGAACGCCAGGCCCTGGCCCAGCTCGACGTCGCCGTCGAGCAGCACCATGTTCTCCTCGGGGATGCCGTCCATCCCGCCCGGCACGTACCAGGCCCACTGCATCGGGTGGGTGGACTCGAAGGTGGCGACCTCCCTGCGCTGCGCGAGGTGCTTCGCGTTCGGGAAGAACCCGGGGCGCTCGTCGGTGCCCATCAGGATCCGCACGTCCTGCACGTGCAGGTGGTCGAACGCGATGTAGTCGACGTCGTCCGGCGTCAGCCCGCAGAGCGCGAGCGCCGACTCGACGGTGTTGTAGTAGGTGGCGAACAGCTTCTCGGCCACCGTGCCGTAGCGCTCGATCATCTGCTCGTAGAACGGGGCCTCCTGGGAGCCCTCGGGCACGGTCGGCTCCCAGGCGAGCGTCCTGAGCTCGCCCGAGAAGTCCTCGAACTGGACCACGACGAGGCGGTTCAGGATGCTGATGTAGGGGTTCAGGCCGCGGGCGGCGCCGCCGAACGCGAACAGCGTCGGGTAGCCGGCGGCGACGAGGTCGACGGTGCGCACGGCCCTGACCTCGCCCTGCTCCTTGAAGCGGGACCGGAAGCCCCCGGCCGCCTCCCTGATGGCTGCCGGCCGGTCGCCCCGCGGCCACGTGTCCTGAGCCTCGTTGAAGTCGTCGATCGGCTTGATGCCGAGGGTCTCTGAGGTCTCGATCGTGGCCATGCATCAAGACTATTAGGGTCGGTCGGCTGGGACGTGCTGCTACGCCGACGGCTCGGATTCGGGCGGATCCGAGGGGTCAGGCCAGACGACTTCCGGGTCGGGTGGCTTGTCACGCTCGTTGATGCTCGTCAACGCGAACACGACGCGCCAGACGACGAAGAGCAGGATGCTCGCCGCGAGCCCGGCGCATACCCAGAACCAGGTCCGGTGGTCCAGGTGCCAGAGGTAGTGCAAGCCGGTCGCCACACTCACTCCGTAGGCGAAGGCCAGGACCACTAGCACCACGAATCCCCGGAAGAACCACGCGGGCGGGTGCTCGGAGTCCGTGCCCAGTTGGGGGACGAACCACGCCCGCCTGGCCCGCCGCGTGGGGCGGTCGAGCCGCAGCCAGTTCTCCCAGCCCGCCGGCCGCGGCCTGGGGTGGAAGAACTTCTCGAGCCGTTTCTCGATGGCGGCAACGAACGCACCCGCCCGGACGGAGCGTTCGACCTCGCTGATCCAGAACTCGAGGGTGAACACGACCAGGAACGGAACGACGCCGGCGAGAATCACGCCTCCCAGAATTCCCTTCTCTCGAAGCGACACCCCGAGCCCGATCACGGCGCCGAGGATCGTGAATCCAAAACGCAGGACCGAGCCGCGGGCGGGCGAGGCCTCGGCTCGAATCGTCCGGTACTCCTCGAACACCGCATCGAGCCACCGGTCCGCCGTCTCTAGCGAGGGCGCCTGGCCCTTATCGGAGTACTCGTCCCGCATGACCCCTACCCATGGTCACAACGGTTGAAATGGTACGGGCTCCCGCGTCATGCCGCCCCCACCGGCGGTACGATCCGCCCCACCCGGCCGGGGGCGTTGACCCAGTTCCTCGCCACCCTCCGGCGACGATGACCTTGTTCCAGGGGTCCATGACCACGGCTAGCGCCACCCGTAGGCGACCTGTACTCCAGGGGCGAGCAGCGGTGAGCCGGGTTGTGAATGCTCGGGCGTTCATCAATGGGGTCGTGACGGCAAATGCGATCAGCATTACCGGCGCCCTGCTCTCCGTGGCGGCGGGCCTGTGCCTGGCGATGGGTCTCCCGATCGCGGTCGCCGCGGTCCTCTTCTCGGTTGGAGCTCTGTGTGACGTCGCCGACGGGACATATGCCGACGCACGGTGCCAGGCGGATCCGAGGATCGGCGCGATGGTCGACTCGGTCAGCGACAAGGTGGGAGAGATAGCGCTGCTCCTCGGTCTGGGCCTGCGCGTGTCCGGTGGGTTCGAGAAGAACCTCGTGATGATCGTGCTGGGACTCGGCCTCGGTACCTCCCTTCTGAAGGCGCTCTCGGGCGAGCACGGCCTCGGGCTCGGGTGGGGAGAGGCACGGGTGTTCGGGCGCGCCCTTCGAGCTTCGCTGTTGTCCGCCATCCTGCTCTTCGAGGCGTTCGCGCCGACCTCGATCGACTGGCTGACCTACGGGCTCATCGCGCTGGTGGCCTTCAATGCCATCACGATCTCGTGGCGGGGGTACCGGGTGGTGGGCAGGCTGCGCGCTCTCCGAGCCGACCCGGACTCGGCGCGCGTGGACCTCGGTCGGTCGAGCGGATCCGCACCGACGGGGGCGGCGGCCGCGCCTCGGCACCGGGCCGGCGCGCACGCCCGGTCTCCCCTGCTGCAAGACGCCCGCCGCTAGCGCCCCCTCCCCACTTTGCGGTATCCCCGCGACGCCCGATTTCTCCGATTTGTTGTGGGAGATGCCGGGGCTCGCCGCGGATATCGAGGCGCTGCCGCGCCCTGACTTCGATCCGCTGCCGCAGCCGGAGCCCGAGCCGCGGCAGACGAGCGGTATCACCACGCGGCTCGTGCTGCTGTACGTCGAGCGCGAGTGCGGGCGCACCGGTGTCGACGACCTGCTGGGACGCGCCGGTCTCGGGCATCGCGAGGCCGAGCTCATGGACGAGAACTCGTGGTTCTCGTTCGAGACGAAGATCCGCCTTTTCGAGGCCGCCGTCCAGGTGCTCGGCGACCCGCGCGCGACGCGCCGCATCGGCGCCGCGGCGATCGAGCTGCGCGCCGGCGCCGGCCTGAAGGTGGTGCTGCGGGCGCTGGGCAGCCCGCGACTCGTCTACCAGAACGTCGTCCGCGCGAACGCCAAGTTCAACACCGTCCACAGCATGGAGGTGTTCGAGCTCAGCCAGAACCGGGCGAAGATCGAGTTCCGCGACTCGAGCGGGGTCGGGATCGACCACCTCGACTGCGAGTACAACAAGGGCCTCCTGTCCTGCGTGCCGGCGCTGTTCGGGCACCGGCCGGCGACGGTCTCGCATCCGATGTGCGCGTGCGACGGCGCCGAGGCGTGCGTCTACGACATCAGCTGGCACGGCCACGGCTCCGAGCTCCGCTACGCCGCGGGCTGCGGCGCCGCCGCGATCACGGCGATCGCCGCGCCGCTGGTGATCGTCCCGGCGCTCGTGCCGCTGGGCATGGCCGTCGCCACGGTGGCCGGCGGCGCCGCCGTCCGGCGCGGGGCGATCGCGATCAGGCGCCGCTGGCAGCGGCTCGAGGACGAGCTCGCAGCGGTCACGCAGACCGCCGACCAGCTCACCGACTCGCTGCACGACCTGGTGAGCGACCTCCGCCCCGACGAGGTGCTCGACAAGATCACCCGCCACGCGAAGTCCGCGGTGGGCGGCAACGAGTACGCGCTCCTGGTGGCCAGCGAGGACGGGCGCTGGCAGTGCCGCTCGTCGGAATGCCTCCCGGAGCCGACCGCCCGCGCACTCGAGCGCTGGGCGGGCTGGGGCGGCCGGGCGCTGGCCGACCCGCTGCTGCTCGACGACCTCGCCGACGTGCCCGAGCTGCGCGCCGTGGCCGAGAACTCCGAGCTGCCGCTGCGCTCGATGTGCGCGGCGCCGCTGATGTTCCGCGGCGAGGCGCTCGGCACGCTGATCGCCCTCTCCAACGCCGAGCAGAACTTCCTGCCCCGCGACGTGGAGCGCCTCCAGGCGTACGCCAACCAGGGCGCGATCGCCCTCGCCAACGCGCGGCTGTTCGAGGCCCAGCAGGAGCTCGCGAGCCGCGACCCGCTCACCAACCTGCTCAACCACCGCGAGTTCCACGAGAGCGTCGCGCGCGAGATCGAGCGCTGCCGGCGCCACGGCGGCGAGTTCAGCGTCGCCCTCTTCGACCTCGACGCGTTCAAGGCGATCAACGACGGCGCCGGCCACGCCGAGGGCGACAGGGTGCTCCGGGCGATCGGACACGCGATCGAGGGCTCGTGCCGCGCGTCGGACCTGGCGTTCCGGGTCGGCGGCGACGAGTTCGCGCTGCTCCTGCCCGTCACCGCGGCCGAGAACGCGACCACGGCCGCCGTGCGCGCGCGGACCGCGATCAACGCGCAGGTGCACGTGGGCACGTCGTACGGCGTGGCGTCGTGGCCCGTCGACGGCGAGATGAAGGACGAGCTTCTGGCGACCGCCGACCGGCGGCTGTACGCGATGAAGGGCACGGCCGCCCCCGGCGTGCTGGAGCGCCCGATCCGGGCGGTCGCCGGCCCGCCGCCGGCCGAGGCGGGCAGCGAGCACCGCCGCCGCCTCGCGTTCGCGCACCGGCTGTCGACCGAGCTCATGCCGCTGCGGGAGTCGGACGAGATCGGCCGCGCCACCGTGGCCGAGCTGACGTCCGGGTTCGGCTACGGCATGGCGGCCCTCCACAAGCGCGACGAGCAGGGGCTGCTCCACCTGGTCGCCTCGGCGGGCGAGCACGCGGACGTCGACCACGAAGTCAACTGGCGCGTCGCTAGGACCGGCGAGGCGGCGATCGTGCCCAGCACCGGCTCCGACCAGCTCCGCTCCGGACTGGCGATCCCGATCCGGGTCGCGGGCCGCGTGTGGGGCGTCCTCGACCTGTACTCGCATTCGCCGAACGCGTTCGAGGCCGACGACCTGCTCCTGGGCGACACGGTCGCCGTGCAGGTGGGCGCCGCGCTCCACAGGGCCGAGCTGATCGCCTCGATCGAGACCTCGTTCATGACCACGCTCGGCACGCTCTGCGACGTGCTCGAGGCGAAGGATTCGTACACGGCCGACCACAGCGGCAGCGTGGCCGAGCTGTCGGAGCGCGTCGCGGCGCGCATGGGGCTCGAGGGCGACGAGGTACGCGCGGTCCGGTACGCCGGCCTGCTGCACGACATCGGCAAGGTCGGCGTCCGCACCGAGCTGCTCGCCAAGCCCGGGCGCCTGACGCGCGAGGAGTTCGACGAGATCAAGGAGCACGCGGCCCTCGGAGCCCGGCTGCTCGAGCAGATCCCGTTCTTCGAGAACGTCCATCCGCTGGTCCGCTCGACTCACGAGCGCTGGGACGGCGACGGCTACCCCGACGGCCTGTCCGGCGAGGCGATCCCGCTGGGTGCCCGGATCATCGGCGCCTGCGACGCCTTCCACGCGATGACCTCGGAGCGCCCGTACCGGGCGGCGACGTCACGCGAGGTCGCGCTGACGGAGCTCCGCGCGAGCGCCGGGACGCAGTTCGACCCGGCGGTCGTCGAGGCCGTCGTGGCCGAGGTCAGCTGAGGCCGCCGAACCGGCCGACACGGGCCGGCGAGGCGCGCCCTACGGCCCCAGGAACCGCGTCCGGAACTTGCCGGAGACCGTGGCGCTCGCACCGACGGTCACGGTCGCCGACAGCCCGGCGACGTTGTCTACGGACGTGCCGCAGGCGCAGGTGTTGTTGAAGAACGGCGCCCCGTTCACGCGCGGCCAGAAGGCGGCTCGCTTGGCTTCGAGGTACCGGGTGGCGGTCGGCGGCGAG
Source organism: Thermoleophilaceae bacterium (assembly GCA_035275105.1). GTDB lineage: Bacteria > Actinomycetota > Thermoleophilia > Solirubrobacterales > Thermoleophilaceae > AC-37. The sequence goes on from DATENL010000362.1 coordinate 25,183, forward strand.
GGTATGAATCCGATGGCGGGGGGCGCGAGGCTCGCCCCCGGGAACTTCTTGCAGAAGATCCCACCGTTGAGGGCGTTGAAGAATCCGAACCCGAAGGTCCCGTTGCGCACCACGCAATCGCCCGCGTGGTACACCGTGATCGTTCGCGGGGTGCTGTTCAGGCTCTTCACGTCGATCGCCGTGGTGTAGAAGTTCGCCGGCGGGTGGTAGCAGTCCCGCTGCGTGACCTTGAACGAGTTGTTGTTCGTGCCCGGCCCGGCCCTCACGACCGACTCGACGCACTTGTTCCCCCCGCTGTTGGTCGCTGTCTGGGGGCCCAGGGGCGCGTAGGGCTTGGGAACCGCCATCGCCGGGAACGTGGCGCCGGGCAGCATTGGTCCGTAGGTCTCGGTCGTCGCCTTCGTTGCGACGAACGTGGCGCAGGCGCCGTTGTACGCGCTGCCACCACCCTGCCGGAACGCGAGCGCAGCCCAGCCCGCGCGCCTGACCTGACACTGCAGGTTCGGCCGCAGCCAGATCTTCTCGAGTGCCTGACCGGACGAGTTGATCGTGAGGGCGGGTGCCGGCGCCGCCTCTACGGTCAGGGCCGCCACCGCGAGGCCTACTACGCCGATGAGCCTGAGCTGGCGCATGGTGCGGCCCGACCGTACTACTCCTTGGCGCGAAAACGCAAGTCCTCCTCCATCGGCAGTCGAGGTCTGGGCCCTCTGGAATCATGAGCGGCGATGCTGCTCGAGGGACTGCGCGTCGTCGAGTTCTCGCAGCTCATCGCGGCGCCCTTCTGCGGGCTGACGCTCGCCGACCTGGGGGCCGAGGTCGTCAAGGTCGAGTCGCCCGCGGGCGACGACGCGCGGTCGTTCCCGCCCCTGCTGGCGGATGGCTCGAGCGCCTTCTTCCAGGCGCTGAACCGCGGCAAGCGCGGGGTGGTGCTGGACCTCTCCGATCCCGGCGACCGGGAGTCCGCGCGCCGCCTCGCGGAGCGCGCCGACGTGGTGATCGAGAACCTGGGCGGGGCGACCGGCCGGCTCGGGTTCGGCTACGACGAGGTCGCGGCGTCGAGCCCGAAGCTCGTCTGGTGCTCGGTCACCGGCCTGGGCGCCGGCCGGGGCGGCCGGGCGGTCGACCCGTCGTTGCAGGCCTCGATCGGCCTGATGGCGCTCACCGGCGAGCCGGGCGGCCCGCCGCTGCGCGTCCCCGTCCCGCTCATCGACCTGATGACGGGGATGTACGCGGTCCAGTCCGTGCTGACGGCCCTGTGGCGCGCCGAGCGCACCGGCCGCGGCGCATTCGTCGACTGCGCGCTGGTGGACAGCGCGGCGACGCTGACGAGCCTGACGGCGCTGTTCGCGCTGTCGGGCGCGACCCCGCCGCGCCGGCTCGGCTCGGAGAGCTTCCTGGTCGTCCCGAGCGCGGTCTACCCGACCGCGGACGGGGAGTTCGTGCAGCTCGTGGCGGTGAACGAGCGCCACTGGCAGGCGCTCTGCGGCGTGCTGGGACACCCCGAGTGGCTCGAGGACCCCCACTCGGCGGACAACGAGGCGCGCCTGGCGAACCGGGCGCTCGTGAACGACCGGATCCGCGAGGTCATAGCCACCGACACGGCGCAGCACTGGATCGAGCGGATCGGGGCAGCCGGCGGGTTCTGCGAGCGCGTGCGGGAGATCGAGGAGGCGTGGGCAGACCCGCTGCTGGCCGAGCGGGGCCTGGTGGGCCGGACGGCGGACGGCGCCACTGAGCTGCCGCTGGTGTCCATGGCCCGCGCGGCGGATCCCGCGGCGCTGGCGCCCGCGCCGGCGCTCGGAGAGCACACCGACGCCGTGCTGGCGGAGCTGTCCGCGCCCGATCGCCGGTGAAGTGTCCTACTTCGCCGCGGCCCGCTCCGCCGCCGCCTCGATGGCGTCGGGGTCGCCCGCCCAGTGCTCCTGCACCGTGGTCCGCGGATCCACGTTGTCGCGCAGGAACCACTCGGCGTCGAGCGCGGCCTGACAGCCTGTCCCGGCGGCCGTGACCGCCTGGCGGTAGGTGTGGTCCACGAGGTCGCCGGCGGCGAAGACGCCCGGCACGTTGGTCCGGGTCGACTTGCCCTCGGTGATCACGTAGCCGTCCTCGTCGGTGTCGACCTGGCCGGCGACGATCTCCGACTGCGGCTGGTGGCCGATCGCGATGAACGCGCCGTCCACCTCCACGACCTTCTCCTCGCCGGTGTCCATGTGCTTCAGCACGGCGCGGCTCAGCGAGCCCTCCTCGCCGGCCTCGAAGCGGTCCACGACGTACGGGATCAGGAACTCCACGTTCTCGGTCTCGCGCGCGCGGTCGACCATGATCTGCGAGGCGCGGAACTCCTCGCGCCTGTGCACTACGGTGACCGACGTGCCGAACTTCGACAGGAAGATCGCCTCCTCCATCGCCGAGTCCCCGCCGCCCACGACCATGATCTTCTTGTCGCGGAAGAACGCCGCGTCGCAGGTGGCGCAGTAGGAGACGCCGCGGTTGGCCAGCTCGTCCTCGCCGGGCACGCCGAGCTTCTTGTGCTCGGCCCCCATCGCGAGGATCACGGAGCGCGCGAGGTGCTCCTTGTCGCCCGCGAAGACCTTGTGCGGCCCGCCGTCGGTCGACAGCTCGACGCTCGTCACGTCCTCGGTCTCCATCCGCGCGCCGAAGCGCTCCGCCTGGTCGCGGAACTTCTGCATCATCTCGGGCCCCATCACGCCCTCGGGGAAGCCGGGGTAGTTCTCGACGTCGGTCGTCGTCTGGAGCAGGCCGCCCCAGAGGAACCCCTCGTAGACGAGCGGGTTGAGGTCCGCCCGCGAGGTGTAGAGCGCGGCCGTGTATCCCGCCGGCCCGCTGCCGATGATGATCACGTTCTCGATGTCGCTCATGCCTTCCAGTCCCTAGGTGGCCTTCGCCGTTACTTCACTTTGTATAGTAGCTCCCTCGTCCTCCTCCGACCACCGGTGCACCGTGTGGCGGAGCTTCACGTAGGCCCAGATCCCGACCGGGATCGGCAACCAGAAGCCGATCAGCCGGAAGACCAGGATCGCCGGGAACACCGTGACGGCGGGGATCCCGAACAGCACGAACGCCCCGATCAGGCCGGCGTCCACGGTACCCACGCCGGCGGCCGGAGACGGGAGCAGGTTGGCGACCATCCCGAGGAAGTAGCCCTGGATGACGACCGCGAGCGGGACGTCGACCCCGAACGCGTGGAAGCACGACCACAGGATCCCGATGTTCCCCGCCCACCAGCCGAGGGCGCCCGCCACCGCGTTGGCGCTTCGCCACGGGTGGCGCAGGTAGGCGATGGCCGTGCGGACGCCGGTCGCGATCGTGGCCGGGCCGGTGGCGAGCTTCTGGACCCGCCGCAGCCGCCCCATGCGCGCGAGCCGGCGTTCGAAGTCCTCGGGGATCAGCGCGACGAGCCCGATGATCACGAGCGCCCCCAGCGACAGCGCCGCCGGGATCACGGTGCCCGCGAGGGGCGCCTCGCCGGAGACCGCGCCCGAGTAGAGCAGCGTGCCGAAGATCACCAGCGACGCCAGGTAGACCGTGTAGAGCAGTGCCATGAACGCGACCATCCGGCACGCCGCCCGCCGCCGCTCCATCCCGGCCTTGCGCACCGCCCAGTAGGTCAGGGCGACGCCGCCGGCCCCGGCGGCCGAGAAGATGATCGTCGCCACGAACCCCGCCATCGTGATCTGGAACGCGACGCCGAGGTCGATCCTGTCCTGCATCTCGTCGTCCGGGTCGCGGCCGGCTATCACGCCCTGGAACAGCGACGTGTACCCGATGAACGACGCCGCGTTGAACCCGACCGCCGCGATGACCCAGTACCACGTCGCCTCGTCGAGCCGGTCGAACGCGTTCGTGACGCCGACGACCTTCGGGAAGATGAAGTAGATCGCGACGATCATCAGCCCGACGGCGGCCGCCAGCAGCGCGATCCGGCGCTTGTTGCCAAGCAGGGCGGCGCCGCGCTGCTCGAGGTTCTCGGCGTCCTCCTCGAGCTCCGCCGAGGCCATCAGCTGGCGGACCTCCTCGGCCGACTCGTCGAAGGTGTCGCGCTCGCGGGTGTCCCGTCCGTCCGTCACCGTGTCCTGAACCTCCCCCATCAGTATCAGGGTTCCCAGTTCCGGACGAAGTGCGCCACCGCCCGGCCCGCGGGCGCGGCGATCGGGACCGCCCGCCGCACGCCCTCGGTTAGCGCGAGGCCGCCGATCAGGTCCGCCACGTAGTGCTCGCCCAGGTAGACGAGCGCGAAGCCGAGCGCACCGGCGTACGCCCAGCCCACGGCACCCGGAACCGGCCCGACGTCCTTTAGGACGTGAGCCGCCATCACCGATGTCGCGAAGTGAAGCGAGGGCATAGCGGCGAGCTGATTCCCCGACAGGGAATCGTAAAGGCCGGTCCAGTAGCGGCCCCAGGCCCTCTCCCCCGCCTCGGTCATGATCCGCCGCACGTGCGGCAGCTCGCCGGTGTTGCCCGCCCACCACGGCGGGGCGGTCGGCAGGAACCAGTAGACGCCCGACCCGATGTCGAACACCGCCGCCACCTGAGCGGCCGATCGGCCGAAGCGCTCGGGGTGGCGCCAGAGGATGTACACGAGCGCGGTGTGCGGGGCGAAGAACCACGACCAGTGGACCGCGGAAAGGACCGTGTCGTGGCGGCGTACCTCGCCCGGGCGCCCGAGCGCGCGCTGGAGCCGAACGGTCGGAACCTCGCCGAGCCCGATCGCGCGGTCGATCGAGATCGGGTAGCGGACCCGCACTCGCCCGACCAGCGCGTCGTGGTCGTCGTTCGGCAGCTCATAGTGGGTGAGATAGGCCCACATCTGCACTGCGTAAACGGCAGCGTCGCGGAATCGTGAACGCCTGAGCACGAGCGCGGTCGCGAGCGGGGCCTGCCAGGCGAGCACGGAGGTGACCGCGGGCGGCAGCCGCAGCCGCCGCCGGAGGGCGGGGACGACGATCCCGGCGACCGCCGCCCCGAGAGCAAGGCGGCGAACGTATCTCGACCCCGGCAAGGCGCGCGGGAGCATAACGACGGGCGAGGCGGCGTCCCGATCCGCGTTCCGGGCACCACACGGGGGATGTCACCGCGGCGGGACAGCGACCCAGAGCCACCGAGCGCGACCGCGCGCGCGAGCTGGTCTCAGGACGCGCGCTGGTGGCTGCTCCTGGGCGCCTTCGCCGGCACCGTGGCGGCAAGCGCCGTCTGGGCCGTGGCCGAGCGCGCCGACCGCGCTGAGCTCGCGACGATCGTCATGTACTCGGTGCTGCCCGCGCTGGTGCCGCTCGCGGCGGCGCGCCTGCCCGGGCGCGCCTTCGCCGCCGTGACGCTGCCCCTGCTCGTCGTCGAGTCGTTTCTGCTGCTGCTCGGGGTCGTCCCGCTGGCGCTGGCGATTCCGCCTCAACTGCTGGCGCTCCGCACGAGCCGTCCCGCGCCGCCCGCCGCGATCCGCCGCTGGCTCGTCGCCGTGCTCGCGCTCGGCGCCGCGACGCTCGTCGGGATGGCGATCGCCATCCCACAGCCGGCGAGGCTCGTCGCCTGCGTAGACCCGACGCTGCCGGACGATCGCGCGATCGACGCCGGCAACGCGGTCTTCGACCTCACGTCCGACCGCGACGTGACCGGGGCGGCGCGCCTCGACGAGGGCGTGGAGCTCGACCTGGAGGCCTGGGCGAGCGACGGGGCGATCGCCCGTCTCGAACGCCGGGCCCGCGCGATCGAGGGCATCGCGCGCGTCAGGCGCGGCTCGGCCGACGGTTGCTAGACCGGCATCCCCGCGGCTCGCGCCTCCTCGACGGAGGCGATCGGGCCGGGCATCAGGTCCTCGGGCGGCGGGCAGTCGAGGCCGAGCACGCCGAGCCGCCGCTTGAGCTTGCGGTAGGCGTAGCCGTAGATGAACGACGAGTGGTAGCCGTAGGAGACGAACTCGCGCGCGCTCGGCGCGTACTCGGGCACGAACACGTGCGCGGCGCAAGGTGCTCGACGGTGCGCAGGATCGTGCCGCCGTGGCGCTCTGGGTCGTCGGCCACGGCGTCGCGCAGGAAGCGCACGCCGAACGCGATGTGGCGGTGCTCGTCCTGCTCGACCAGCCCGAAGCCCTTCTGGAAGCCGGGGTAGAGCCCGTGGTCCTCGGAGTACTTGAGGATCGTGCGCTGCCCGGTGGTGGCGAGCACCCCCTCGATGATCAGGTGGTAGGTGGTGATGCCCTCGACGAACAGGTCGAGGTCGTCCGGGTTGGCCTTGATCCGCTCGGCAACGTCGTGGAGTCCGTTGTCGAAGACCTCGAACCACGGCGGCAGCATCAGCCGCTGGACCTCCTGCATCCGGCCGCGGAAGTCCTCGGCGTCCAGCGCCATCACCTCGGCGCCGAAGCGGTCGAAGAACACGGCGTGGCGCGCCTCGTCCACGAGCTGCGTGGCGAGGAACGCCTCGATCTCGCCGGTGGGCGCCGCCCTGAGGAACGGCGCGAGGTCGGCGGTCACGCGCTCCTCGCCGATGTAGAACGCGCCGAGGCTCCAGGTGGTGTTCTCCTGCGCCTCCGTGGGCGTGGTGGCCCACTGCTCGCGGTCGACGGAGAAGTCGATCTCGTGCGCCTTCCAGTTCTGGCGCTCCCATAGGGCGTACAGCTCGCCGTAGGTCATCAGGTCGCCGCCCGCGCGGCGCCCGCCCGGGGGCGCGATCGCCGGGTCGGCCTCGTCCGAGCCCTCGACCGGCAGCGGACCGGAGGTCTGCGGCGACGATCCGTTGGTGGCGACGACGCCGCCCCACGAGCCCGCCCGCCGCGCCTGCACCTCGCGCTGGCGCTTCTCGCGCTCGAGCTCCGCGTCGTCGCGGCCCTGCGCGCGCTCGATCCAGCGCCCGACCAGGACGGTCGGGTAGATGTCGCCGTCGATCTCGGCGCGCTGCTCGCGCATCGACTGCGCCGGCGTGATCTCGCCGGTCACGAGCCCGCGGAAGGTGTCGACCGACACGCGCGTGGTGGCGGCGACGTCGCCGTTCGGCTCGGTCGTGACCTGCACCCGCTCGCCGTCGTTCACGTGCACGTACCACTTGCCGCCGCCGTCGCCGCCGAGCTCGTACGCGATCGAGAAGCTGTGCCCGCGCGTCCACTCGGGGTCGATCAGGTAGCCAAGCGACCGGTACACCGCGTCGACGTCGAGCGGCGCCCCGGCGGCGAGCGCCTCCGCCAGCGTCGGGTCGTCGCCCGCCGACATGGCGCGCAGCTTCATCGCCCGGCGGCGCTTGCCGCGGATGCGCATCTTGCCGCCGATCATCATCCGCATCGGGCTGGCGCCGGCCGCCAGCGCGGCCAGGCCGGCCGCGTCCGTGCGCAGCGTGAAGTCGAGCTCGCCGTTCAGCTCGCCGCGCGGCTCCACGCGGGCGCCCTCGTGGTCGACGCTCACGACCCAGGTGCCGATGTCGTCGACCATCAGCTGGTAGCGCAGCGGGGGCGGGATCCGCGAGGCGGCCGCCGGCAGCGTCTGGAGCACGAGGCGCGCGGCAAGCTCGGGGTCGTCCCGAGCCATCTCCCGTAGAGCGATTCGCGTTCGGTCCATCAGCGTGACGCCTTGTCCAGGATCCTAACGGGGACCGGGGCCAGATCGGCAAACGACTCCGCGTCCGCGCGGGTGCCGATGTCCTCGCCCCAGTGCATCGGTACGGCGAGGGCCGGCTGGATCCTGCGGGCGGCCTCGGCGGCCTCGCCCGCGGTCATCACGTAGGTCCCGCTGACCGCCAGGAGCGCGACGTCCACGCCGGCGACCTCGTCCATCTCGGGGATCACGTCGGTGTCGCCCGAGTGATAGATCCGCTCGCCGCCGATCCGCAGCTCGTAGCCCACCCAACCCGCCTCGCGCGGGTGGAACGGCTTGCCGGACGGGTCGCGCTTGGAGGTGTTGTAGGCGGCGACCGCGCGCACGTCGATCCGGCCGAGCTCGAGCACCTCGCCGGGCGCGATCGAGCGGACCTGGCCCGACAGCCGCTCGGCCACCGGCGCGGGCGCGACCACGGTCGTCTCGGGGCCGGACAGCCGCTCGAGGTCCTGCGGCGAGAAGTGGTCGTAGTGGCCGTGCGTGATCAGGATCGCGTCGGCCGTCGGACCGTCCGGCGCGCGGTACGGGTCGACGTAGATCGACGCCCTTCCCGCGCGTATGCGGAAGCCCGAGTGGCCCAGCCACTCGACCGCGTCGATCAGCATCGGTCAATCTAACCGCACCAGACTGCGATTCGAGGAGCCGGAATGAACGACAAGACGGTGCTGTGGGAGGTCGGGGACGGGGTCGGGCGGATAACGCTCAACCGGCCCGACTCGCTCAACGCCTGGACGGCGGAGTTCGGCCAGGAGCTGAAGGACATCATCGCCGGGCCCGCCGCGGAGGACGACGTGCGCGCGGTGCTGATCACCGGCGAGGGGCGCGGCTTCTCGTCGGGCGCCGACCTGAAGGCCGGCTTCGACCCGCACCCCGAGGACGGGCGCCCCGACGTGAAGAAGGAGCTCCACCACGTCTACCACCCGGCGATCGCCGGGATCCGGCGGCTGCCGAAGCCGGTGATCACGGCGGTCAACGGCCCGGCGGTCGGGATCGGCTGCTCGCTGGCGCTGGCCGGCGACCTGATCCTCGCGGCCGAGTCCGCCTACTTCGGGCTCGCGTTCGTGAACATCGGCCTCATGCCGGACGGCGGCTCGACGCTGTTCGTGCCCGCGGCGGTCGGCAAGGCGCGCGCGTTCCAGATGGCACTGCTGGGCGAGCGCATCGACGCCCAGCGGGCGCTCGATTGGGGGCTCGTGAACTGGGTCCACCCCGACGACCGGCTGCTGCCCGAGGCGGAGGCGCTGGCGGCGAAGCTCGCCAAGGGCCCGACGCGCTCGTACGCGGGCTCGAAGCAGGCGCTCAACCGGATGATCTACCCCGACCTCGACGGCCAGCTCGACCTCGAGGCCGAGATCCAGCACGCGCTCGCGCGCACGGAGGACTTCCTCGAGGGCGTCGGCGCGTTCGTGGAGAAGCGGGAGGCCGCGTTCACGGGGTCGTAGTCCCTCGGTCCGCCCCCGCCCTCGGCGGCCGCGCCCCCGCCGTGGGCGGCCTGCCGCCGCCGTGGGCGGCCGCGCCACCGCAAACAGCCGCCAATAACGGCGGCCCGCGCGTCGAGTGGTCACTTAAGCCGGTCATAGGCGGCATAAGTGACCACTCGATGCCGGAGCGGCGCGCCACAGCCGTGTGGGACACTCGGCGCATGGCACGGGGGGCCATCGCCGCCGCGATCGCGTGCGCGTGCGCGCTCGTCGCCGCCGGGCCGGCCGCCGCCGGGCCGATCGATGACGGCGTGCGCGAGCAGAGCTGCAAGTCGCTCGCGGCGAGCACGGTCGGGCAACCGGAGCAGGCTGGCTCCGAGGGCCCGGCGTCGCTGCCCGTCACGTGGCCCGCGGCGCCGTACGGCCTGCTGCCCGCGCGCGTGTACCTGCGCACGAGGACCGAGACGTTCAACCGCTACTACGCGTTCGCCGTGCGCCGCGGCCAGATCTACGCGCAGGTGCCCGGCCAGGAGTGGCGGCGGATGCCGCTCCCGCCGTGCTTCGACGGGCGCGTGAAGTCGATCGCGGCGGATGACGACGAGATGATCGCGCTCGACTCCGCACGGCGGATCTACACGATGGACAACGCGGCGAAGCCCGGCGTGCTCTTCAGCTGGAGCTCGCGCTGGGGCACGCCGTTCTGGCTCGGCCCGGGCTACGCGCTCCCCCGCGACGCGATCTCCGCCTGGTCGTGGTCGGTCGTCTCGCCGATCGAGGACGGCAACTGGACCGACCCCGCCGGGAACCGGCACGCGATCGGCAACGGCAAGGTCTCGCACATCTGGGCGTTACGCCGCAGCGGCCGGCGGATCGGCTTCTGGGACCCGTGGCTGCCGCTCGACGAGAGCTACGGCGTCTGCGGGCCGCTGCGAGGCCGGTTCCGCGCCGTGAACCTGTCGGCGAGCGGGTCGGCGCTGTTCGTTATCGGCCCGCGCGGCGACATGTTCACGCGGGTCTACGACTTCGACCTCTCCGGTCACGACGACCTCTTCTTCGACTACTCGTACGAGGACCAGCGCGGCAGGGGCGACGGCGCGCCGATCCAGCTCCCGGCCGCCCCGTGGGTGCGCCAGCCGAAGATCCCCGGACCGATCACGCGCTCGATCTCGATCCACAAGGTGGGCCGCGACCTCCTCCACCGCACCCTCCGCGTCCGCGGCGCCGGCGGCTACTGGGAGAAGGACTTCACGCGCGGCGGCAGGTGGGCCTTCCACGCGGCGAAGCTGCCCGGAGCGGCCCGGCGGCTGCCCAACCCGCGCCGCGACACCTCCCGGCTCGACCTCCCGCCCCTCCACGAGCTCCGCTACCGCGCCGGCCGGATCGAGGTGCGCCGGTTCTCGGTCCACTGCTCGCCGGCGCGCCTGCGTGTGGGCGGCCCCCACCCGTTCGCGCTCAAGCTGCACATCGTCGACGGACTGCGCCAGCAGCCGCGCTCGGCCGCCCTCGACGGCGTGCCGCGCGAGTACTACGGCGACGTGGAAGTCTCTAAGCGGCTGCTCGGGCGCGCGTTCGTGAGGCAGCGGCTGGGCGGCCGGCGCCACACGAAGGTCACGCTCCAGGCGACGCACGGCGAGCTGCGCATACAGGAGCTCGGGCTGACGCTGAAGCGCGTGAAGTGATCGCCGCCGTTCCCGACTACGTCCACGAGGCCGAGCGGATCCTGCGCGACGGCAGCACGTTCGAGTGGTCGACGGTCGCGCTCCTGGGCCTGGTGGTCTACGTCTACGCCGTCGAGGTGGAGCGGCGGCGGTTCGACATCCTGCTCGCCGGGCTCGCGTTCTGGCTCATGGACTGGTTCAACGAGCTAGCGAACTCGGCGATCTACCACGCGAGCGGGGAGGCGCCGCTCTGGGCCGTCACCGGCGACACCAGCTACCTGATCCTGATCGGGCTCACGATCGAGATCTCGCTTCTGTTCCTGGTGGCGGGCGTCGCGTTCGTGAAGCAGCTGCCCGCGGACCCGCGGATGAAGATCCTCGGCGTGCCGAACCGGCTGCTGCTGGTGTTCGCGTTCTCGTCGGTTTGCGTGCTGGTCGAGGTCTTCCTCCACGAGACCGGCTACTTCCACTGGCACTACTGGTGGTGGAACGTGCCGTTCGTGCCGCTGATCGTGGTCTTCGGCTACATGACCTTCTTCGCGATCGCCGCGTGGGTGTACGACATGGGCGCCAACCGGCGGCGTCAGCTCCGGGTCGTGGGCGGGCTGGCGGCCGTGGACGTGACGGCCGCCCTCGTGCTCGGCCTGGCGGGCTGGCTCTAGTTCGGTCCGGAGACCGCCTCGCAGATACAATCCGGCCGCCTTGCGAGCCGCCCGGTCCCCAAGACCCCGCAGCGCGGCGCCCCTGGCCGTGCTCGGGGCGCTTACCCTGCTCCTGATCGCCGCCCCGGCGGCGCTCGGAAGCGCCATCGCGCCCGAGCACGACGGCGGCAGCCGCAACGCCGACGACATCCACACGCTCTACACGATCGCGCTCGTGATCGGAGCGCTCATCTTCATCCTGGTCGAGGGCGTCCTGATCACCTCGCTGATCCGCTTCCGCAAGCGCCGCGGCGGCGCCGAGCCCGCCCAGATCCGCGGCAACACGCCGCTCGAGGTGGGCTGGACCATTGGCGCGGCGGCGATCGTGACGCTCCTGGCGGCCCTCACGTTCGTCTACCTCGACGACATCAAGGACCCGGAGGCCTCGGCCGCCGGCGGCGCGACGGCCGACGCCGGCATCCAGCTCGCATCGCTCGACCAGCCGAGGGTGCCCGGCGGCAAGGGGCTCCAGATCCACGTGAACGGGCAGCAGTACCTGTGGCGCTACGACTACCCGGGCAAGGCGGGCGTCTTCGCCTACACGGACATGTACGTGCCGGTGGGCACGACGGTCACGCTGCGGATCACGTCCTCGGACGTGGTGCACTCGTGGTGGATCCCGGACCTGGGCGGCAAGGCGGACGCCGTGCCGGGCCACACCAACGACACCTGGTTCCGGATCAACAAGCCGGGTACGTACCAGGGCCAGTGCGCCGAGCTCTGCGGTGACGGTCACGCGGACATGCTCGGGCGGGTGATCGCGCTGCCGCCCGACCGCTACCGCGCCTGGTACGCGCGTCAGGCGGCCGACATCAAGGAGTCGCAGGCCAAGCTGTCGCTCACGCGCCAGATCCGAGGGGAGAGCAGTCCGTAGCGATGGGCACGACCGAGACAACCGCCCCGCGCGCGCCGGCGCTGATAGCGAACGGCGGCCGCCCCGAGGTCGTGATGCGCGGCGTGCCCGACCGGCCGACCGGCTGGACGTCGTGGCTGACGACGACCGACCACAAGCGGATCGGGATCCTCTACCTGTACACGACGTTCCTGTTCTTCATCCTCGGCGGCGTCGAGGCGCTGATGATGCGGCTACAGCTCGCGCAGCCCAACAACACGCTGCTCGAGCCGAAGACCTACGACCAGCTCGTGACGATGCACGGCACGACGATGATCTTCCTGTTCGTCGTGCCGGTGCTGGCCGGCTTCGCGAACTACATGGTGCCGCTGATGATCGGCGCGCGCGACATGGCCTTCCCGCGCCTGAACGCGCTCTCGTACTGGATCTTCCTCGCGGGCGGGATCGTCTTCTACGCGAGCGTCTTCTTCACACCGCCGAGCGCCGGCTGGACGTCGTACGCGCCGCTCTCGGACAACGCGTTCCTGCCGGACAACGGGATCGACGCGTGGATCCTGTTGATCCACCTCACGGGCATCTCGTCGCTGCTAGGCGCGATCAACTTCACGGCGACGATCCACAACATGCGCGCGAAGGGCATGGGGTGGGGCCGCATGCCGCTCTTCATCTGGACCGTGCTCGTGTACAGCTACCTGCTGATCCTGGCGCTGCCGGCGATCGCGGCCGCGGTCACGATGCTGCTCACCGACCGCCACTTCGGCACGGCGTTCTTCGACAACACCGGCGGCGGGGACCCGATGCTCTGGCAGCACCTGTTCTGGTTCTTCGGGCACCCCGAGGTCTACATCATGATCCTGCCGGTCTTCGGGATGATCTCGGAGATCCTGCCGGTGTTCGCGCGCAAGCCGATCTTCGGCTACAAGGCGATCGCGGCCTCGTCCGCGGCGATCACCTTCCTCAGCATGCTCGTCTGGGCGCACCACATGTTCGCGACGCCCACGGCGAACGTGGTGCTGGCCTTCTTCATGATCTCGTCGTTCGCGATCGCCATCCCGACCGGCATCAAGGTCTTCAACTGGCTCGCGACGCTGTGGCGCGGGACGATCGTGTTCAAGACGCCGCTCTACTTCGCTGCCGGGTTCCTGTCGATGTTCGTGATCGGGGGGATCTCAGGGGTGATCCTCGCGATCTTCCCCGTCGACTGGTACTTCAACGACACCTACTTCGTGGTGGCGCACATCCACTACGTGCTGTTCGGCGGCAGCGTGTTCGGGATCCTGGGCGGCCTCTACTACTGGTTCCCGAAGATGTCGGGCCGGATGCTCTCGGAGGGGCTCGGCAAGCTCTCGTTCTGGCTCGTCTTCGTGGGCTTCAACACGACCTTCCTGATCCAGCACTCGCTCGGGCTCGAGGGGATGCCCCGGCGCATCTACCGCTACCCCGACCACGGCGACTGGCCGATCTTCAACCTGATCTCCACGGTCGGCTCGTTCATCCTCGGGATCGGCATCCTCGTCACCGTCGTGAACGTCCTCATCAGCGTGCGCAACGGCAAGCGCGCGGGGAACGACCCGTGGCAGGGGAACACGCTCGAGTGGTTCACCCAGTCGCCGCCGCCCGAGAACAACTTCGACGTCGTGCCGCGGGTCCGTAGCGTGGAGCCGATGAAGGACATCCGGCGGGACGTGGCGCGGGCGGGGCGCAGCGAGGAGACGGTCGCGCAGCCCGCCACCACGGGCGCGACGTGACCGCCCCATCCCCCGCGTACCGGCGGCTGGCGCTGTGGACCGCGGCCGCCACGTTCCTGCTGATCGTGCTCGGCGGAGTCGTGCGCGTGTCCGACTCCGGGCTGGGCTGCGGGCCGGGCGGGAGCGGGGTCGACGGCTGGCCGCTCTGCCGCGGTGACGTCGTGCCAGGGTTCTCGCTGCACACCGCCATCGAGTACACCCATCGCGCGGTGGCGTCGATCGTCGTCGTGGAGATGCTCGTGCTGGCGGTCTGGGCTTGGCGCCGCTATCGGGCGCACCGGGCGCTGGTGCGCGCCACCGTCGCGGGCGTGGTGCTGATCTTCGCCCAGGCGCTGCTGGGCGCCGCGACGGTCGAGAAGGACCTCGACGAGCCGCTCGTCGCCGCCCACCTCGGCCTGGCGATGCTGCTCTTCTCGATCGCGCTGTACGTGGTGCGGTCCACGCGTCCCGATGCCCCGGTCGCGGAGTCGCGGCCCGGCTTCCGGCGCCACGCGCTCGCCACCCAGGCGCTCCTGTTCGGCGCGATCGTGGCCGGCGGCTACATGGCGGGGACCGAGCGCAACGGCGCCAGCGACCAGCACGTGGCCGACGGCGCCCACCACGCGTGCGGTACGCAGTTCCCATCGTGCAACGACGGCTTCCTGCCGTTCGGGAGCAACAGGTTCGTGGACATCCACCTGACGCACCGCGTCTTCGTCTACCTGTTCACGGCCGCCGTGGTGGCGCTGATCGTGATGGCGCTGCGACGGCGGGTGGCCACGCGGGCGGCCTGGGCGCTGGCCGCGCTGGTGGCGGTGCAGATCGTGCTGGGCGCCCTGAACGTATGGCTGGCTACCGAATACGAGCTGCTGATCCTGGCCCACCTCGCGGTGGCGACCCTGATGTGGGGGGCGCTCACGCAGCTGAACCTCGAGCTCTACCGCGTCCCGGCGCCGGCGCCCGAGGGCGCTCGGCGGGTGCAGGCGGTGACCGCCTGATGGAGGCCGGAGTCGCCACCCGCGAGCGCGCGCGGCGCCTGAGCGCGGCGATGGTCCGCGACTACTGGACGCTCACCAAGCCGAAGGTTCAGTCGCTGCTCCTGTTCACCACGGTCACGACGATGTACGTGGCCGGGACGCCCTCGATCGGGCTGGTCGTCCTGACCTGCCTGGGCGGCGCACTGTCGGCGGGCGGCGCGGGCGCGATCAACCACTACCTGGATCGCGACATCGACGCGATGATGGGCCGCACGGCCGACCGCCCGGTGCCATCCGGGCGCGTGTCGCCGCGGGCCGCGCTCGTCTACGGCGTGGCGCTCGGCATGGCGTCGTTCGTGCTGCTGGCGACCACGGTGAACGTGCTCGCCGCGGTGCTCGCGCTGGCCGGGCTCCTGGGCTACGTGCTCGTCTACACGCTGTGGCTCAAGCGGACGACGCCGCAGAACATCGTCATCGGCGGAGCCGCCGGAGCGGTGCCGCCGCTGGTCGCCTGGGCGGCCACGACGGGCCGGCTCTCGGGCAGCGCCGTCTACCTGTTCGCGATCGTCTTCTACTGGACGCCGCCGCACTTCTGGGCGCTGTCGCTCCTGATGAAGGACGACTACGAGCGCGCCCGCGTGCCGATGCTGCCGGTAGTCCGCGGCGAGGCCGAGACCCGCCGCCAGATCGTCCTCTACTCGCTGCTGCTCGTGACGGTCACGATGCTCCCCTTCGCGGGGCGCCTGTTCGACGGCATCTACCTGGTGGCCGCGCTCGTGCTCGGCGGCATCCTCATGTGGCTCGCGCTCCGGCTGAGCCGGCACGCCGACCGCATGTCGGCCCTCCGCCTCTACCTCTTCTCGCTCGCCTACCTGGCGATCCTGTTCGCCGCGATGGTGGCGGACGCCCGCCTCTAGCCGCCCGGAGTCGCCGCGCAACAGGTGGCCTGGCCCCTGTTGCATCTGGCCGGCGCGCAACAGGTGGCCTGGCCCCTGTTGCATCCGGTCGCTAGCGGCGCCAGCGGCGGAGCAGCGCGAAGCCGATCGAGGCGACCGACGCGGCCGCTACGGCGGCGCGGCGCGGCCGGCGCGAGGGGGGGCCCACGGGATCGGCCGCGGACGCCGG